>NZ_JBBGZG010000018.1:0-115698 GCF_037479315.1 Comamonas sp. MYb69
GCAACAAGCCCGGCAATGGCGCACGCCGCGAAGGCCAGGGCGCCGGCGGCCGTGGCCCACGCCGTGATGGTGGCCAGGCGGCCCCCGCTGCGCCCAAGGCGCCTGCCCGCCCACGCCACCCCGTGGTGGAAAAGCTCGCCGGTCTGTACCCTGCACTGTTTGGCGACCAGCCGCTGCCGCTCAAGCGCGGTGTGTTCCAGGACCTGATGGCCGCCCACCCCGACGCCTTCGAGAAGAACGAGCTGAAGGTGGCCCTGGGCCTGCATACCCGCTCGACCCGCTACCTCAACGCCGTGGCCATGGGCCAGTCCCGCCATGACCTGCAAGGCCAGGTCGTCGAGGCGATGGCGCCTGAGCACGTGTTCCATGCGCTGGTGGAGTCCTTCCGCCGCCGCAAGCCGCGCGACGGCGAAGACCTGCAGCTCAAGCTGCGCCGCCGCATCGGCATGGCCTATATCGCGTCCGACCTGAGCCGCGACGACTTCCTGGCCAAGGTCCAGGTCAAGGATGAAGCGACCCAGGCCCTGCTGGCAGCCGCCATGCAGGAAGTGGCCGAGTTCGACGCCAAGGCCGAAGCGCTGGCCACCGCCCATGCCGCCAGCGGCAAGAGCGTGGCCGAGTTTGCCGATATGTACGGCATGCACCCCGCTGCGGTGGAGCGCCACCTGCACCGCGCTGCCCAGACCCAGGCGATTGCTGCACGCCCTGCAGCCGCGCCTGCGGCCCCAGAAGCGGCGGACGAAGGCGATGCGGCCGAGCCAGCCGCTGCCAAGGCCGACGACAGCGCTGCTGCTGAATAAACCCGGCATTCGCCCAGCAAAAAGCTGCCCACGCTCCTGGAAGCGTGGACAGCTTTTTTTATGCCCCTGGCTTGATCGCTGACCCGCCGCTGCTTACACTGGGTTCCTGAGACCTGCGGATGGCTACCATCTGCGCAAGGAGTACGCCATGAAGCCCGATACCCCCCAAGCCAACCGCAATCGCCGCTGGCTGCGCAAGTTCTGGGGTGCGGTCTGCGTGATTGCGGGCCTGGCCAGCATTGCCGCCGGGCTGGAGACGGCGTTGATGGACTGAGCGCCGCTTGGCGTTTAAGAAGCAGCCAAGGCCTTCTCGATGGCCGCTTCCAGCTTGGCCGGCTTGGTCATCGGGGCAAAACGCTGCACCGTGCGGCCATCGCGCCCGACCAGAAACTTGGTGAAGTTCCACAGAATCCGCCCGCCCAAGAGGCCTGCCGCCTGCGCCTTGAGCCAGGCAAACAGCGGGTCGGTGTGCGGGCCGTTGACCTCTACCTTGGCCAGGCTGGGAAAGCTGGTCTGGTAGTTCAGCTCGCAAAACTGCGCAATCTCGGTATTGCTGCCGGGGGCCTGCGCACCAAACTGGTTGCAGGGCAGGCCCAGCACCTGCAGGCCCTGGGGGCCGTACTGCTGTTGCAAAGATTCGAGCCCTTGGAGCTGCGGCGTAAAGCCGCAGGCGGTGGCCGTGTTGACCACCAGCACCACCTGGCCGGCATAGCGCGACAGCGGCAGCGGCTTAGCGCTGGCGTCGTGGAGAACAAAGTCCTGGATGGTGTGCGGTGTTGCGGGCATGGCGGCTATCTTAGTCGCTAACCCAGCTTCAGCACCACTCAGGGCAGGCGCGACTCCAGCGCCGCAATCAGCGAAGCCGACAGCACCAGCGCGCCGCCCAGCAGCAGGCGGCCCGAGAGCACGGTGCCTTCGATCAGCACATTGGAAGCGCTGGCAAAGACCACCTCGGACAGCATCACCACCGCAGCGGTGGTGGCGGCCAGGCGCGAGGCGCCGTATTGCAGGGTCCAGTTGCTCAGCATGATCAGCACGGCGACGACCAGTACCATCAGCGGCCAGCCCCAGGCCATATCGGGCACGGCCGGCATGCGGCCCAGGTAGATGCCCAGCACCGACATGGCACCGGCGGCCACCAGGCCGCCAAAGAACATGGCCAGCATGCGCGCCTCACCCGGCACGCGGTACTGGCTGCGCAACACCACATTGGTGCCGGCAAAGGTAAAGCCCCCGACAATGGCCAGCGCATCGGGCAGCGAGAGGTTGGCTGTCAGGCTCTGCCAGGTGGCACCGGCTGGAATCATCACGATCAGCACGCCGCTGAAGGCCAGCACCAGGCGCAGGATGGAGTACTTGTTGGGCTTTTCACCCAGAAAGTACCAGGCCAGCAGCACCGACCAGGCGGGCATCAGATAGAACAGCAGCACCACACGCACCACATCGCCGGTGGTGGCGGCCCAGTTGAACAGCACATTGGTGCTGCCCGAGGTAAAGGCCAGCAGCAGCAGCAGCGGGTGGCGCCGGGCAATGGCCGCCGCTGCCGGCTTGACCAGCAGCAGACCGCAAAACAGGATCAGGTAGACCAGGGCCGTGCCCAGTACCGGGTGCACCCCCAGGGCCTGCAGCTGGCGGAACGGCCACCAGATCGTGCCCCAGATCAGGGCGTTGGTCATCAGGGCTAAAAAGGGCAGCGCGGTGAGCATGGGGCGAGGGGAAACAGCGCCTGGGGTCAACAGGCGCTGTCAGCTTTCTATTTTTCTAAGGGGTGCAAGAGGGCGGGTGGGCTTGGCGCGTGGCCCACCGGCGGATCACTCAGTGGTGGTGGTCGTGGCGGGCAATGTCCAGCAGCCGTTGGACTTCCTGCGGATGCTGCTTGCAATTATGCCGGTGCCACAGCAGGATGCACCACATGATGCCGGCCACCAGCAGGCCAAAGCAGGTGATGGCGCCATAGGCCGACATGCCAAAGCGGGTGAACATGCTGTAGACGACACCCAGGCCCAGGATGCAGGCCTGCTCGTTGAAGTTCTGCACTGCAATCGAGCGGCCCGAGCCCATCAGGTTGTGGCCCCGGTGCTGCAGCAGGGCGTTCATCGGCACCACCAGAAAGCCACCCAGACCGCCCAGCACCACCAGAAAAGGCACCGCCAGCCAGATGCTGTGGATAAAGTTCATGCACACCACCAAGAGGCCCATCGCAATGCCCAGCGGGATCACGCGCGTGGCGCCGTCGAGCTTCATGCGCATCGAGGCGAGGATGGCGCCGACTGCCGTACCGATGGCGACGACGCCGACCAGCGCCGAGGCCTTGGTCGTGCTGTAGCCCAGCGCCACCGCACTCCAGGCCAGCACGATATAGCGCAGATTGCCCGAGACGCCCCAGAACAAGGTGGTGGTCGACAGCGAGATCTGGCCGAGCTTGTCGCGCCACAGGCGGCTGTTGCAGCGCCAGAAGTCGGGCAGCAGGTCCATCACGTTGGAGAACATGCTGCGGCTCGTGTCCTGGCGCAGTGGCACCAGCTGGGTGCTGGTGCGCGGGATGCGGGTGTTGAACCAGGCCGCACCTGCATACAAGAGGCCGATCACGCAGATTGCCGCCTCGGAAGGGGTATCGATGGGGGTGTCGATCAGGGGCAGATCAAAGGACAGCAGCCAGCCCGAGACCTGTGGGCCCACCAGCTGGCCGCCCAGCAGCACGCCCAGGATGATCGAGGTGATCGTCAGCCCCTCGATCCAGCCATTGGCCCGCACCAGCTGGCTGGCCGGCAGCAGCTCGGTGAGGATGCCGTACTTGGCCGGTGAGTAGGCGGCAGCGCCCAGGCCGACGACGGCATAGGCGAGCAGCGGGTGGTGGCCAAACAGCATCAGCAGGCAGCCGATCACCTTGATCGCATTGCTGATGAACATCACCTGCCCCTTGGGGTAGGCATCGGCAAAGGCGCCCACAAACGGTGCCAGGATCACGTAGAACAGCGCGAACATGGGCACCAGGGCGGCACGCTGCCACTCCGCAGCGCCTGCGCTGATCAACAGATCGACGGCAACGACAAACAGGGCGTTGTCAGCCAGCGAGCTGAAAAACTGCGCCGACATGATGGTGTAGAAACCGCGCTTCATTCGTTGGGAGGCTGATAAGGGATGCTAATGGCGCGAGAAATTTGTAAGCTGCGTGTAGGGAGTCGAGGTTATAGCACGCAGGGGCGAAAGCACGGTGCCAGAATACTAGGGGTTTTCATAATCTTGTTGTGAGTATTTGCCATGCCGCGCCCCATTCTAGCCACCATTCACACTGCTGCCTTGCAACATAACCTGGCACGCGCCCGTCTGGCGGCCCAAGACGCCAAGCTGTGGTGCGTGGTGAAAGCAAACGCTTACGGCCATGGCATCGAGCAGGTGTTTGACGGCATGCGCGCCGCTGACGGCTTTGCGCTGCTGGAGCCGTCCGAGGCGCAGCGCATCCGCGATCTGGGCTGGCGCGGCCCCATCCTGCTGCTCGAAGGCGTTTTTGATGCGCGTGACCTGGAGCTGTGCTCGCGCCTGAACCTCTGGCACACGGTGCACTGCGACCAGCAGATCGACTGGCTCGCCGCCCACAAGACCCAGCAGCCCCACCGCGTGTTCCTGAAGATGAACTCCGGCATGAACCGCCTGGGCTTCACCGCCGAGCGCTACCGCTCGGCCTGGGCCCGGCTCAATGCGCTGCCCCAGGTCGACGAGATCTCCTTCATCACCCATTTCAGCGATGCCGACACCGCCAAGGGCATCGGCGCGGCCATGGCGCTGTTCAACCAGACCACCGTGGACCTGCCCGGCGAGCGCAGCATCTGCAACAGCGCCGCGATGCTGCGCAATCCCGGTATGTCGGCCAGCGAGCGCGGCGACTGGGTGCGCGGCGGCATCCTGCTCTACGGCAGCGCGCCCGATTACCCGCTGCAAACGGCCGATGACTGGGGCCTGCAGCCGACGATGAGCTTGTCGGCCAAGGTCATCGGTGTGCAGGAGCTGCAGCCCGGCGATACCGTCGGCTATGGCTCGGCGTTCACCGCCGACAAGCCCATGCGCATCGGCGTCGTCGCCTGCGGCTATGCCGACGGCTACCCGCGCCACTGCGGCAACGGCACCCCCGTGCTGGTCGACGGCCAGCGCTCGCGCCTGATAGGCCGGGTCAGCATGGACATGGTCACCGTCGACCTCACCGACGTCCCCCAAGCGGGCTGGGGCAGCGAGGTCACCCTCTGGGGCCGCGCCGCCAACGGCACCGTGCTCTCCATCGACGAAGTGGCCCAGGCCGCTGGCACCGTGGGCTATGAGCTGATGTGCGCGGTCGCGCCACGGGTGCCTGTGGTGGTGGATGGGCACTGATCTGCCTTAAAAATAGGCAGATCTTCCAAGTGCTGGGTTGGTGCTGCACCGGCTTTGCAGAAGGATTCAGCCAGCTCCGCAGGCTTTAAAGAAAAGCCTGCCTTTGCCGTCTGAGCGCGTCGCGGTCGATGCTGGCTGCGAGCTGCTCCATATCCACCGGGCTGACCCCCAGTGCTTGAAAATGCGCAGCCCACTGGTCCACGGCCGCAGCCACCTGCTGCACCAGCGCGATGGCGCGTGGCCTTTTGAGCCCGTATTCCTTGATCTGGGTGAGCGCATTCTCCAGGCTGGACTCAGCCCCCATGGTGCCCACGCTGAGTGCCTGGTAGCCCAGGTTCTGCAGACTGGGCACCACGTCGTAGGCGGGGCTGAGGTCGTAGTAACCGTCCACGTTCAGGCTGATGCTGTGGTTGCGCTCATGGTCGTCGGTGTTGTCCATGAGGATGTTGAAGACCATGCGCTTGAATAGCTCCTCGCGCATGGTGGCCTGCCGCTCGGGATGGCCCAGGCGCAGCAGGATGCTTGCCAAGGCGCTGTAGCTCAGCTCCAACCCCGCAGCGCGCAAGGCAGTGTGAGCCGATTGGCAGTGCACGCGGAAAGGGCCGATGCGGTCAAAGCGCGCAATGGTGAGTGCATGCCGCGCCTTGCTATAGCGCGGTGGCAGTGGCAGCACCGCAGTGTTGGCGGTGTATATGCCGGCCTGTGCGGCCAGCCTCATCGTCGCGTGTTCAATCAGCGGGGTATCCACGGCATCATCCAACTCGCTGAATTTGATGACGCAGGGGCCGTTGTCGGTCTGCAGCAAGGCCTTGGGCCGGGCGCCACCCAAGGTGACGCCGGGCTGGACCAGGCGCTGTATCTCGGGGGTGATTGGGGCCTGGGTCTGCACATCTTCCACTGCGGCCGCGAGTTGCGCCAAGTCCTTCAGCTGCGGATACGGCCCGATATAGCGCGGCAGGTAATGCTCAGCAGAGGTGGAAATGCCCAGTGCGCCAAAGCGGTCGTCTCCGGCAAAGAGCAGCATCTCCAGAATAGACAGGCGTGCAGGCCGGTCGATGTGGCGGATGATGCGCTCGCCCCAGCGGTCAGGCCGGGCGTCGTCGATCGCGCCAGGCGCCGTATGTTTTTCCTCATTGCTGAAAAGCTGGCCTTGTACCAAGGGCAGGTCCTGGCTGAGCGCAAAGTTCCACCAATCTGGCGCATAGCTGAACGTGGCGCAATCTGCCACCAACTGCGAAAGGCTGACCGTGCCCGCCAAGGTGGGCGCCGCCGGGTTGACCATGGCCCAGACATAGAGCTGGTCTTGCGGCACATAAGTGCGTGCAGAGACGGAGGGGAAGGCGTCGGCGGTCATGGCTTTTGGGGAGGCTTCTTGGCCATGAGCGCGGCAAGTCCTGGGGCTGCACTTGTCCATTCCTTGAGAGTCTTCTCTGATGGTTCCGCAACGATCCGAGCCAGCTCGGGCAGGTAAGCAGGGCTGAACAAGGATTTCCGGGATTTTTCTAAAGATTCGGAAGTGAGACGATCTATCTCTGACAAGGTACCTGCCTCAGTCCCGGCTTTGCGGCGCTCTGTTTGTGCCGCTGATGGCAGGGGATGGGCTGGCTCTTGAGTTTTGGGCTTGCGCTGGCTTTTTGCCTTGGCGACCTCTCGCTCCAGCGCAGCATGGTCGTTCTGCGGTGCAATCAGCCCGGCCAAATCGCCCCTTGGATTGATCAGCCACATGCACATCACATAGGAGGCCATCGCGACCGACGGGTCACCCCGTTCGATGCGGGCCATCGTGGGCTGTGAAATGCCCAGGCGTTTGGCCCATTGCGCCTGCGACTCTCCTCGCCGCTTACGGGCGATAGCAATGTTCTGCGCCAGCTTTTCGATCTGCTGCAGGACGGCTTGCGGGTAGTCGGAAGGCGATGTGTTTTGACGAGGCATTCATAGATATTAGTCTTTTGTCTGAAAAAAGCAAATCTATGAATTATTTTGTCTTCTATGCTGACGAAAAAATACCAATCTCTGCTTGCACTGAGCTTAAAACAACATAGATATCATCATTTCTACGAATTTCATTCATCTATGAATATTTAAGGCTAATGGTGCCATTCCTCATCACTCTTCAACAGCAAACAGCGTGATCTTTGGGAGCATCCAGCATCATCCTCCTCCTCGCCGGCGTAGCCGGTGAACTGACCAAAAACAGATCACCGTTAACCCACGGGTTTACCCTGATGCTCTCAGGGTTTGTGCAGGCCTGAAAAAATTAGCGTACAGTTTTGTACGTTTAATGCTTTTGCCTCTACCCCATGACCTCCAAAGAACGCCAACCCCGCAGTGATGCGCTGGCCCATCGCAGCCAGTTGCTCGATGCGGCCCTGCATGTGTTTACCGAGCAGGGGGTGACGGTGGCTTTGGATGTGGTGGCCGAGCGGGCGGGGGTGAGCCGCACGACGCTGTACCGCAATTTTGCGGACCGGTCCGAGTTGCTGCGGGCCCTTCTAATCCATATTCTGGAACGGCTGGCCGCCAAGGCCCATGCCTTGAGCGAGACGGGCGATGCCGATGCGCTGTTCGAGTTTTTGCGCCTCTGGGCGCATGACTCGGTGCTGACCGTGCCGCTGACCGATTACTGGCGCTCGCTGCCGCTCGATGACCCCTTGGTCGTTGACCTGCGCTCGCGCCTGTTGGCGCTGGTGACGCCCTTGCTGCTGCAGGCCAAGGCGGCAGGGCGCTGCCGGGAGGATCTGCAGGGGGCAGATCTGCTGCTGATCGTGGGCATGTTCAGCGCGGCGCGGCGGGGCCGCACGCCGGCCGAGCGCCTGCAGCTGAGCGACCGCGCCTGGCAGCTGATCACCGAGGGCCTGCGCATGGATGCCAGGGAGACGGTATGAACGCGCCTGCCTTTCGCTATGTCGAGCAACCCCCGGATTGGGAGACGCATGAGCGCCCCGTGCTGCCGGGCTCGCCCGCGCGGCTGCAGCACACGCTGCCCCGGCGCATCGCCTACATCATGGTGGGCCTGTTCGTCGGTCTGGTCGGCGGTCTGGGCAATGGTCTGGTGACGGCCAATCTGACCTCGATCCAGGGCCAGCTGGGCCTGACGGCAGTCGAGGCCGCCTGGCTGCCTGCGGCCTATGTGATGGTCAATGTGACGGCCAACCTGCTGGTCTTCAAAAGCCGCCAGCAGCTGGGCCTGCGGGTATTTGCCGAATGGGGCCTGGGCATCTATGCGCTCTTGGCGCTGCTGCACGTGTTTGTCGAGGGCTACACCATGTCCATCGTGGTGCGGGCCGTCGCCGGTTTTGCCGGTGCCACCACCACCTCGCTGGCCGTCATGTATGTGATGCAGGGCTTTCCGGCCTCCAAGGTGCCCTCGGCCTTCATCCTGGGCATGAACATGTCCTCGATCGCCGTGCCGCTGGCCTGGGTGCTGTCGCCTTCGCTGGTCAACGTCAACCCCTGGCCCCATCTGTATGCGTTCGAGGCGGGTCTCGCGCTGATGGCCTTTGCTGCCGTGGTGGTGCTCAAGCTGCCGCGCGGCCTGCAGATCCATGTGTTCGAGCCGCTGGATTTTGTGACCTTTCTGCTGGTGGCACCTGCGGTGGGCCTGCTGTGCGCGGTGCTGGCCCAGGGCGTGAACGCCTGGTGGTTCAACGCCCCCTGGCTGGCCTATGCGCTGATCGCGTCGCTGGTGCTGTTTGCGCTGGCCGCCCTGCTGGAATACAGCCGGCGCACGCCGCTGATCCAGCTGCGCTGGCTGATGCACCCCACGACGCTGACCTTCATGGCCGGGGCCATCATGATGCGTTTCATGATCTCGGAGCAGAACTATGGCGTGGTGGGCCTGCTGCGCGCGATGGGCGTGGTGCCCGAGCAGCTGCAGGCGCTGTATGGCGTCATTTTTGTCGGCATGCTGCTGGGCGTGATCGTGGGTGCTGCCACCTTCAGCCCCCAGGCCATCCTGCCGCAGATCCTGACCTCGATCCTGCTGATCGGCGTGGGCGGCTGGCTGGATCTGCACTCCACCAGCCTGAGCCGCCCGCATGACTTTTTCTTCAGCCAGTTCCTGATCGCGTTCTCGGCGGCGCTGTTCATGGGGCCGGTGATGATGATCGGCATCCAGCGCGCGCTGGGCAAGGGGTTGGACCACATGGTCACCTTTGTCGTGCTGTTCTCGGTCACCCAAAGCCTGGGCGGGCTGCTCGGCCCCGCGCTGCTGGGCAGCATCCAGCAGCAGCGTGCCCAGCTCTACACGCAGGCGATTGCGGCCGATATGCCGGTGACCAACCCGCTGGTTGCGCAGCGCCTGGCCCAGCAGTCGCAGTCGCTCGGCCGCACCATCACCGACCCGGTGCAGCGCGGCGCCCAAAGCCAGGCCCAGCTGGTGCAGGTGATCCGGCGCGAGGCGGCGGTGCGCGCCTTCAACGATGTGTTCCGCGTGATTGGCGCGATGGCGCTGGCCTTCCTGGCCTGGGCGTTCTACCGCGTGCTGCGCCAGCGCATTTTGGCCTGGCTCGCGCGGCGCCGGGGCGAGCTGCCGGCGCCCGTCTGACCTCCATCCCCTTTTTCGATCCCTATCTACAAAGCAACAACAATGGCTGATACTGAAAAACCCACTCCCCAAGCGGCCCCCGCTCCCGCAGCGCAGCCCGCTGCCCCCCAAGCCACGGCGGCTGCGGCCGCCGCATCGGCTGCCCAAGCGTCGGCAGCTGCCGCTACGGCAGCCGCCACCCCGGCACCCACCGCATCACCGACGGCCAAGCTGATCCGGCCCAGCCGCCGCGCGGTGCTGACCATGGCGGTCGTCGCCTTGGCCGGCGTGCTGCTGGTGCTCTGGGCCTGGAAGCTGCCGCCCTTTGCCTCCGACATGATGCGCACCGACAACGCCTATGTGCGCGGCCAGATCACCGTGCTGGCGCCCCAGGTCAGCGGCTATGTGACGGAGGTGAATGTGCAGGACTATGCGCATGTCAAGCGCGGCGATGTGCTGCTGCGCATCGACGACCGCATCTATGCCGAAAAAGTGGCCCAGGCCCAGGCGCAGCTCGACAATGCCCGCGCGCAGCTGGCCAACTCGGACCAGACCCAGGCGCAAAACCGCGCCAACCTGGGCGCACGCCAGGCCAGCCTGTCGGCGGTGGATGCCGAAGCGCGCCGCGCGGCAGCCGATCTGCAGCGGGTCGAGGACCTGGCCGCACGCGGCTCGGTGTCGCTGCGCGAGCGCGACCAGTCCCGCGCCACCAGCCAGCTGGCCAAGGCCAATGTGCAAAAGGCGCAGGCCGATATCCGCATTGGCGAGCAGAGCATCAAATCGACCCAGGTGGCACGCGCCAGCCTGGAAGCGCAGGTGAAGGCCGCTGAGGCCCAGCTGGGCCTGGCCCAGATCGACCTGGACAACACCGTGGTGCGTGCGCCGCGCGATGGCCAGATCAGCGAGGCCTCGGTGCGCTTGGGCCAGTATGTGGCCTCGGGCACGCAGCTGCTGTTCCTGGTGCCCGAGCAGTTGTGGGTGGTGGCCAATTTCAAGGAAACCCAGATCGCCCACATGCAGCAGGGTCAGGCGGCCAGCTTCTATGTCGATGCGCTCGAAGGCGCCGAGCTGACTGGCCATATCGAGCAGATGGCACCGGCCACCGGCTCGGAGTTCAGCGTTATCAAGGCCGACAATGCCTCGGGCAACTTCATCAAGATCGTGCAGCGCCTGCCGATCCGCATTGCGATCGACCCGAACCAGCCGCTCGCCGCCCGCCTGCGCCCAGGCATGTCGGTCGAAGTGCATGTGGACACGCGCGCGGCCAAGGCCGCAGCGCAAGGAGCCCGGCCATGACCCGCAGCCGGTTTTTGCAAGGCTCGGCCGGCACCACGCTGACGGCCCTGGGCATGGCGATGCTGCTGGCCGGTTGTGCGCCGGCACTGCGCCAGGCGCCCGCCGATGCGGCCGTGACCGTGCCCAGCGCCTGGGCGCAGACGGGCGCCGCTGCCACCAGCGGGCCGGAGGCAGCCGTGCCGGTGGCCTGGTGGCAGGCATTTGGTGATGAACAGCTCAACGGCTATGTGCAGGCCGCGCTCGCCCGCAATGCCAACCTGCAGGTGGCGGGCACCCGCGTGGCCGCAGCCCGTGCCCAGCTCGCCGCTGCCGATGCCGCGCTGCAACCCAGCCTGTCGCTGGGCGCCAATGTGGGCGCCACCCACACCTTGACCACCTCGGGCATCACCACCAGCCGCTCCGTCCAGCCGCAGCTGCAGGCCAGTTGGGAGCCCGATCTCTGGGGCCGCCTGGGCGAGCGCAGCACGGCAGCCGATCTGCAGTACCGCGCCAGCCAGGCCGACCGCGATGCGGTGGCGCTGACGGTGGCGGCCACCACGGCCCAGGCCTATGTCGATCTGCTGGGCCGCGAGGCGCAGCTGGCCCAGACGCGCCAGACCCTGCAGACGCGCAGCACCGCGCTGCAGCTGGCGCGGGACCAGGAATCGGTGGGCTATATCTCGCGCCTGCAGGTGACGCAGGCGCAGGCCGAGTACGAGGCCATCCAGGGCCAGATCCCGCCCTTGGAGCTGGCGATTGCGCGCCAGTACAACGCGCTGCAATTGCTGGCCGGCGATGTGCCCGCCGTGCGCGATACCGCTGCGGCTAACGGCCAGGGCTTTGCCCGGCTGCAGATGCCGGTGGTGCCCGCTGCGCTGCCCTCGGCCCTGCTGCGGCGCCGGCCCGACCTGGTGCAGGCCGAGCTGAACCTGGCCGCCAGCGATGCCAGCCTGCGCGCCAGCCGCGCCGCCTACCTGCCCCAGCTCAACCTCAGCGCCAGTGCGGGGCGGCTGTTTGTCAATGCGCTGCAGTACAACCCTATCAATGTCTGGAGCCTGGGCGCGAGCGCGCTGGCGCCGCTGTTCGATGGTGGCCGGCTCGACGCCCAGTACGACAGCGCCACCGCCCAGCGCGACCAGGCCGCCTACGCCTACCGGGGCGCGGTGCTGTCGGCCCTGGGTGATGTGGAAAACGCGCTGGTCGGCGTGCAGCGCCTGGCCGAGCAGGAGCAGGCGGCCGAGCGCCGCCGCGCCGTGCTGGCCCAGACCCTGGGTTATGCCAAGGACCGCTACGAGGCGGGCTATGCGTCCTACCTGGAGCAGATCGACGCCCAGCGCAACCTGTTCCAGGCCGAGACCGAGCTGGTCAACCTGCGCCAAAGCCGGCTGGACAACCAGATTGCGCTGTACCGCGCGCTGGGCGGAGGCTGGTCGGCCGATGCGGTGCTGCCGAGCGCCGCAGTGCGACCCGCCGCCGCAGATTAGGCGGGGCTTAAGCCGGGCGCAAAGCGTTGCGCTCAGCCCTCAGACAGGCCTTGCCAGGGGGGATCCCGGCGTGGCAGGCGCTGGCGCCGCCGCATAATGCGCGAATGCCCCATTCTGGGGCGTTTTGTGCAGAAAGGCGGTGCGCCTGCGCCTTCTGCAGCTGCCGGGTATTGCTGCCATGTCTGAGACTGTTGTTTTGCGGGGGCCTGAGCGCCCCGATCTGTTGCGCCACGAGGTGCTGGCCGATGTGTTCGAGGCCACCGCCTATGCCCACCCCGAGCAGGTGGCGCTGATGGCCGGGGCGCGGCAGCTGACCTATGCCCAGCTCGATGCCGACGCCAGCCGCGCGGCACATCGGCTGATCGAGGCCGGCATTGGCCCGGGCGATATGGTGGGCCTGTGGCTGCCGCGCGGCATTGCGCTGCTCAGCCTGCAGCTGGCCATTGCCAAGACGGGCGCCGCCTGGCTACCCTTTGACAGCGAGACACCGCCCGAGCGCATCGCGACCTGCCTTGAAGACGCCAGCGCCAAGGCGCTGCTGATGGCCGCTGCCACGCCCCAGCAGGGCCTGCGCGATGCCCAGGTGCTGTGCCCGCTGCTGACCGATCTGGAACTGCTGGCCGAGCTGCCCGCAGGCACCCCGCTGCGCCGGCGCGTCAATGCCCAGCCCAGCGATCCGGCCTATGTGATCTACACCAGCGGCTCGACCGGCAAGCCCAAGGGTATCGCCATCAACCAGGGCAGCATCTGCCACTTTTTGCGCAGTGAGAATGCGCGCCTGGGCGTGCGCCTGGGCGACAAGGTCTACCAGGGCTTCTCGGTGGCCTTTGACATGTCCTTCGAGGAGATCTGGATCAGCTACCTGGTGGGTGCCACCTTGTGGATTGCGCCGCGCGAGATTGCCGGCGACCCCGAGGCGCTGCCCCAGGCCTTGCTGGAGCAGCAGGTCACCGTGCTGCATGCCGTGCCCACCTTGCTGGCGCTGTTTGCCCAGGATGTGCCCAGCCTGCGCATCATCAACCTGGGCGGCGAGATGTGCCCCGAAGCGCTGGTCGATCGCTGGGCGCGTTCGGGCACCGGCGCGCCGCGCCAGCTGTTCAACACCTATGGGCCGACCGAGGCTACCGTGTCGGCGAGCCTGGCCGAGCTGCAGGCGGGCGAGCCCGTCACCATCGGCACGCCGCTGCCCAACTACAGCATGGTGGTGGTGCAGGTGATCGAGGCGGACAGCTTTCCCGCCGGCACCGCGCCCCGCTTGGTGGGGCTGCCAGCGGGCGAAGTGGGTGAGCTGTGCATTACCGGCCCCGGCGTGGCCGCTGGCTACCTGGGCCGGCCCGAGCTGACGGCCGAAAAGTTCTTGGACAACCCCTGGCCGGCAGGGCCGCATGACAAGCGCCTCTACCGCACCGGCGACCTGGCGCGCATCGATGAAAAAGGCCAGATGCAATGCCTGGGCCGGGCCGATGACCAGGTGAAGATCCGGGGCTTTCGCGTCGAGCTGGGCGAGATCGAGGCCGTGCTGGCCCAGCAGCCCGGTGTGGGCACCACGGCGGTGCTGCTGCGCAAGGACGACGGTATCGACCAGCTGGTGGCCTTTTATGTGCCGCTGGAGACACCCCCCAGCCATGCCGCGCTGCGCAGCGCGCTGGCCGAGCGCCTGCCGCCCTACATGGTGCCGGCCCGCTTTGAGGCGCTGGCGCTGATGCCGCGCCTGACCTCGGGCAAGATCGACCGCAACGCGTTGCGTGCCGCCGCGCTCAGTGCCGCGGTGGACAGCGGTGATTCGGACACCGCCGAGACCCCGGCCGAGGCGCTGCTGTTTGCCGCGCTGGCGCAGATGTTCCCGGGCCAGCCCATCCGCCGCTCGCTGGATTTCTTCAGCGACCTGGGCGGTCACTCGCTGTTTGCTGCGCGGCTGACCTCGGTGCTGCGTGCCGATGCGCGCTTTGCGCAGGCCACCGTCAGCACCATCTACCAGCAGCGCCGCGTGGGCGCGATTGCCCAGGCCTTGCAGGCCAGCATGGTGGCGGACGATGCGCCGGCACCGGCCGCGCGCGCGTTCCGCGAGCATTCGGCGCTGCGCCGCTGGCGCTGTGGCGCTGCGCAGGCGGTGGCGATTCCTTTGCTGGTGCTGGTCAAGATGGCGCAATGGCTGGCGCCGTTCTTCACCTACCACTTCTTTACCGGTGACGAGAACGACTCGGTGGCCGTGGCCATTGCGGTGTCGGTACTGGCCTTTGCGCTGGCCACGGTGCTGGAGTTTGTCGTGGCCTGGGCCGGCAAGTGGCTGATTGCCGGCCGCCTCAAGCCCGGGCGCTACCCGCTCTGGGGCCTGACCTATTTCCGCTGGTGGCTGGCTGACCGGCTGGTGGAGGCGGTGCCGGTGGGCATGATCACCGGCTCGTCGCTGTTTCCGCTGTGGCTGCGCGCGCTGGGTGCCAAGATCGGCAACGATGTGCTGCTGGGCTCGATGACGGTGCGCGCCCCCGATCTGCTGCGCATTGGCGCCGGAGCGAGCGTGGGCAATGTGGTGAGCCTGGAGAACGCCCGGGTCGAAGGCGGCTGGCTGCTGCTGGGCACGGTCGATATCGGCGCCGATGCCTGCATTGGCTCCTATGTGGTGCTGGAGGGCAATACCCGCCTGGGCGACTGGGCCCATCTGGAAGGGCAGTCGAGCCTGAGCGATGGCCAGGCGCAGCCTGCGCGCAGCGTCTGGACCGGCTCGCCGGCCCAGCCTGTCTCGGACTTTGACACCAGCTGCATGCCCGAGCGCGTGCGGCCCAGCGCTGCCTGGCGCGCCTGGGAGATGCTGGTCTATGCGGTGGGCGGCCTGAGCATCGCGACCCTGTTCTTCATGCCGGTGTTCCCGGCGTTCTTGCTGATCGACTGGCTGGATGTGGACGCGATCTCGGTGCGGCCTTTGCTCGAAGACGGCACGGTCGATGCGCTGGGGGCCTTTATCCTGCGCTTTTTCAAGTTCTTTGTGCTGGCGCTGCCCGCCAGCCTGGTGCTGGTGGTCTGCACCATGCTGGTGGCCGCCTTGATCCGCTACCTGTTCCTGCCCCGGCTGCAGCCGGGCACCTGGTCGGTGCACAGCGGCCGTTACCTGGGCAAGTGGCTCACCAACCAGATCCAGGAAGGGAGCCTGGCGACCTTGCACGGCATCTATGCGACGGTGTTTTCGGCCAGCTGGTACCGCATGCTGGGCGCCAAGGTGGGCAAGCGCACCGAGCTGTCGACCGCGCTGGGCGTGGTGCCCGATATGCTGACCCTGGGCGACGAGTGCTTTGTAGCCGATGCGGTGATGCTGGGCGACGAGCGCATCGATGGCGGCTATATGACGGTGCAGCCCACGGTGGTCTCGCGCCGCAGCTTTATCGGCAATGGCGCCTATGTGCCCGATGGCTCGACCATTCCCGAAGGGGTGCTGATCGGCGTGATGTCGGCCGTGCCGCGCAATGCCGACATGCAGGCCGGCCAGACCTGGATTGGCTCGCCGGCCATCAACCTGCCTGCGCGCGAAGTCGTGCAGGGCTACCCCGACCATTTGACCTTTGCGCCGTCACGCCGCCGCGTGCTGGGCCGGGGCCTGGTCGAGGCCTTCCGCATTGGCGCGCCCCATGCGCTGGTGATTGCCGCCGGTTATGCGATTGTGCTTGACGCGATGCCGTTGGCCGCTGCCGGCCGCTGGGGCGCGGTGGTGCTGGATCTGGCCGTCGCCGGCATGGTCTTTGGCCTGGGCGCCTTCTGGGCGGTGGCGCTGTTCAAGTGGCTGCTGGTGGGGCGCTACCGCAAAAAGGCTGCGCCGATGTGGACGCCCTTTGTCTGGCTGTCCGAGGCGACGACCAGCATGTACGAAGGCATTGCGGTGCCCAACTTCTTGCGCTACCTGCGCGGCACGCCCTGGCTCAATCTGGCGATGAACCTGCTGGGCAGCAAGATTGCCAGCAGCGCCTACCTGGACACCACCGACATCACCGAGCATGACTGCGTGACCATTGGCGCGCACAGCGAGCTCAATGCGCTGTCTTGCCCGCAAACCCATTTGTTTGAAGACCGGGTGATGAAGGTCGATGACGTGGTGATTGGCGCGCGGGTCACGGTGGGCGCGCGCTGCACCGTGCTCTACAGCGCCGAGCTGGGCGATGGCGTGCAGCTGGGCCCGATGACCTTGGTGATGAAGGGCGAACGCCTGCCCGCCGGCACCCGCTGGCAGGGCGCGCCGGCCGCGCCATGGCGGGCTTAGCATTGAACTGGACCAGGCAGCCGCTGGCCCTGCCGCCAGCGCTGCAGGGCCGGGTACAGGCCCAGGCGGTGGTGATGGCGGATGCACCGCCATCAGGCGCGCTGCCGCGCGAGAGCCTGCGCGAGGCCGTCTACCTGGCGATCTGCCAGGCCTTGGCGCCACAGCTGGGCTGCGAGCCAGCGCAACTGGCCGTGCAGCGCCGTGCCGGCCAGGCCCCGCAGCTGCTGCGCAACGGGCAGGTGCTGCCAGGGTGGCAGCTGTCCATCAGCTATGCCGATGCGCTGGCGGTCTGGGCCTGCACGCAAGAGGGCAGCGTCGGCATTGATGTGCAAGGGCCGCCCGGTGATGAACACACGGATATCGATGCCGCTGGCTGGCCGGCGGTGGCTGCCCTGTACCTGGAGCCCGATGCCGCCGCTGCGCTGGCTGGCTTGCGGGGGATGGCCTGGCAGCGCGGTTTTGCGCGGCAATGGGCGCGGCTGGAAGCCCAGCTCAAATGCGCCGGGCTGGCACTGGCTGAAGCCGATCAGCGGCAAAAGGGCTGGAATGCCGGCATCGCGCTCTGGGATCTGGACAGTGCTGCGGGCGCGGTCGCGCTGGCCTGGCGCGCCTCGGCCTAGGCCGCATCTGGTTTTTGGCGGGGCCGTTACACTGGCCTGCCCGCCCGCCGCTAGCAGAATCTGCACTGCGCCAGGCCCATATCGATACAACGAATAAATCGTTGGCGCGGCCGGGCTGCACTGCCATAGTGCGGCGTTTTGATTTTTTGCATGGAATGAAGGAATCTGTGATGCAACCCACCACTTATCTGCAAGGCCGCAACGGCTGGGCGCGCAGCGTCTGCACCCTGGCCATCGCCGGCGCAGTGGCCGGCATGGCATTTTCTGCCCAGGCATCGAACTTCCGCTGGACCCGTTCGGCCGATCTGTCGTCCTGGGATATCCATGCGCAAAATGTTGGGGTCAACAACTCGGTGCACCGCGCGGTGTATGAGGCGCTGGTCGAGTACAACAGCCAGACGCAAAAGCCCGAACCTTCGCTGGCCACCAAGTGGGAGCGCATCAACCCCAAGCAGCTGCGCATCACCTTGCGCGAAGGCGTGACCTTCAGCGATGGCTCGCCGTTGACCCCCGATGACGTGAAGTTCTCGCTGGAGCGCGCCAAGGCCAAGAGCTCCGGCTTTGTCGTCTACACCCAGGGCATCGACCGCATCGAGGTGGTCAATGCCCGCACGCTGGATATCTTCTCCGACGTGCCCAACCCGGTGCTGGTCAACCAGCTGACCGAGCTGCGCATCATGAGCAAGCCCTGGGCGGTGCAGCACCAGTCCGAGGTGCCCAAGGACATCAAGGCCAAGGACGAGAACTATGCCCACCGCCATGCGCTGGGCACCGGCCCCTATGTGCTCGACAGCTGGTCGCAGGATTCGCGCCTGGTGCTCAAGCGCAACCCGCAGTGGTGGGGCAAGACCCAGTACCCCAGCAACATCACGCAGGCGGTCTACACGCCGATCAAGTCGGACGCCACGCGCACGGCCGCGCTGCTGTCGGGCGAGGTGGATTTCATCATCGACCCGAGCATGAACGACCTGCAGCGCATCAAGCAGGCGCCCAACCTGCAGGTGCTCGAATCCGCGGCTGACCGCACCCTGTTCCTGGGCATGGACCAGTACCGCGACGAGCTGCCTCAGTCCAGCGTCAAGGGCAAGAACCCCTTCAAGGATGTGCGCGTGCGCCAGGCGCTCTACCAGTCGATTGACATGGGCACCATCCAGCGCGTGGTGATGCGCGGCCTGGCCCAGCCCACCGGCACCCTGATTGCCCACCATGTGAATGGCTGGACCAAGCAGGCCGACCAGCGCCTGGCCTTTGATGCGGAAGGCGCCAAGAAGCTGCTGGCCCAGGCGGGCTACCCCGATGGCTTTGAGTTCGAGTTCTCCTGCCCGGCCGGCCGCTACCCGAGCGACGAGCAGCTGTGCCAGGCCATCAGTGCCCAGTGGGCCAAGGTGGGCATCAAGGCCAAACTGCGCACCTACCCGTTCGCGACCTACTTCCCGATGATCCAGCGCTACGAAGCCAGTGTCTACCTGCTGGGCTGGTCGGTGCCCACGTTTGACGCCTACTACAGCCTGCAGGCGCTGCTGCGCTCGCCCGGCGGCAGTGGTGATGGCAACTTCAACCTGGGCCGCTTCTCCGACCCGCAGCAAGATGCCATGATCGAGCGCGTCAAGACCGAAACGGACCTCAAGCTGCGCAACCAGCTGATCGAGAAGGTGCTGCTCAACGAGCACAAGGCCATCTCGCATATCCCGCTGTTCAACCTGATCACCCCCTGGGCGACCAGCAAGAAGGTCAGCATCCCGACCCGCGCGGACAACTACATCGACTGGCGTCTGCTGAACGTGGCCAATTGACGGGCGGGTGAGAGGGCCAAGGCGCCGCTGTCTGATAATGCCTGCATGCGCCTGATGCCTCTTCGCCGCTCCTTCCTGCTCAGCTGTGCCGCTGCGGCGCTGCTGGGCTGCGCCTCCGAGCCGCCGCAGCCCGATGCGGAACCCGCGCTGGACCAGGCCAGCCTGCCGGTGCAGCTGCTGATGACCGAAGGCTTTGTGCCTGTGCACCGGGCACTGGCCGGGCAGCTGATGATCCCTACCCAGATCCGTGCCGAGCCCGGCTACGGCGCGTCGCCTGCGGTGGCGCAGGCGCTGGCCCAGTACCTGCAGCAGGCGGGTTGCGTCGATCTGGTACTGGCGCCGCGCGCGGTGTTGCAGCTGTTGCAGGCCCAGGGCCTGGTGCGGCCGGGGCGCCTCTACGATGTGGTGCGCTCACCGCTGATTGCCATCGTGCAGGCCGGCCGCCCCGTGCCGGTGCTCCAGGACACGGAAGACGCCAAGAAGATGCTGGAGGCGACCCGCAGCATCGCCTACCCGTCGGCCGATGGCAGCGACTTTATCGAGCAAAAGCTGTTTCGCGAGCTGGATTTGACTGCCCAGGCTTTGCCCAAGAGCATCAAGGTGTTTGGCCCGCAGGTGGCCCAGCTGGTGGCGCGGGGCGATGCGGAGCTGGGCCTGCTGCTGCGCAGCGAGCTGCCCCGTTCTGCCGAGCTGCAGGTGGTGGGCAAGATACCGCCCCCCCTGGCCTACGAGGCGGTCTACAGCGCCGGCATTGTTCGCCAGGCCTGCAGCACCGCAGGGGCCCAGCTGCTGGCCCGCTTCTACCAGCGCGAAGCGGCCATGCATGACTGGAACGGCTCAGGCTGGGAGCCGGTGGCAGGGGTATCCCGGCCGCCACCACCGCCGGCCGAGCACCTGGACCCGGCTGAGTACCAGCCTTGAGAACCTGTTCAATGTCTCAGGCCTGGGCCAGCGCTGCCTGCACCGCAGGGCGCGCGCCCACGCGGGCGTAATGGGCGGCCACGCGCGGAAACTCGTTGATATCCACGCCATCGCTCTTGAGCCAGCCGGCCATCGTGAACAGGTAGCCGTCGGCCACCGTGTACTGCTCGCCCATCACCCAGGTCTTGTCGCCCAGGTAGTGCTGCTCGATCAGCGCAAAGGCATCGCGCATGTTCTGCGGCACCTTGGCCTGCATGGCTTTCTGGGCCGCCTCGTCGTCGGCCCAGCGCGCAGCGCGTGGGCGGTGGGCATGGCTGATGTGCACGGTCGATGCCAGGTAGCTGTTGAACTCCTGCAGACGGGCGAGTTGGAACGGGTCGCTCAGCGGCGCCAGTTGTTTGTCGGGGTGGGTTTGCGCCACATACAGCAGCAGCGCGGCCGTCTCGGTCAGCACGCCTTGCGGGGTGACCAAAGCGGGCACGCGGCCCTTGGGGTTGATGGCCAGGTAGGCCGGCGTGCGCTGCGCCCCTTCGGCCATGTTCAGGCGCTGGGCATCAAAGGCAGCGCCCGCCTCATGCAAGGCAATCAGCACGGCCTGCGCGCAGGTTCCGGGGGCGTAGTACAGGGTCAGGTCTTGGCTCATGGGGCTCCTTGGATGGGGGTTGGCGGCGGTGCCAGCGCATGGCGCCTGCCGTATCGCCTGGGGATGCTAATCGATTTGCCGGCCATGTGCTGCGCTCGCCGTTACCATGGGTGTCTGTTCCGAAACGTCCACCCCATGGCCAAAGAAAAATCCGTTTACATCTGCAGCGAATGCGGCGGCACCAGCCCGCGCTGGCTGGGCAAATGCCCCGCTTGCAATGCCTGGAACACCTTGGTGGAGAGCACGGCCGAGGCCGCAGGCGGCGGCAAGAACCGCCTGAGCCAGACCGGCCGCACCGGTTACGCCGGCCAGGCCCAGGCCGTCACGCCGCTGGCCGCCATCGAGGCCACCGAAGTGGCGCGCACGCCCAGCGGCATTGCCGAGCTGGACCGGGTGCTGGGCGGCGGCATTGTCGAAGGCGGGGTGGTGCTGATCGGCGGGGACCCGGGCATCGGCAAATCGACCTTGCTGCTGCAGGCGGTGGATGCACTGCAGCACCAGGGGCTGCCCGCGCTGTATGTGACCGGTGAGGAAAGTGGCGCGCAGGTGGCGTTGCGCTCGCGCCGGCTGGGGCTGGACAACAGCCAGGTCAATGTGCTGAGCGAGATCCAGCTGGAGAAGATTCTGGCCACCTGCGAGAGCACGCAGCCAGCCATTGTCGTCATCGACTCGATCCAGACCATGTACTCGGACCAGCTGAGCTCGGCCCCCGGCTCGGTGGCCCAGGTGCGCGAATGCGCGGCCCACCTGACGCGCATGGCCAAGAGCACCGGCATTGCGGTGGTGCTGGTCGGCCATGTGACCAAGGAAGGCGCGCTGGCCGGCCCGCGCGTGCTCGAGCACATGGTCGATACCGTGCTGTACTTTGAAGGCGACACGCACAGCAGCTTCCGCCTGGTGCGCGCCATCAAGAACCGCTTTGGCGCCGTCAACGAGATTGGCGTCTTCGCGATGACGGAAAAAGGCCTCAAGGGCGTGAACAACCCCAGCGCGATCTTTCTGAGCCAGCACAGCGAGCCGGTGCCCGGCAGCTGCGTGCTCGTCACCCTGGAAGGCTCGCGCCCGCTTTTGGTCGAGATCCAGGCGCTGGTCGATGACGGCGGCCCCAGCCCGCGCCGCCTGTCGGTGGGCCTGGACCGCGACCGCCTGGCCATGCTGCTGGCCGTGCTCAACCGCCATGCCGGCGTGGCCTGCGCCGACCAGGATGTGTTCGTCAATGCCGTGGGCGGTGTGCGCATCGGCGAGCCAGCCGCTGACCTGGCTGTCATGCTGTCCATCACCAGCAGCCTGCGGGGCAAGGCGCTGCCCAAGGGCTTTATCACCTTTGGCGAGGTGGGCCTGGCCGGCGAAGTGCGCCCCGCCCCGCGCGGCCAGGAGCGCCTGAAGGAAGCCGCCAAGCTGGGCTTTAGCGTCGCCGTCGTGCCCAAGGCCAATGCGCCCAAAAAGCCGATCGAGGGCATCACGATCCACGCGGTGGACCGGGTGGACGAGGCGATATCGCTGGTGCGTGGGCTGGACTGAGCGCATGCTGGCAGATGCCTTTGCGCGTGACGGCTTTGCGCTGGTTCCCGGTGTGCTGGCTGCCGATGGCTGCGCATCGGTGCTGGCGGAGCTGCAAGGGCGCACAGGGCAGGGGCCCGGCGCACGCCATCTGCTGACTCTGCCATGGTGTGAGCGCATGGCCGGGCAGTTGCGTGCAGCCCAGGCATTGGCCGATCTGATTCCTCAGGGCCATCTGGCGGTGCAATGCACCTATTTCGAAAAGTCGCGCGACACCAACTGGCTGGTGGCGTTGCACCAGGATCTGGCGATACCCGTGCAGCGCAAGCTGGAACACCCCGCGCTCAAGGGCTGGGCGCTCAAGGACGCGACCCATTTTGTGCAGGCCCCCCCGCAGGTACTGGAGCAGCTGGTGGCGGTGCGTGTGCATCTGGAGGACTGCGGTCCCGATGACGGCCCCTTGCGCGTGGTGCCGGGCTCGCACGCCATGGGCGTCATCGACAGCGCAGCTGCTCTGCAGCTGCGTGATGAACGGGGAGAGCTCGCATGCCCGGCTGCCCAAGGCGCCGCGCTGGTGATGCGGCCCTTGCTGCTGCACGCCTCGTCCAAAGCGAGTGGCAGCAGCCGTCGGCGCGTGCTGCATTTTTTGTTTGGCCCTGCGCAGCTGCCTTATGGGCTGGCTTGGGCTGCCGCCGTGTAGCTGCCTTTAAACCAGCCGCCCTTGTGGCCACAGATGCGCCGGATCGTTGTACCCGGGCGTCGAGGGGTGGCCGGGGCTGACCAGGCCGTTGACCAGGCGCTCGTCGTCCACGGTGATCTGGTAGTTCAGCGCGGGCTGGTAGTCCTGCCATTGCTTCAAGGTGCGCGGGCCGGCGATGACCGCGCTGATGGCGTTGTGGGCCAGCACCCAGGCGGTGGCGAACTGCGCGGCGCTGATGCCTTGCTGCTCGGCGTGCTGCTGCACCTGCTGGGCGATCACGAGGGATTCTGGGCGGAACTCGGTCTGCAGGATGCGGGCATCCTGGCGGCCGGCGCGGCTGTCCTTGGGCGGCTCCATGCCGGGCTGGTACTTGCCGCTGAGAACGCCGCGTGCAATGGGACTGAAGGGCACAACGCCGATGCCGAACTGCGCGCAGGCGGGCAGGATATCGGTCTCGGGCATGCGGTTGAGCAGGTTGTAGTAGGGCTGGCAGACGATGGGCGGTGGCAGGCCGATCTCGCGCGCGGTGTAGACCGCTTCGACAATGCGCCAGCCGCGAAAGTTGGACAGGCCCCAGTACAGAATCTTGCCGCTGTCGATCAGCTGCTTGAGGGCATACAGCGGCTCATGCAACTGCAGGCCGGCGCGGTCGCGGTGCAGGTAGAGGATGTCGATGCGGTCGGTCTGCAGGCGGCGCAGGCTGGCCTCGACCTCGCGCAGCATCCAGGCGCGCGAGTAATAGCCTTGGTTGGGCCCGCTGCCCATGGCGTTGCCCAGCTTGGTGGCCAGCACCCAGTCATCGCGCTGGCCTTGCAGCAACTGGCCGACCATGCGCTCGGACTCGCCCTTGCTGTAGATATCGGCGGTGTCGATGAAGTTGACGCCCTGGGCGCGCGCATCGGCCACGATGGCGGCCGCCTCCTGGAGGTCGGTCTGGTCGGCGAACATCATCGTGCCCAGGCACAGGGCGGAGACTTGGAGGGGGCTGGCGCCCAGCTGGCGGTACTGCATCTTGGTCCTTCGGGAATCAGGTCGAGTCCCTCGATGCTAGCGGGCCGCCGCCGGTTTGTCAGTCACGGGCTGCGGCTTGCCCCGCTGCATCCCATGCTCAATCGAGACCGCTGTCGTCGCCTTCCTCGTCGTCGTCCTTTTCCAGCTGGCTGCGGTTTTGCAGCTGCTCGCGCATGTTGTCAGTGCCTTGCATGAACTGGTCCACCGAGGTGGTGGGCGCCCAGCGCCACTCCGGCGGCAGCATGGTGGACATGTACAGGTTGTCGCCCAGGCGCTTTTGCGTCTGCCACTGCAGGCCCAGCTTGGCGCCCACGCCCAGCACCAGCAGGCCGCCAACGGCCAGCGCCAGGGTACGGGCCGACACCAGGGTGGCCGCGCGCAGGTGGAACCAGATGACCACAGCCATCAAGCTGAAGGACGCCAGGCTGGCAAAGCGGCTGAGCAGCGGCCAGGACAGCGCAAAGCCCGTCACCGACAGCAGCACATCGAGCAAGGCCATGGCGACCATGCCGACCGAGGCAATGCAGACATGGCGCCAAAAGCCCGTCACCCCGGTGAACAGCTTGCCCATCATCGACCAGCCCAGGGTCCAGACCAGCAGGCCGCCCAGCATCCACAGCAGGATGGCGGGCAGCTGGCGGGCGAGGGCCCCGGTTTCGGTGGCACCCAGCCAGGTGGTCCAGGCCGACAGCAGCACCAGCAGCACCAGGGCCATGGCCGTCAGCAGCCCTTGGGCGCGCGAGAACGGGCGCCAGCGCTGGGTGGCGGGCAGCGGCTGGGCGGTGCTGCGCAGGTTCAACTGCACGCCCCGGCCCAGGGTCAGGCGCTGGCCGGGCTGCCAGACAAAGCGCTCGCCGGCGCGGTAGTGGCGCCGGCCGTGCCAGACGCCATTGGTGCTGTCGAGCACCTCGACCTCGTATTGCCCCGCATTAGGGTGGCCTGCTTGCGGTTGGTGCAGGCGCACATGGCTGGGGCCGATGCTCGGGTCGGTCAGCACCAGGTCATTGGTGGCGGCGCGGCCGATGGTGCAGGGCCAGGCATACACCGGCAGGGCCATGGCCAGGCGGTGGCCGCGTTCGACCAGCTCCAGCACCGCGCCTTCGGGTTCTTGCGCGGGGGTGGGCGCCTGGGTGCTGGCTTCTTCGTGGTCGGGGGCGATGTCGGTCAATTCGGGGTAATCGTGCTGGCTCATTGGGCGGCCTCGCTGGAGAAGCCTTGCAGGTACTGGCGGGCCAGGCGCTGGGCATTGTCAAAACTCACGGCACTGACGTTGAGGCGGCCGAGCACGCCCTGGCGCGGCTGGTCCACCGAAACGGCCAGCACGGTCAGGTCATACAGGCCGCTGAACTTGCGATAGGCGGCCATGCAGACGACGGCGCGCAGCGGCAGCTTGGCGTCTCCCGCGACAAAATCCTCGCGGCATTCATAGCCGGTGCGCACGCGGTTGCCGCGCTTGCGCATGGGCTCATTGGCAAAGCTGGCGCCATAGGTGTGCGCAAACTGCCAGGGGCTCAGGCGCGGCGCGTCATAGGCCTCGTAGCGCATGCCCAGGCCGCCGACATCGCCGTCGCCGGTGAAGACTTCGCTGTCGATGCGGCATTGGCTGCGCTCAAAATCAAACAGCGATTCGCTGCGCCGCTCGCGGCCATCACCCCAGCAGCGCGCCAGCGTCTCGGACGGCACGGGCACGCGGTAGGGGCCATAGCGCTCGGTACGGCTGCTGCCGCTCAGCACCCGGTCGACCAGGTCCTTTTGGTGCGCCATCAGCTGGCGCGTGACTTCGGCATGCATGGCGCCCTTGACCGGTGCGGCCTCGCGGCCCTGGGCGAGCAGCTGCTCGACAAACTCCACCGGCACCAGAAAGCTCAGTTGCTCGGCGCCCAGCTGCTTGGCCACATTGACGCCGACCACGCGGCCCTGGGTGTCGATGGCCGGGCCACCGCTCATGCCGGGGTTCAAGGTGCCGCCAAAGAAGATGCGCGGGTAGAAGCTGCGCTGCACCAGGCCGTTGTAGGTGCCCTCGGTGATCGCAAAGCCGACATCGAGCGGGTTGCCCAGCGAGAAGATGCGCTCGCCCCCGCTCAGCGGCCGGCTGCTGGGGCGCAGCGGCAGCGCGCTGTAGTGGCGCTCCGTGGCGCCTTCTGCGCCTGCGCTGCTGTCCTTGGCCAGGGCCACGCGCAGCAGCGCCAGGTCATGCAGCACATCGATGGCCAGCAGCTGCACCGGCGCCTCCTGGCCGCTGACCGAGACCAGCACCGCGCGGTGGCGTTCGGGCTCCAGCGCCAGCTGGCTGACGACGTGGTAGTTGGTGATCAGCAGGCCATCCTCGGAGACAAAAAAGCCCGAACCGGTGCTGCTTTGCGTATTGGTCTGGCGGCGCAAGGTGCGGATCTGCACCAGCTTGTCGCGTGCGGCCATATAGGCCTGCTGGGCATCGGGCGAGGGGGGCGGGGCCTCGGCCGCAGCAGCGGCTGCGGGCTGGCTGGCGGCTGCAGGCGATCCTGATGCAGACGGTGCCGTTGGCGTGGTGGGCGCGGCATTCGTTAATGGCGCTGTCGGTGCAGGCACGGCGGCCTCGGCTGCAAGCGGGCTGGCCGCCTGCAGCAACGGGGTCTGGGCCAGCGCGGGCGCTGCCAGCAAGGCCGCCAGCGCAAGTGCCAGGCCGTTGCGCCACAAAGGGGAAGATGAGCAATGGGTCATGGTGTTGGGGTGTGCGCCGGGGAGGAAGCCGCAGACGCAGGAGCGGGCAAGCCAGTAGCCTGGCATGCTATCAAAATAAAAGTGCCACTGCACCAGCGGCAGACGTCATAGCAGGTAAGCATTTGCAGTTGTGGCGCGTCGCGGGTGCGCGATGCATGGCGGGGGCTGAGCGTGGATGCGGGCCAGGCGTGCCTCAGTGCCGCTGCTCATAAGCCTGGGTCACGCCATGGGCGATGGCATCGCTGATCAGGTTGCTCAGCCCGCTCCAGGCGATCTGTATGCCCAGGCACAGCAGGATGAAGGCGGAAATGCGCAGAAACACAATGGTGCCGGTCTCGCCCAGCGGTTTGAGCAGCTTGTCGGCATAGCGGTTGCACAGCAGCAAGATGATGCCCACCACCAGGCTGCCCACGGCCGCACCCATAACGTTGACCACGGTGATGGCTGGCGAGCTGCGGTCGAGCAGGCTCACGCCGATCGTGATCGTAGCGGCCAGGCTGCCCGGGCCGTAGGTGAGGGGAAAGGTCAGCGGGTAGAACGCGCGGCGCCGCGCCATCTCGGGCGTGAAGGCCTCGGCCAGCTTCTCGGTGCGCCCTTCGGTGGAGTTGGTGTTGATCATGTTCCAGCCAATGACGGAGACCAGCAGGCCGCCGCCGAGCCGGACCACATCGATGGACAGGCCGAACATCTCCAGCATGTAGGAGCCCACCAGCATGAAAAAGATCAGCAGCAAGGTGACATTGACGGCGATGCGGGTCGCGATGCTGCGGCGGGTGGCGTTGGAGGCCCCTTCGGTCAGCGTCAGGAAGATGGCCGAGACGCTCACGGGGTTCAGGATCGGCAGCATGGTGGCGACCACCAGCAAAAAGCTCTTGCTGAAGGCGGCAAAGGCAATGGCAAAACTCATGAAAGGGCACCAGGCAATAGGAGGATCTGGCGCGCTAGCATGCCAGCCAAAGCGGGCTTGCGCTAGGGCCTGCGGCGGCCGGTGTTGGGCCAAAGGTACGCCTGCCGCCGCGAAAACTGGCAGGCAGCGGGCGCAAACAATTGGCCCCTGGCGACAAGGGCATCTGCGCAGGCAGTGGACAATAGCGCCATGAACTGGAGAAACATACTGATCCCCGTCGGCTTGCTGGTGCTGCTGGGGGCTGCTTACCAAAATTACAAATGGATGGGCGTGCTGGCCGTCAGCGGCGGCATTGTGCTGTGGCTGATGCTGCATTTCACCCGTCTGATGACCATCATGAAACGCGCTTCGGAGCGCCCTTTGGGCTATGTGGCCAGTGCCGTCATGCTCAATGCCAAGCTCAAAGCCAATGTGCCGCTGGTGCATGTGGTGGCCATGACGCGCTCGCTGGGCCTGCGCCAGTCGCAGGCTTTGGAGCAGCCCGAGGTGTTTGTATGGCGCGACAACACGGACTCCAGCGTCACCTGCGAATTTGTGCACGGACGCCTGCAGAAATGGACACTGCAGCGCCCCAGCGACCCGCAGGATGGCGCGGACAGCCCCGCCCACCCTCAGCCTTGAGGCCGGCTTACTTGTAACAAGGGCGACCCGCCGGCCGCTTGCACCGGCCCTTTAGAGGGGGGTTGGCGCTCAATTCTGAAGCGCGCGCTCTCTATCTTCTGCCAAGGCGGGCGCCGTCCACGTAAAATCACTGCCCAGCATGGGAGCCCCTTGGGGCTGGTCCCCACCATTTGCCCGTGCCCACAGAATCATCGATAGCCGGCTCGCCCCAGAGGTGCAGGGCTGGCGCAGGAAAGTTGAAAACCATGACGCAGGCAGTTGTTGAGTTGCTGGCCAAAGACCTGAACGCCCAAGGCGGCGTGTTTTGTCCCAACCCCAAGGCAGATATGAAATTGTGGAGTGGCCACCCCCGCGTCTTTCTGGACGTGGGCCACAGCGGTGAGGCCAAGTGCCCCTACTGCGGTACGGTGTACCGCCTCAAGGCGGGCGAAACCTTCCACGGTGGCCATTGAGTGACTGATTCCCCATTGGGCGGCGCTGCAGCTTCGCGCAGGCTGACGCTGACCATTGGCATCCTCACCCTCAACGAAGAAGACAACATCGAGGCCTGCTTGCGCAGTGCCTCGTTTGCCGACCAGGTGGTGGTGGTGGACAGTGGCAGTGTGGACCGCACCACGGCCATTGCCTGCGGCCTCGGTGCCCAGGTGTTTCGCTACGAAGACTGGCAGGGCTTTGCGCTGCAGCGCAACCGGCTGCTCAGCCACGCCAAGGGAGACTATGTGTTCTTCCTCGACGCCGATGAGACCATCTCTCCCGCTTTCCGCGAGGAGCTGGAGGCCATTGTCCAGTCCGGCGAGGAGGCGATCTGGATGGTGCGCTGGCGCATGGTCGCTTTCGGCAAGGAGCTCAAGTACCTGCGCTCCACTGCCAAGGTCGAGCGCCTGTTCTGGCGCGGTTTGCTGCGCGAGTACACCGGCGTGGTGCACGAAGAGGCGCAGCTGAGCCGGGCCAATGTGACGCGCCACCTGATGCGCACGCCGCTGCTGCACCATTCGCGCAGCACCGTGCATTCCAGCCTGGAAAAGCTCACCCAGTACGCGATGCTGGGCGCGGCCAAGCGCGCCGAAGAGGGCGTGCGCGGCGGCATTTTGCGCGGCATGGCCTCGTCGTTCGCGATGTTTGTGCGTCTTTACTTCTTCCATTTCGGCTTTCTGTGCGGGGGCGCGGGCTTTTTGTACTGCGTCTTTGTCGCGCTGGAGAGCTTTTTCCGCTATGTGGCCCTGGCCTATGACCGCCCGTATCTGAGCGGAGACGTGCGCCGATGAGCCTGGCTGCGGCAGCGTCCGCTGCGCCCACGCCCGCGATGCGGGCCAGCCAGCTGGCGGCCTTTTTGGTGCCCGGTGTGGCGCTGACCCTGCCCTCGGGCTACTCCTTTGGCGCCGCGGTGCTGGCGCTGGCCAGCCTCGTATTTGTGCGCCAGTGGTGGGGCCGCCGCTGGGACCGCCGCGCGATCGCCTGGGCGCTGATGCTCGCCGCCATGGCGGTGTTGTGGACCATGAGCTTTGATGACTGGCTCCTGCGCTCGCGCAGCGACCAGTTCGTCAAATATGCGCTGGCCATCACCGGCCTGGGTTTTTTGCAAAGCTGTGCGCCCCGGGTGCGGCCGCTGGGCTGGGGCATGCTGGCGGGCGCGCTGGGCGCGGGCCTGGTCGCCGTCTACCAGACGGGCTGGACCGATGCCCACCGCGCCAATGGCTTTACCAATGCGATCCAGTTCAGCGGCATTGCGCTGGTGCTGGCGCTGGCCTGCTGTTTTGGCGTGCTGCTGCTGTGGCGCTCGCTGTCGGCCTGGCAGCGCGCCTTAGGCTTGGTGTGCAGCCTGTTCGGCTTGCTCGCCGTCATCCTGTCCGATACGCGCGGCAGCTGGATCGTGCTGCCCTTTGTGCTGCTGATTGGCGCGGTACTGCTGTGGCGCTGCGGTCTGCGCAAACCGGTGGGCCTGGGCCTGCTGGCCGCCGTGCTGGGCATTGGCGGCTTGGTCTCGCTCAAAGGCGACGAGATGGCCCAGCGCTACCACACCGCCGTGCACGAGGTGCAGAGCTACGAGGTGCAGGACCGCGATGCGGCCGAAACCTCGGTCGGCCAGCGCCTGGCCCACTGGCACCTGGCCTGGCACATGGGGCTGGACAAGCCGCTGACCGGCTGGGGCCTCAAAGGCTATATCGCCGAGAAGGCCCGCCGCGTGGAAGCGGGCGAGGCCAGTGCCTCGGTCCTCCCCTACGACCATGCCCACAACGAGCTGCTCGACATGTTTGCCAAGCGCGGGCTGGTGGGGGTGGCGCTGCTGCTGGCCTTTTATGCCGTGCCGCTGCTGATCTTCTGGCCCACGCAAAAGCGCATGGCCCAGTGCCCCGGCGCGCCTATGGACCGCCAGATCCTCTACCTGCGCATGCTGGGCATCATGGTGCCCCTGTGCTACATGGGCTTTGGCCTGACCCAGGTGTTCTTTGCCCATAACAGCGGGCATCTGTTCTACGTCTACCTGCTGGTGCTGCTGCTGGGTGCGCTGATTGGACGTGAGCGCGCACTCTTGGCTTTGCATTCCCAGCGCTGAGCATACAGCGCAAGAGGGTTCACCGGTGCTTCAGCCCGCGCGGCTGTGCCACTCGCGGGCGAGCAGGGCATAGATGTATTCATCACCCCACTGGCCGTTGAACTGGTCGTTCTCAATCAGGTGCGCCTCACGCCGCATGCCCAGGCGCTCGACCACGCCCACCGAGCCCTGGTTGGCGGCATCCAAGCGCGCAAAAATGCGGTGAAAGCCCAAGTCGCCAAACCCCTGCGCTAATGTGAGCGCCACCGCCTCGGTGGCATAGCCTTTGCCAGCATAGGCTGGATCAAAGATATAGCCCACCTCGGCCTGGCGCGCCGCGGCGCTGGCCAGCTTGAGCAGGGTCTCGCCCAGCAGGCAGCCATCGCTGCTGCGCACTACGGCAAAGCGCCGGGTGTCGCCCTCCTGCGCCAGGCGCTGGGGCAGCGCATCGCGTGCGAACTGGGCCTGCAATACGGCGGTGTCCTGCGGTGCATCGGCATACAGGTGGCGGTAGACGGCAGGCTGGCGGTGGTAGTGGGCGTAGGCCTCGAAATCGCTGGACACAAAGGCGCGCAGCTGAAGGCGGGGAGCGGAGGAGGGATGGGACATGCGGTGCCTGACCTTCAAGCCACTTGGCGCGCCGCAAAGCGCGCCGCCGGCTCGATCAGCTGGGCCTGCGCTGCCACCAGCGGCAGATCGCGTGAGCCCGCTACCGTGCCCTTGACCAGCGAATACAAGGTGGCCGTGGCCAGCTCCAGCGCTTCGGGCAAGGGGCGGCTCTCCATCAAACGGCCCAGCAAGGTGGCGGCAAACACATCGCCCATGCCGTTGGGGAGGGGGTGCAGGTCGATGCGCGGCGTGGTCACCAGCCAGGCGCCTTGGCCATTGACGGCCAGGGTGCCCAGTTGGTCGGCCGCGATATCGGGTGTGGCCAGGCTGGTGATGACAATGGTGTCCGGCCCCCGGCCACGCATCTGGCGCGCGACGGCGACGGCCTCCTCGGTGCTGCCCAGCTTGGTGCCACTCAGCAACTCGAACTCGAACTGGTTGGGCGTGATGATGTTGGCAAACGGGATGGCCTGGTCGCGCAGAAAATCGGGGATGGCGGGGTTCACGAAGAGCCCCCGGCCCACATCGCCCATCACCGGGTCGCAGAGGTAGCGCAGCTGCGGGTTGGCCTGGCGGATGTCGTTGACGGCGTCGAGAATGGCTGCGCCGGTATCGGCATTGCCCAGGTAGCCCGAGAGCACAGCACCCACTTTGTGCAGCGCGCCGCGCTCGCGCAGGCCGGCGAGGATTTCGCGGATATGTTCGGCGCTCAGGATCTGGCCCCGGAACTGCCCGTAGCCCGTGTGGTTGCTGAACAGCACCGTATGCACCTGCAGCACCTCAAAACCCAGGCGCTGCAGCGCAAACACCGCCGCCGAGTTGCCGACATAGCCCCAGGCCACATGCGATTGGATGGACAGGATGACGGGGCGGGATGCTTGCGCAGTGGCAGAGGGTGCAGCAGTGTTCACAGTAGGCAGTCTTTGCGGGCGAGGGCCCGGACCAGGCTGCCGGGCGTTGGCTGCTATTGTGCGCCCGCTGCCTGCCACTCCGCCTTGAGCTGCTGCAATAGTTGCGCAGCGGGCAGGGCTCGGGCCTGGGCCACGCCCTGGCCGGCCCAGAGCGACAAGTACTGCGCATCGCCTGCCGCGCCAGCGAGCTTGCGCAGCGTGCCGGTCAGTGCGTTTTGTACCGGGTAGGGAGGGATGGCGGCCTCCTCGGCTTCGAGCGCATCGATCATCGCATTGCGGATGCCGCGTGCCGGCCGGCCCGAGATGGTGCGGGTGGTGACCGTGTCGGTGGCCTGGGCGGACGCCAGCGCAGCGCGGTAGGCGGCGTTGATGGCCGACTCCGGGCAGACCAGAAAGGCGGTGCCCATTTGCACCGCCTGCGCGCCCAGTGCCTGGGCGGCGGCAATGCCGGCGCCATCCATGATGCCTCCGGCCGCAATCACCGGCAGCTGCAGCTGCTGCACGCAGTCGCGCACCAGCGGCAAGGTGGAGACCATGGACGAGGCATAGTCTGCCAAGAAGGTACCCCGGTGGCCGCCGGCTTCGCTGCCACTGGCGATGACCGCATCGGCCCCCACCGCCTGCCAGGCCAGCGCCTCGGCCACCGTGGTGGCCGTGCCCCAGACCTGGCTGCCTGCGGCCTGCAGGCGCTGCACCTGGGCGGCGCTGAGAATGCCAAAGGTAAAGCTGGCCACGGCCGGGCGGCAGGCGACCAGCGCATCGAGCTGCTGCGCAAAGTCTTCGCACCACTGGCTGGGCACGGCCGGCTCGGCGCCAAAGCGGGCATAGAGCGGGGCCAGGCGCTGCAAGGCCTGCTGCACGGTGGCGGCATCGGGCGCGGGGGTGGCCTGCACAAACAAATTCATTGCAAAGGGCCGGTCGGTCTGCGCGCGCACTGCGGCTGCGGCTTCCGCCATCGCCTGGGGCGAGCGCATGCCGCAGCCCAGCGAGCCCAGGCCGCCGCCGGCGCTGACGGCAGCGGCCAGCGCCGGGCTGTCCGAGCCGGTCATCGGGCCTTGCACCACGGGCAGTTGCAGGCCGAGTTCTTGTGTCAGCTTGCGGGTCATACGGTCTCCATGGCGGTGGGGAAAGGGGTGGGGGTCGGGGCCGGGGCCGCCGCCTGCAACACGGCCAGCAGCTGCTGTACTGCGGGCGTGGCATAGCCCTGGCGGGTGACAAACATCGTGGTGCAGACGCCCAAGGGCTCGCTGCGCACCGGCAGCGCATCGCGCTGCAGATCCAGCACGGTCTGCGGCACCACAGCGACCGCGCTGCCTGCGGCCACGGCCGCCACGATCGCATGGTACGAGGACAGCTGCAGCACGCGCGTAGGCGCCGGGCCATGGGCCTGCGCCATCCACTGCTCGCCAATGCGGCGGTAGGTGCAGCCATCACTGAAACCGGCCAGGGTGCGCGGCAGCTCCCCCTGCTGGGTTTGGGCGGGGCGCAGCAGCAGCAGCGATTCTTCGTACAGCGGCACCAGGTCCAGCGGCAGCGGCGCATCCACATCCGGGGGCGGCCAGGCGACCAGTGCGGCATCGAGCTGGTGGTCCAGCACCTGCTCCATCAGCTGCAGCGACGCGGCCGTGGACAGCTCCAGTTGCACCTGGGGATGCGTGCGGTGGAAAGCGGCCAGCGGCAGCGGCAGGCGCGCGGCGGCCGTGCTCTCCATCGAGCCCAGGCGCAGCCGCCCGCTGGGCTGCTGGCCGCGCAGGCTTTGCGTGGCCTCTTCGGCCAGGGTCAGCAACTGGTCGGCATAGCGCTGCAGCTGCTGTCCCTCGGGTGTCAGCACCATGCGCCGGGCTTCGCGTACAAAAAGCGCGACGCCCAGCGACTCCTCCAGCTGCTGGATGCGGGTGGTGATATTGGACTGGGCGCGGCCCAGCTGCTGCGCAGCACGGGTGATGCTGCCGCTGGCAATGACCTGCTGAAAGATGGCGAGGGTGGCGAGATCCAACACGGCGGTATCTATCTTTTTTGAAGATGTTAATTTAACATAGCATCTCCAAAAAAGATACATAAGCACTAGGTCCGCACCATGCCACCCTCGTTCAGCTCCTCGGTTTCCCCCTCCACCCCCGCCCCCTCGCTGCGCTGGGGCCAGCGCCCCTGGTGGGTGGCGGTGGCCGGCATGCTGGCGCTGGCCTCGGCCATGGGCGTGGGGCGCTTTGCCTTTACCCCCCTGATGCCGATGATGCTGCACGACGGCAGCATCGACCTGGCCCAGGGCAGCTGGCTGGCGATGAGCAACTACCTGGGCTACTTTGTGGGTTCGCTGGTCTGCATGGTGCTGCCCTGGGTGGCCCCGGGCCTGATGCAGCGCCTGCACCCCTCGCGCATGGTGCACTGGTGGCTGTTCATCACCGCAGTGCTGACGGCGGCGATGGCGCTGCACTGGCCCGGCGCCTGGGCCAGCCTGCGCTTTGTCTCGGGCGTCGCCAGCGCGGTGGTGTTTCTCAATATCACCCTGTGGTGCATGTCGCAGCTGGCGCATCTGGGGCGGCCGCAAATGGGCGGCCTGCTGTTTTGCGGCCCGGGCATCGGCATTGCGCTCACGGGCCTGGCCACCAGCGCCATGGTGGCCGCCGGCTGGCATGCGGTCAGCGCCTGGCTGGCCTTTGCGCTGTTGGCGCTGGTGCTGTGGCTGGTGGTGATGACGGTGGTGCGTGGGCCGCTGGCGCCGCCGCCTGCCCCCACGCGGGCGGGAGCTGCTGTGGCGCTCGCTCCCGAGGGCCCGGTGGACCGGCTGCTGCTGACCCTGGCCTACAGCCTGGCCGGCCTGGGCTATATCGTCACCGCCACCTATTTGCCGGTGATTGCGCGCGGCGCGCTGCCGGCCGATTCGATCTGGCCTGACCTGTTCTGGCCCATGTTTGGTGGCGGCGTGGCGCTGGGCGCCTACCTCTCGACCCATTTGCCCGCCCGTTGGGACCGGCGCCGTCTGCTAATGGCCGGCTACGGCATCCAGGCCGTGTCCATCGCCATCAGCGCGCTGTGGCCCACCCCGCTGGGCTTTTCGCTGGGCAGCCTGCTGCTGGGCCTGCCGTTTACCGCGCTGACTTTTTTTGCGCTGCAAGAGGCGCGCCGCATCTGGCCCAGCGCACTCAGCAGCTTTCCGGGCCTGCTGACGGCGGCCTATGGGTTGGGCCAGATCGTGGGCCCGCCCATGGTCGCCTGGATGCTGGCCCACAGCGCCAGTACCCAGCAGGGCTTTGCCTATGGCCTGGCGGCAGCGGGCGGCGCGCTGGTGCTGGGCATGGTGATTCTGGCCGGCATGGTCTGGCGCCATCCGCACCAGGGCTGAGCGGCGGAAACGCCGCAGGTAGCCAGCCGCCCAGGGGCTGCCAAAGTGGATGCCGGGGCCGCATCTGCGCCGCATGTCCAACTCGTGAAACATTGTTTGACCTTGGGGTAAACTCCGGGGCGCAAACGTTTGCGCCTATGCAAACATGCGGCATCTCGCGGCTACTGCTGTGGATAGCGCCGCGTGATGCACAACAATCCTTCGGAGACTTATCTCATGCGCTTTACCCGCCGTACCCTGACTGCTGCGCTGGCTTTGGCCACCGTGGCTGGTTTTTCCCACCAAGCCGTCGCGGCTGACAAGCCCAAGGTGGCCCTGGTGATGAAATCGCTGGCCAACGAGTTCTTCCGCACGATGGAAGACGGCGCCAAGGCGCACCAGAAGGCCAATGCCGCCCAGTACACACTGGTGGCGAACGGCATCAAGGACGAGACCGATACGGCCGCGCAGATCAAGATGGTCGAGCAGATGGTGGCCCAGCGCGTGCAGGCCATCGTGATTGCGCCGGCAGATTCCAAGGCCCTGGTGTCGGTGCTGAAGAATGCCGCCGACAAGGGCGTGCTGATCGTCAATATCGACAACAAGCTCGATGCCGATGCGCTCAAGAGCAAGGACCTGAACGTGCCGTTTGTCGGCCCGGACAACCGTGCCGGCGCCAAGCTGGTGGGCGATTTCCTGGGCAAGCAGCTGCAGGCCGGTGACAAGGTGGGTATCGTCGAAGGCGTCTCGACCACGTTCAATGCCCAGCAGCGCACCCTGGGCTTCCAGGATGCGATGAAGGCCGCTGGCGCCAATGTGGTCAGCCTGCAATCGGGCCAGTGGGAAATCGACAAGGGCAACACAGTGGCCGCCGGCATGCTGCGCGAGCACCCCGATCTGAAGGCGATCATGGCCGGCAACGACAGCATGGCGCTGGGCGTGGTCGCGGCGGTCAAGGCCTCGGGCCGCACCGGCAAGGTGCAGGTGGTGGGTTATGACAACATCGCCGCCATCAAGCCCATGCTCAAGGACGGCCGCGTGCTGGCGACTGCTGACCAGTACGCCGCCAAGCAGGCCGTGTTCGGTATCGAGATCGCGCTCAAGGCCCTGGCCGAGAAGAAAAAGCAGAGCGAGCTGCCCGCTGAGGTCAAGACCGATGTGGCCTTGGTGACCAAGGACAGCAAGTAAAAAACGGCGTACACCATGGCAACGACTGAGGCGCAAGGCGCCGGCACGCCACGCGTGCGTCTGCAGCAGATGGGCAAGGCCTACTCCGGCACCTTGGTGCTGGAGGGCGTGAGCCTGGATCTGCATGCGGGCGAGGTGATGGCGCTGACCGGAGAAAACGGCGCGGGCAAGAGCACCTTGTCCAAGATTCTGTGCGGGTTGGTGGATCCATCGCAGGGCCAGATGCAGCTCGATGGCAAGCCCTTTGCCCCCACATCGCGCCGCGATGCCGAGCGCCAGGGCGTGCGCATGGTGATGCAGGAGCTGGGCCTGGTGGCCACCTTGACGGTGGCCGAAAACCTGCTGCTGGGCCAACTCCCCCACAAGATGGGCTGGCTGGACCATACCGCGATGCGGGCGCTGGCCCGCACCCAGCTGGCCAAGATCGGCATGGAGCATATCGACCCGGACACCCCCGTCTCGCAGCTGGGCATTGGCCAGCAGCAGATGGTGGAGATCGCCCGCAATCTGCAGGATGGCACGCGGGTGCTGGTGCTCGATGAGCCCACCGCCATGCTCACGCTCAAGGAAACCGAGCACCTGTTCACGCAGATTGCGCTGCTCAAGGCGCGCGGTGTGGCCCTGGTCTATGTGTCGCACCGGCTCGAAGAGCTGCAGCGCATTGCCGACCGGGTGGCCGTGCTGCGCGATGGGCGCCTCGTCGATGTGCGGCCCATGCAGGGCGTGCAGGAGCATGAGCTGGTCGAGCGCATGGTCGGCCATGCGGTGCAGGACAACGAAGGCCGGCCGCGCCGCACGCGTGGCGCGCTGCGCCTGTCTGCGAAAAATTTGCAACGCGGCGCGCAGGTGCGCGGCGTGAGTCTGTCGCTCTATGCGGGCGAGATCATGGGCCTGGCGGGCCTGGTCGGCTCGGGCCGTACCGAGCTGGTGCGCCTACTGTTTGGTGCAGACCGCGCCGAGCAGGGCGAAATCAGCCTGCATGCCGCTGGCAGCAGCGCCGCCACGCACACGGTGGCACCCAACTGGAGCAGCCCCGTGCAGGCGATCCGCGCCGGCATCGGCCTGGTGACCGAAGACCGCAAGTCGCAAGGCCTGCTGCTGTCGCAATCCATCCGCGCCAATACCACCTTGGCGGGCATGCACAAGATTGCGCGCGGCGGCTGGTTGCAGCGCGCCCAAGAGAGCGAAGTGGCGCGCCATTTTGTCGAGCGCCTGCGCATCCGCTCGCGCAGCGCCGAGCAGGCTGTCTCCACCTTGAGCGGCGGCAACCAGCAAAAGGTGGTGTTTGCCCGCTGGCTGCACCAGCCCTGCGATGTGCTGCTGCTCGATGAGCCCACGCGCGGCGTCGATGTGGGCGCGCGCGCTGACATCTACCACGAGATCGACCGCATGTGCGACGACGGCAAGGCCGTCTTGATGGTCTCCAGCGATCTGCGCGAGTTGATGGCCATGTGCGACCGCATTGGCGTGATGCATGACGGCGAGCTGGTGGCCGTGTTCGAGCGCGGCCAGTGGAGCGACCAGCAACTGCTGGCCGCCGCCTTTGGCAATGTGGATGAAGCCCCATCGGCCCACGCCGCAGCCCAGGCTGCAACCCCCGAATAAAAAAGCAGGCAAGAGGACCAAGCCATGACCACCCCCCTTTCCGCGCGCGCCAGCGCGCCTACGCCGTCGGCTGCCAAGGCCTCTTCGGGCCGCATGCAGGCCTGGGGCACCTATGTGGGCCTGTTCCTGGTGCTGGCCGCGATGGTCGCGCTGTTCAGCTTCCTGAGCGAGTATTTCTGGAGCGCCGAGACCTTTGTCACCATCGCCAACGAGATCCCCGCGCTGGCGGTGATGGCCGTGGGCATGACCTTTGTGCTGATCCTGGCGGGCATTGACCTGTCGGTGGGCTCGGTGCTGGCGCTGTCGGCGGCGGTGGCGGCCCAGGCGATTCTGGTCTGGGGCCTCAACCCCTGGGCCGCCGGCGCACTGGGCCTGCTCTGCGGCCTGCTGTGTGGCGCGGTGCTGGGCTCGATCTCGGTGGTTTGGCGCCTGCCGACCTTTATCGTGTCGCTGGGCATGCTCGAAGCGCTGCGGGGCGCAGCCTACCTGGTGACCGACTCGCGCACCCAGTATGTGGGCGACGCGATCTCGGGCCTGGCCGCGCCCATTGCCTATGGCGTCTCGGCCGCCTTTGTCATCGCCATCGTCGTGGTGGCGCTGGGCCAGATTGTGCTGACCCGCACCGTGTTTGGCCGCTATGTGGTGGGCATCGGCACCAATGAAGAGGCCATGCGCCTGGCCGGTATCGACCCGCGACCCATCCGCATCCTGGTGTTTGCGCTGACCGGCCTGCTCGCCGGCCTGGCAGGGCTTATGCAGTCGGCGCGCCTCGAAGCGGCCGACCCCAATGCCGGCAGCGGCATGGAGCTGCAGGTGATTGCCGCCGTCGTGATTGGCGGCACCAGCCTGATGGGCGGACGCGGCTCGGTGATTGCGACCTTCTTTGGCGTGCTGATCATCGCGGTGCTGGAAGCGGGCCTGGCCCAGATTGGCGCCAGCGAGCCTGCCAAGCGCATCATCACCGGCGCCGTGATCGTCGTGGCCGTGATCATCGACACGGTGCGCCAGCGCCGTGCCGCACGCCGGGCCTGACGGTGGCAATGAGCAGTATCAAGGATGTGGCGCGCCTGGCGGGCGTGTCCGTCACCACGGTCTCGCATGTGCTGAACAAGACGCGTTCGGTGCTGCCGGCCACGCAAGAGCGCGTGCTCGAAGCCGTGCAGACCCTCGGCTATGTGCCCAGCGCGGTGGCGCGCAGCCTCAAGATCAACGCCACGCACACCATCGGCATGCTGGTGCCGGACAACTCCAATCCCTATTTTGCCGAGCTGGTGCGCGCCGTCGAAGACGCCTGCTTTGCCGCCGGCTATGCGCTGCTGCTGTGCAATACCGACAACCATGCCGGGCGCCAGCAGGTCTACCTGGATGTGCTGTCGCAAAAGCGGGTCGATGGCCTGATCGTGGCCTCGACCAGCGATGATGCGCTGATGTCCCAGCACCTGGCGCAGACGGCGCTGCCGATGGTGCTGATTGACCGGGCCATTGCCGGCCTGGAGCGCCCTTGCGTGCAGACCGACCATGTGCAAGGCGGCATGCTGGCCACCCAGCACCTGATGGCGCTGGGCCGCAAGCGCATTGCCTGCGTGGGCGGCCCGCAGGATCTGCAGTCTAGCGAGCAGCGGGTGCAGGGCTGGCGCCAGGCACTGCAGCTGGTGGGCCTGCCCAGCGATTTGCTGGTGCATAGCGATTTCACCGCCAATGGCGGCTATGTGGCGATGCGGCGCCTGCTGCGCGACCGTGCTGCCGACCGGCCCACGGCCGTGTTTGCCTGCAACGACCTGATGGCCATGGGCGCGCTACGCGCCGTGCATGAAGCAGGCCTGCAAGTGCCCCGCGATGTGGCCGTGGTGGGCTATGACGATATCGAGCTGGCGGGCTACACCCAGCCGGCGCTGACCACGGTGGCCCAGCCCACCCAGGCCATGGCCGAGCAAGCGCTGGCCTGGCTGCTAGAACGCATCCAGGCAGGCCGCAGCGCCGAGCCTGTCGCGGCGGCCACGCAGCTGCTGGTGCCGGCGCTGGTGACCCGCGAGAGCAGCCGGGCCCTGGCCCGGGCCGCCGTGCCGATTGCGATTGGAGAAACCCTGTGAATGTGCCTATCTTGAGCCAGGCCCCGCGTATCGTGGTGCTGGGCAGTTTGAACATGGACCTGGTGCTGCGCGTGCCGCATATGCCGCGCGCGGGTGAGACCATGCTGGGCCAGTCGCTCAGCCAGGTGCCTGGCGGCAAGGGCGGCAACCAGGCCGTCAGCTGCGCGCGCCAGGGGGCGGCCGTGAGCCTGCTGTCCTGCGTGGGCGAGGATGCCTATGCCGACCAGCTGCTCGCCGGGCTGGTGGCCGACCATATCGATGTACAGCATGTGCAGCGCAGCGCGCGCGATGCCACTGGCGTCGCCGTCATCAGCGTCGATGACAGTGCCCAGAACCAGATCGTCGTGGTGCCTGGCGCCAACCTGCGCTTGCAGGTGACCGAGCCGGTGCTGCGCCCGCTGCTGCAGGATGCCGCCTATGTGGTGCTGCAGTTCGAGACGCCGCTGGAAGAAGTGGACCAGGCCTTGCGCAGCGCGCGGGTGGTGGGTTGCAAGACGGTGCTCAACCCCTCGCCGGTGCAGCCGCTGCCCGATGCCTGGTGGCCGACCATCGATGTGCTGGTGGTCAACGAAGCCGAGGCCGCGCAGCTGAGCGGCAGCCCGGTCGACAGCCCCGAGAGCGCCGCCCGCGCCGCGCGCTGGCTGCAGGCCAAGGGCGCCGGTCAGGTGGTGGTGACCCTGGGCAGCCAGGGCGCCGTGTGCTGCGACCAAGCTGCCGATGGCGCTGAAGCCCCCGCCCATTGGCACCGCGCGCCCCAGGTGCAGGCGGTGGACACCACGGCCGCCGGCGACACCTTCCTGGGTGCGCTGACCGTGCAACTGGCCTCCGGCACCAGCCTGGACGAGGCCACGCAGTGGGCCATCCGCGCGGCAGCCATCTGCGTGACCCGCGCCGGCGCGCAGCCATCCATTCCTTTTCATGCCGAGGTGGCCACCCGCACCGAAGCCAGCCCCTGGAGCCCCGTATGAAGCGTGCTGCGCTGTTGAATATCGAGTTGTCGCAAATCATCGCCGCGATGGGCCATGGCGACATGCTGGTGATTGGCGATGCCGGCCTGCCGGTGCCCCCCGGCGTGCGCCGCGTGGACCTGGCCGTGGCGCGCGGTGTGCCGAACCTGGACCAGGTGCTGCAGGCCATCCTGAGCGAGCTGCAGGTGGAAGCGGCCATCGTCGCCAATGAGTGCCTGGACGGTCAGCAACTGCCGGCCTGGTACCAGCAGCGCCAGGCCGATGGCCTGCCCAGCGCGCCGCAGTGCGTACCGCATGAGGCGTTCAAGGCGATGAGCCGCCAGGCCGTGGCCGTGGTGCGCACCGGCGAATGCACGCCCTATGCCAATATTGCACTTAGGTCCGGCGTGGCTTTCTAAGCACTGACATCCAGCCTGCCATCAACAAGGGCCTCTGCTGCAAAGCAAGAGGCCCTTTGAACAAGCGTTCGGTGGTGGCTTAGACGCTTGGCGGAGGCAGGGTTTGCGCCGGCGTGCTGCGTGCCAGTGGCGCCAGCGGCAGGCGCAGCACAAAGACTGCGCCGCCACCCTCACGCCCCTCGCAGTGCACGCTGCCTTCGTGGCGTTCGGCAATCGAGCGCACCAGGGCCAGGCCCAGGCCCACGCCGCCATGGCGCTCGCTGGCGCCGGGCATGCGGTAAAAGGATTCAAAAATGCGCTCGCGCTGGTCGGGCGGCACGCCGGAGCCCCGGTCGGCCACGCGGATCTCGGCATAGGCGCCTTGCTTGTCCAAGAACAAGGTGATCGGGCCCTGGGAGTAGCGGCGGGCGTTTTCCAGCAGGTTGCGCACCGCGCGGCGCAGCAGCTTGGCAATGCCGCGCACCTCGATGGCATCGCCATGCATGTCGGCGACTTCCAGATCGGCCTCGACCCGCGCGCACTCTTCGGCGCACAGGCCAATGATGTCGATCATCTCGGAGCTGCCGACATCGGCCTCGCGCGCGCCCAGGCGGCTGGCCAGCAGGATCTCGTCAACCAGCTGATCGAGCTCGGCGATATTGCGCTGGATCTCCTGCTTGAAGGTGGGCGAGGGCTTCTCGCCCATCAGCTCCACCCCCATGCGGATGCGGGTCAGCGGGCTGCGCAGCTCATGTGAGGAGTTGGCCAGCAGCGATTTGTGCGCCTGCACCAGCGCCTCGATACGGGCAGCGGCGGCATTGAACTGCTCGGCCAGGTCGCTGACCTCGTCATTGCCGCGCACATCGACGCGCACCGACAGGTCGCCATCGCCAAACTGCTTGACGCCTTTGCGCAGCGCCTCGAGCCGGCCCATCAGGCGGCGGATGATGGGGAACACGCCGACCACGACGACGACACCGATGAGCCCCAGCATCCAGAAAAAGCCAAACGGCGGCTTGACCCAGAACCACCAGGGGCCCAGGTTGGGCGGCGGTGGGCGGTGGCCTTCGCCCCGGCCGGAGCGGCGCTGCAGCTCCATCTCGTAGGTGCGGCCCTGGTCGTCTTCAATCAGGTAGAGCACCAGCTCGCTCGGGTCGCCAGGCTGGCGCACCGCCTCGCCATGCAGCAGCACTCCGCCATCGGCACTGCGGATCAGCAGCTCGCGCGCCGGCGGCTGCAGCGGCGTGGCGTTTTTCTCCGCCGCCGCCTGCCAGGCCCAGCCAATCACCAGGATCAGCACGGCCACGCCGCCCACCACGGTGAGCCAGATGCGCAGATAAAGCCGCTCGGCGAAGTATTTGTAGAGATGCATGCGTGCAAACGTGCAAAGGGGCGCTAGCGCCGGGGCTCAGTCCTGCTGTTTGGCAAACACATAGCCCACGCCGCGCACGGTCAGAATACGGCGCGGGTTTTTGGCATCGGCCTCGATGGCGGCGCGGATGCGGCCCATGTGCACATCGATGGAGCGGTCAAAGGCTTCGAGTTCGCGGCCGCGCACGGCTTCCATGATCTGGTCGCGGCTGAGCACGCGGCCGGCGCGCTCGGCCAGGGTGACCAGCAGGTCAAACTGGTAGCTGGTCAGGTCGGCAGGCTTGCCGCTGATGGTGACGGCCCGGGCATCGCGGTCGATCTCCAGGCTGCCAAAGCGCAGCACCTGGCTGGCGGGGGCTGCGGCGCTGCCGCCATCGACGCGGCGGCGCAGAATGGCACGGATGCGGGCGAGCAGCTCACGCGGCTCAAACGGTTTGGGCAGGTAGTCATCGGCGCCGACTTCGAGGCCGATGACGCGGTCCATCGGGTCGCCCTTGGCGGTGAGCATCAGAATAGGCACCTGGGCTGCGGGGCCGCTCAACGTGCGGATGCGGCGGCAGACCTCCAGGCCGTCCAGATCGGGCAGCATCAGGTCGAGGATGACCAGGTCGGGCGACTGTCCGCTGGCCGGGTCCTGCAGGGCCGACAGGCCGCTGGCGCCATCGGCCATGTGGCTGACCTGCAGCCCCGACTGGGCCAGATACTCGCTCACCATATTGGCCAGACGCTCGTCATCTTCGATCATCAACAGTTGGTGGGTATGCATGGCAGTCATGGTTATGGGCGGGTGAACCCGCAGATTTTGCTATAGAGGGCCATGGTGGCACGCTGGGGTCGCGCCGGATTGTCCCTGCCGTAAAGTTTGGTAAACCGCGCCCGGGTCCTGTCAACCTCTTTATGACCTGCCCGGCACCGGTGTGATGCGCGAGGCCAGCCAGACCAGCACCAGCACCGGCAGCCCCAAAAGCGCCGTCGACACAAAGAACTGCGCATAGCCAAAATGGTCCACATAGACGCCCGAGAAGCCGGCAATCCACTTGGGCAGCAGCATCATCATCGAGCTGAACAGCGCGTACTGGGTGGCCGAGTAGTTCACGTTCGTCAGGCTCGACAGGTAGGCAATAAAGGCGGCCGACGCAATGCCGCCGGCCAGGTTGTCGGCCGAGACCACGGCAATCAGGCCCGCCAGGTCATGGCCGCGCGTGGCCAGCCAGGCAAACAGCAGGTTGCTGCCGGCCGACAGCACCGCGCCCAGCATCAAGACCCGCATCACGCCGATGCGCATCGAGATCACACCGCCAATGAAGGCGCCGACCAAGGTCATGATGACGCCAAAGATCTTGCTGACCGAGGCGACCTCGGCCTCGGTGTAGCCCATGTCGACATAAAAAGGGTTGGCCATGATGCCCATCACCACGTCCGAGATGCGGTAGATCGCAATCAGCGCCAGGATCAGCACCGCATGCCAGCCGTAGCGGCCAATAAAGTCGGCAAAGGGGGCGACCAGCGCCTCCTGCAGCCACTGGGCGGCATTGCGGGCGGGGGTCATGGGCTTGGCCGCCGGCTCGGGCGACAGCAGCACGGTGACCACGCCCACCAGCATCGAGGCGGCCATCACCATATAGGCAAAGCCCCAGGCCTGGCGCTGGTAGTCGCCCGCACCCTCTTGCAGGCCCAGGGCCACCAGCCACAGCACGCCGGCGCCGGCCCAGATCATCGCGATGCGGTAACCGGTCTGGTAGGTGGCGGCCAGCGCCGCCTGGCGATCGGCATCGGCCGATTCGATGCGGTAGGCATCGAGTGCAATATCCTGCGTGGCCGAGCCAAAGGCCACCGCCAGCGCGCACCAGACCACATGCTTGAGGTGCAGTTGCGGATCGACCCAGGCCATGCCCAGCAGGCCGGCAACTACCAGGCCCTGGGCCAGCAGCAGCCAGCTGCGCCGGCGCCCCAGCAGGCGGGTGAGGACCGGCAGCGGCAGCCGGTCAACCAGCGGCGACCAGACCCATTTGAAGGCATAGGCCAGGCCCACCCAGCTGAGGTAGCCAATGGTGCTGCGGTCAATCCCTGCCTTGCGCAGCCAGAACGACAAGGTGCCCAGCACCAGCAGCAGCGGCAGGCCGGCAGAAAAGCCCAGCGCCAGCATGCGCAGGCTGGCCGGCTCGGTATAGACGCGAAACGTGTCCGCCCAGGAACGGCGGGCGGCGGGGGAGGAGGCGGTAGCGGGCGAAGAGGTGTCGGCCATGCGGACGAGGCGTGCAGTAAAAAGGGGCGGGCCAGGCCAGGCCCGGGCAATGGCGCCAATATACGCTGATCCGTGCTGCTGACCGGGGTAAGCGGGGCAAGCGGCGGAACAAGGGGCCAGCGCCCGCGCTTGGCTACACTGTGCGCTATGCACTGATGCACCGCTGCTGCCATGGCCGACCACCACCACCACCGCTTGCTGGCTCCTGACTACTCTGTTCGCCACTATGAAGGCGAGCAGCAGGCGCACAGCCATGACCATGTGCAGCTCTTGTATGCGCTGGCCGGCCGCATGGAGCTGGAGGTCGATGGCAAGGCCGCCTATGTCGACACTGCCAGCGGCGTGGTGATACCGGCAGGCGCCACCCACGCCTACCTGGCACAAAAGGGCAGCGCGCTGGCCGTGGTGGATGTGCCCGACGGCGCAGACTGGGCGCAGATGCGCCGCTTTGCCGCCCCGCCGCGCGACTGGCTGGCCACCCATGCCTCCGCCTTGACGGTGGCCCAGGCCCATGTGGCCTGGGTGCAGCAGTCGCCCGCGCTGCTGCTGCGCCGTGCGCTGGATGTGCAGGCCATCACCGCTGCCGTACGCGCCGACCTGGCCGGCGACTGGCGCACGCCCCAGCTGGCGGCGCTGGCGCACCTGAGCGCCCAGCGCTTTCATGTGCGCTGGCAGGAGCTGACTGGCAGCACCCCCCAGCAATGGCTGCGCGACCTGCGTCTGACCGAGGCCAGCCAGGCGCTGGCCGCCGGCCAGCCGCTGGAGACCACGGCGCTGCGCTGCGGCTACAGCACGGCCAGCGCGCTGGCCTATGCGCTGCGGCGCGATCGCGGCGTGGGCAGCCGCAGCCTGCGCAAGCGCGGCGGCGCATGATGCGCTGGGTGCGTTTGGCAGCACAGGCACAAGCGTTTCTCGACATTTGCCCCGGCCCCGTCGCGGCACCATAGCGGCATGACACAGACTTCCAGCGGCATGGCATCCCCCGCCCCTTCTTCATTTTTCAGCGCCTCTGCGCAAGGCATTGCGCTCGTCGCCATTGCCGGCGTGCTCTGGGGCACCAGCGGCACGGCCCAGTACCTGGGGGCGGCGGGGCTGTCGCCGTTCTGGGTGGGTGCGGCGCAGCTGGCGGTGGCGGCGGCATTTTTGGGCCTGAGCCTGCTGTGGGCCCGGCGTGGCAACACCGGCAGCCTGGTGCTGCGGCCCAGCCAGGCGGGGCTGCGGCTGTCGTCGTTCTTCTGGGCATCGCTGGGCATTGGCGGCTACAGCGTGTTCTTTTATGCCGGCCTGCAGATGGCCGGTGTGGGCGTGGGCACGGCCGTGGCCATTGGCAGCAGCCCCATCTGGGCGGGCCTGCTGCAGGCCGTCGTGCTGCGCGCGCCGCTGTCGCCGCTGTGGTGGCTGGGCACCTTGGTCAGCGTGGCCGGCGGGGTGGCCATGGTGATGGGCGAGGGCGGCAGCAGCCAGGTCTCCTGGCCCGGCTTGGCGCTGTGCCTGCTCGCGGGGCTGTCCTATGCCGGCTATGCGCTGGTCAACAAGCGCCTGGTCAGCCATATGTCTCCCAAGGTGGTGAACTTCTATGTGTTCAGCGGCGCGGCCCTGCTGGCGCTGCCGGTGGCCGCGCTGTATGCGGGCATGCCGCAGTGGAGCCTGTCTGCGGTACTGGTTGTTGTCTATCTGGGCGCCGTTGTCTCGGGCATTGCACACTTGCTGTTCTCGATGGGCCTGCGCCATATCTCGGGGCCCACTGGGGTGGCGCTCAGCCTGATTGAGCCCGTCGCTGCCTTTGTGCTGGCCGTGTGGATCGTCGGCGAACACCAGCCCTGGGTGGCCTGGGTGGGCTTGGCGGCGGTGCTGCTGGGGCTGTGGGTGGTGGTGAAAGCCGAGATGCGGGCTTGATTTGTTCAGACAACGAAGTGGGATTTGGCCATTGGGTGACACTCTTGCTTCGGTGATCTGCTTGTTGGGCCAGGGCGATAGTTTTAGCCACAAGCTGGTTAAAAACTTGTGCAATCATCGCGTTTTCATGATTGGAACTGGAATGCCTGACCTGCCCCATCCCTCACCGTTGTTCAGCTGCGCCTGCCATGGGCGCCGCGCCTGGCTGCAGACCCTGGTCGCAGGGGCTGCCGTGGTGGGTGCCGGTAGCGCGGGCAGTGCCTGGGCGCAGGTGGATGTAGGCAAGTCATCGGCGCTGCGCAACCTGGTGCCGGCCGAAGCGCTGGAGCAGGCGGCGCAGCAGCAGTACGGGGAGCTGCTGGCGCAGGCCAAGCAGCAGGGCGCATTGGCGGGGCCGGGCAATGCCCAGCTGCAGCGCCTGCAGACGATTGCCCAGCGCCTGATAGCACAGGCCCTGCCCTGGAACCCACGTGCCAAGGACTGGAAGTGGCAGGTGAACCTGATTGGCAGCAAGCAGGTCAACGCCTTTTGCATGCCCGGCGGCAAGATCGTGTTCTACACCGGGCTCATTGACCAGCTCCAGCTGAGTGACGACGAGATTGCGATGGTGATGGGCCATGAGATGGCCCATGCGCTGCGCGAGCATTCCCGCGAGCAGCTGGCCAAGACCCAGGCCACCGGGCTGGGCATCCGCCTGGGCGCGGCGATTTTTGGCCTGGGCGATATGGGTACCGCCGCCGCCAACCTGGGCGGCCAGCTGCTGACGCTCAAGTTCAGCCGCTCCGATGAATCCGATGCCGATCTGGTGGGGCTGGAGATCGCTGCACGTGCCGGCTATGCACCGCAGGCCGCCGTCAGCTTGTGGGAGAAGATGGGCACGGCCACCGGCAAGGGCGGCATCGGCTTTCTGTCCACCCACCCGACCGGGCCCAACCGCATCGCCAGCCTGCAGGCCAATGTGCCCAAGGTGCAAGGCCTCTACGAGCAAGCCAAGCGCTAAACGGTCTTTGAACAGGTTCTTACACCCAGGCCACCACCATCGGGTTCTTGCGCGAGAACAGCGCCACATGCGCGTCGATTGCATGGCGTACCCTGGCCAGTGCCTCGGCATTGTCAGCGCTGCAGACAAAGGACAGCATGTCGCCCTCGGCCCGCAGGCTGCAGTGGCCCCAGGGGAACTGGGCCTCGCCCTGGTGGCTGTCGTACTGCACGCTGATCTTGCGGCTGAAGTGGTAGCACAGGCGCTGCAGATAGCGGCTGGCCTCCGGGGTGGCGACCTGGCCTTGGGTGCTGAGGCTTGTCAGCGCGGGCTCGGACATGGCACTCAGTCCTCGATCGCCATTGCCAGCGCCTGCTGTGCCGCTGGCAGCATGGCGCTGCCATGGTCGGCACCGGGAAAGCTGGCATAGCGCAGCGCCAGGCCTGGCGCGCCGCGCAGGCCCTCCATCAGCGCGGGGATGCCCGGGGCGCTCTGGCGCTGGCGCCGTATGGCGTCGCGGGCCGGGTCGCTCGCGGGGGCGGATGGCGCGGGCGGCGATGCCTGCGTGGATGGCGCTGCAGACCGCGCTTCGCGCTCGCCTTGCGTGACCAGCAGCCGTAGCGGCGGTGCATCCTTCGCCTGGCTGGCGGCATGCGCCAAAAATCCGGGCAAGGCTTGCAGCACCAAGCCATCGCGCCACCAGATCGAGGGGCTGGCGGCGACATAGCGCTGAAAACTGCCAGGGCGGGTCAGCAGCGCATGCAGCACACACAGGCCGCCATACGAATGGCCAAAAAAGGTCTGGCGCGTGGTGTCGATCGGCACACTCGCTTCCACCAGCGGGCGCACCTGCTGGTCGATAAAGTCGAGGAAATGGTCGGCACCGCCTTCGGCGCGTCCGCGCGCATCGGTGGCCGGGCCAGGGGCCGGCGGTGTGTAGTCATAGCTGCGCGCGGCAAGGTCCAGCACCTGGCTGTCGGCATAGCCCAGGCCGACGACCACGGCGCCTTGCGTGGGCACCGAGGGCCCGCGCGCAAAGCGGTTGCGCATCAGCTGCGCGGCGGGCGTGAACAGCAGGTTGCCGTCCAGCAGATAGAGCACCGGGTAGCCCTGGGGCGGTGGCGGGACGGGCGGCACGGCCACCATGATGCGGTGCACGCGATCCGGCGCGCCCGGGCCCGGCATGCCGGGGGCGCGCAGGTCCAGCTGCCGCGTGCCGGGCAGGGCCACGGGCGGGGCGTCCTGCAGGCTGCTTTGCCAGGCGCAGCCGGGCAGCGCAAGCGCAGCGCCCAGGCCCAGCAGGCGGCGCCGGGTCACATCGGCCAGTTGGGCCAAGGGCAGGGTGGGGAAAGGAGACAGGGCGAGTTGCATAGGGGCTGGGCTTGCGGCAAATCAACCATGGGCTTGAGAATGATTTGCATTAAGAAATTATCATGGCAAGCATGGCACAAACCCGCTTGGCCCATGTTTGCTGCAGCAAGAAAGATGTTTGCGCATGCTGGGCTCCTTCAACACGCTCTACCGGCCTGGCCTATGCGCGCCCCTGATTCCGCGACCAATGCCGAGGCAGAGCTGCGCGCCCATGTCTCGCGGCTGCGCGAGCTGCGCCCGGGCCTGCACCTGCACAGCGAAGACGGCTGCGACCCGCGCGACCAGACCGCGCAGGCCGAGATCGACGCCGGGCTGCGCCTGGTGGTGTTGCTGGAAGGGCGTATCGATGTCTCTTACGGTTTGACCCGGGTGGCGCTGAGCCACCAAGGCGCAGGCGCCAGCGCCGCGCTGGTGTCGGTGGCCGAGCGCGAGCGCTTTGAGCGGCGGGCGCGCTCGGGCGTGTACTCGCGCCGCGTCAGCCTGGGGCTCACCCCCGCCTGGCTGGCCCAGGCCGGTGGTGGCGATGGCGCTGCCTGGCCCGATCTGCAGCGCTTCATGCACGAGCACCTGGCCACGCGCCACTGGCAGCTGTCGGCGCGCGCTGCGGTGATTGCCGAGCAGATCGTGCACCCGCCGGGGCTGACGCCGCTGCTGCAGCACATGTACCTGGAGAGCCATGCGCTGGAACTGCTGGGCGAGGCGCTGGCCACCGTGGGCGATGGCGAGGCCGCAGCCCCGGGCGGCAGTGCGGCAGGCCTGTTGCCGCGCGAGCACCAGCGGTTGCGCGAACTGCATGCGTTTCTGGCCTCGGGCCAGGCCGATACGCTGTCGATGGATGCGATTGCGCGCCAGGCGGGCGTCAATGCCAGCACCTTGCAGCGCCAGTTCCGCAGCGTCTACGGCACCACGGTGTTTGAGTTTTTGCGCGAATGCCGGCTGCAGCGCGCCCGCCAGGCGCTGGAGCGCGACGGCATTACCGTGGGCCAGGCCGCGCTGCTGGCCGGCTACACCAGCGCCGCCAACTTTGCCACCGCCTACCGCCGGCGCTTTGGCCTGGCGCCCAAGCTGGCGCGGGTCCGGGTCTAAAGCCAAATTGCTCCTGATTGACCGCCTGTTCCTCGAACGGGCGGCTTTGCCGCTGGCGCAAACATCTTTGTTGGCCGCGCAAACCACGGACCGCCCCCCAGATGGAAGAATTCAGTACTTGGTAATGAAAATCATTCATCTTTACAAAAGGGGCGGTATGGCGATCCAGGCAGGGGAACAGGGGTGGCGCTTGCGCGCCGTGGCAGCAGCGGTGCTGGTGTTGGGGGTGCAGGCGGCGGCGCAGGCACAAACCCCGGCAGCGGCAACCACGCCGTCGGAGCAGGATCCGACCTTGGAGACGGTGCAGGTGCTGGGCACGGCGGAAAGTGCCTGGAAGCAGGCACCGGGCGTCTCGACCGTCACGCGCGAGGACCTGGACAGCCAGCCCAGCAATGACCTGGCCGATGTGCTGCGCCAGCAGCCCGGTGTGAACCTGACCAGCAACTCCAGCAGCGGCCAGCGCGGCAACAACCGCCAGATCGACCTGCGCGGCATGGGCCCGGAAAACACCTTGATCCTGGTCGATGGCAAACCCGTCAACAGCCGCGGATCGGTGCGCTATGGCTGGCGCGGAGAGCGCGACACGCGGGGCGACATGAACTGGGTGCCGCAGGAGGCCGTCGAGCAGATCGAGGTGCTGCGCGGCCCCGCCGCTGCCCGCTACGGCAATGGCGCAGCCGGCGGCGTGGTCAACATCATCACCAAGGGCATCCCCGACAAGCTGAGTGGCAGCGCGACGGTCTATTACAAACAGCCAGAAGATTCGCGCGACGGCAGCAGCAGCCGCACCAGCTTCTCGCTGGCCGGGCCGATCTCCGAGCAGCTGGGCTTTCGTCTGAGCGGCAATGTGGACAAGACCGATGCGGACGCCTGGGACATCAACCAAGGCCATGCCTCGACCCGCACCGGCATTTATGCCGGCACCTTCCCTGCGGGCCGCGAAGGGGTGCGCGACCGCAACCTCTCGGGGCGCCTGAGCCTCAAGCCCGCAGCGGGCCACCGCATCGACTTGGATGCCAGCTTTGCACGCCAGGGCAACATCTATGCGGGTGATACGCAAAACACCAACAACTACACCGTCGATGCGAGCGGCAACCTGGTCGCCACCTCGCAGCGCGTGCTCGATGCGCTGGGCACCGAGACCAACCGCATGTACCGCTCGACCTATGCCGTCACGCACAAGGGCGAGTACGACTTTGGCAGCTCCACCGCCTACCTGCAGTACGAAACCACGCGCAACACCCGCATGAACGAAGGCCTGGCCGGCGGCACCGAAGGCCTGTTCTCCAGCGATGCCTATGGCACCTCCAAGCTCGACATCCTGACCGCCCATGGCGAGATCAGCGCCCGGGGTAAATGGGGCAGCTTGCCCCATGTGATGACCGTGGGCGCCGAGTGGGTGGAGCAAAAGTTGGAAGACAGCAACTCCGTCTCGCAAACCACGACCGAGGCCGGCAGCGTGCCCGGGGTGGACAACACCGGCCGCAGCGGCAAGATCTCCTCGCGCATTGCCTCGCTCTTTGTCGAAGACAACATCGAGCTCAATGCCAGAACCCTGCTGACCCCCGGCCTGCGCCTGGACCAGCACAGCGAGGTGGGCACCAACTGGAGCCCGTCGCTGAACCTGTCGCACTACCTGACGGACAAGGTCACGTTGAAGGCCGGCGTGGCACGGGCCTACAAGGCCCCCAACCTCTACCAGATGAACCCCAACTACCTGCTCTACAGCCGTGGCATTGGCTGCTGGGGCGCGGGTGGGGCCTGCTATCTGATGGGCAATGCCGATCTCAAGCCCGAGACCAGCATCAACAAGGAGCTGGGCATCGAGTATGCCGACGAGGGACTGCTCGCCGGCGTCACCCTGTTCCACAACGACTACCGCAACAAGATCGATGCGGGCATGACCCCGGTGGGCACCGCGACCGGCGGCACCGGCGCCTATGCCAATGCCGATGTGTTCACCTGGACCAATATCCCCAAGGCGGTGGTCTCTGGCGTGGAGGGCACGTTCAACGTCAAGCTCAGCCCCGCAGTGCGCCTGAGCAACAACCTCACCTACATGGTGCAGAGCAAGAACAAGACCACTGGCGAGCAGCTGTCCATCATCCCCAAGTACACGCTCAATTCACGCGTGGAGTGGCAGACCACCAATGCCTTGCAGCTGCTCGGCTCGGTGACCTGGTACGGCGGCCAAAAGCCCAACAAGCTCGACTACCAGGGCCTGCCGCTGACCGGCGAGGAAACCCGCCGCCTGGCCCCCTATGCGCTGGTGGGCGTGGGCGCGCGCTACAGCTTTACCAAGGATGTCACCCTGACCGCCGGCATCAAGAACCTGTTTGACAAGCGCCTCTACCGCATGGGCAATGCTGTGGGCGTGAACAACCCGCGCACCATCTACGGTGCAGGGGCCGCAACCTACAACGAGCCAGGCCGCTCGTTCTACGCCTCGCTGACCGCCAAGTTCTGATCGGCGCCCACGCAAAAAAGGCCAGCGGCATGCCGCTGGCCTTTGGCGTTACAGCGGGAACCCCGGATCAGGTCCCACCCACATAAGGATTGCTTTGGCGCTCACGGCCAAAGCTGCTCTCGGGGCCATGGCCGGGGATGAACACCGTTGCATCGCCCATGGGCCACAGCCGCTGGGTGATGGAGTCGATCAGCTGCTGGTGGTTGCCCTGGGGGAAATCGGTGCGGCCAATGCTGCCGGCAAACAGCACATCGCCCACAAAGCAGCGCGTGATCTGCGGTGCATGGAAGACCACATGGCCAGGGGTGTGGCCGGGGCAGTGGCGTACCTGCAGGGTTTCCTGCCCGATGCTGACCGTATCGCCATCCTGCAGCCAGCGCGTGGGCGTAAAGCTTTTCGCGGGCGGAAAGCCAAACATCTGGCTTTGCTGGGGCAGGCCATCAATCCAGAACTGGTCGCCCGGGTGCGGGCCGATGATCGGCAGCCCGCGCTGCTCGGCCAGCTCCCCGGCGCCGCCGGCATGGTCGATATGCGCATGGGTGAGCCAGATGGCCTGGAGCTGCAGACCCAGGCGCGCGATCTCTGCCTCGATGCGCTCCAGATCGCCGCCGGGGTCAATGACGGCGGCCTCCATCTGCTGGTCGCACCAGACCAGGGAGCAGTTTTGCTGAAATGCGGTGACGGGAATCGTGTGGTAGTGGAGCATGGTTGGTGTGGGGGCTGGCGTCAACGCACAGGGCTGGCGTGTGCAGGGCGCAATACGGCTATTGTGCGGCAAGCTGTGGTGGGCTTGGAGCTGGGCGGGGTTCGGCGCTGCAAGTGGGTGCCGCTTGGGGATGGTTTGTAGAATCAGCACTTCGCCCCCTGCTTTCACCACCTGTCTGGATTCTTGATGCCCCGCCCCCCTGCCTTGCCACGTTCGGATTGGGTGCTGCGCAGCCCGCCTTCCGACAGCATGGAGCGCATCGAGGCCTGGTTCCAGGGCAATGCCTACGCGATGCACCGCCACGACACCTATGCGATAGGGCGCACCCTGGCGGGCGTGCAGAGCTTTCACTACCGGCGCGGCAGGCGCGACAGCCTGGCCGGCAGCACCCTGGTGCTGCATCCCGACGAAGCGCATGACGGGCAGGCCGGCACGGACGAGGGCTTTCGCTACCGCATGGTCTATGTGGAGCCCGCGCTGATCCAGGACATTCTGGGCGGCAGCGCGCTGCCATTTCTGGATGGCGGCATCACCAACGACCCGGCGATATCGGCCGCTGCCGAGGCCCTGCTGCAAGGCGTGGACGATACGGTCGAGCCGCTGGAGCAAAGCGATGCGCTGGCGCAGTTGGCCCATGCGCTGGCCGCTGCCACTGGCGGGTCCGGCACGCGCCGCGCCAAAGCCAAGGGCGACTACCAGGCTGCACGCCGCGCGCGTGACTATCTGCAGGCCCATGCCACCCGGGTGGTGGCGCTGGACGAGCTGGAAGCGGCCACCGGCCGCGACCGCTGGAGCCTGTCGCATGATTTCCGCATGTTCTACGGCACCAGCCCCTACCGCTACCTCACCATGCGCCGGCTCGATGCGGTGCGGCGCGGGTTGCTGGCGGGCCTGTCGCTGGCCGATGCTGCCCAGGACGCCGGCTTTGCCGACCAAAGCCATATGACGCGGCATTTTCTGAAAACCTTTGGCATCACGCCAGGGCGCTGGCTGCAGGTCATGCGCCAGGCATCGCGCCGCTGAACGCTTGCCCACAAACGTTCAATACTTTTGGGCGGCGCATTCTTAAGCTGGCTGTTTTCAACCTATCCAGCAAGACCATGCCAGCAGCTACCGAAACATTTCCCACTCCAAGCCACCGTGGCCAAGGCCAGTCCATCGATCTGCTGGGCAAGATCGCATTGCTGCAGGGCCACTGGCAGCCGCGCGTGGTCGCAGAGATGAACGACTACCAGTTCAAGCTCGTCAAGATCGCCGGCGAATTCTTGTGGCACCAGCACAGCGATACCGATGAAACCTTCATCGTTCTCGACGGCCAGCTGCGCATCGACCTGCGCGATGCCAGCGGCAGCCTCCGCGCCATCCACCTGCAGGCCGGCCAGATGGCCGTCATCCCCCAGGGCCTGGAGCACAAACCCTTTGCACAGGCCGAGGTCCAGCTGCTGCTGATCGAGCCGCGCGGGGTGGCGAATACGGGGGATGGGGAGGCGGGGGAGCGTACGGTGGCGAATGATCTCTGGATCTGATCGCGGCCCAGCCATGGACATGACTTGCATAGTAGATATGCAAGGCCCTAGGCAAAAATGCGCGTAGCCCAAATGGCTGCCCCGTGATACAAGGTGTTCAGCGCTGCAGCCATGGCCGGGCATACCGGTGTGCTGCAAGCGAGTTGATCCCTGAACCAGGAGCGCGCATCCATGTCCAGCATCTCACCGCCGACCCCGGCAGCAGCGGCGCCGCAGCCAGCGCCAGCCAACCCGCAATGCATAGGGGTGCCGCACGAGATATTTCCCGGTGAAAAGCGTGTGGCCACCGTGCCTGCGGTGGTGGAGAAGCTGGTCAAGCTGGGCTTTCGCGTCAGCGTGGCGGCTGGCGCTGGCGCCGCTGCCAGCTTTGGCGATGAGGCCTACCGCGCAGCAGGCGCCCAGGTGCTGCCCAGCTCGGCGATCTGGGCGGGGGCTGACATTCTCTTCAAGGTGCGGCCACCGACGCCTGAAGAGGTCGAATGGATGCATGCCGGCCAGATCCTGGTCGGCTTTGTCTGGCCTGCGCAAAACCCCGCGTTGATGGCGCAGCTGGCGGCCAAGGGGCTGACGGTGCTGGCGATGGATGCGCTGCCGCGCACCCTGAGCCGCGCGCAGAAGATGGATGCGCTGACCTCGATGGCGGGGGTCAGCGGCTACCGGGCGGTGGTCGAAGCGGCCCATGCCTTCGGGCGCTTTTTCAACGGCCAGATCACGGCGGCGGGCAAGGTGCCGCCTGCGCAGGTGTTTATCGCAGGTGCGGGGGTGGCCGGCCTGTCGGCGATTGGCACAGCGGTCAGCCTGGGCGCTGTGGTGCGCGCCAACGATACGCGGGCCGAGGCGGCCGACCAGGTGGTGTCGTTGGGTGGCACCTTTGTGCCGGTGGACTATGCCGAAGAGGGCGGTGGTGGCGGCGGCTACGCCAAGGTGATGAGCGAGGGCTTTCAGGCGGCGCAGCGGCAGATGTATGCGCAGCAGGCGGCGTGGGCCGACATCATCATCACCACCGCCCTGATCCCCGGCAAGCCCGCGCCCCGGCTGATTACCGCCGAGATGGTGCAGGCGATGAAGCCCGGCAGCGTGATTGTGGACATGGCCGCCGAGCAGGGCGGCAACTGTGCGCTGACGGTGCCCGGTGAGGCCGTGGTGCGCCATGGCGTGACGATCGTGGGCTACACCGACCTGGCCTCGCGCCTGGCGGCGCAGTCGTCCACCCTGTATGCCAACAACCTGCTGCGCCTCACCGAGGAGCTGTGCAAGGCCAAGGATGGGCATGCGCTGGTGAACATGGAGGACGATGCGATCCGGGGCCTGACGGTGGTGTACCAAGGCAGCATCAGCTGGCCCGCGCCTGCGCTGGCGGCCGCGCCCGTGGCCACACCGGCAGCGGCTACTACGGGGGCTGCGGGCACTGCGGCTGCCAGCCCGGCGGCGGCCAAAAAGCGCGGCCACGGCCATGGCGCCGGCAGCCCCTTGCCGGCGCGCAGCCTGGCGATCATCTTTGCGGTGCTGGCGCTCTTGTTCTGGTTGGTGGGCGCCCATGCGCCGGCGGCCTTCCTGGGGCATCTGACGGTGTTTGTGCTGGCCTGCTTTATCGGCTACATGGTGGTCTGGAACGTGACGCCCGCGCTGCACACGCCGCTGATGAGCGTGACCAATGCGATCTCCAGCATCATCGCGATTGGCGCGCTGGTGCAGATGGCGCCGCCGGGCGTGGTGGGCACGGACCGGCCGGGGCTGCTGATCGGCGCACTGGCCTTTGTGGCGCTGGTGCTCACGGCGATCAATATGTTTGGTGGTTTTGCGGTCACGCGCCGCATGCTGGCCATGTTCCGCAAATAGGCCACCGAGGTAGAACCGCATGACCGAAAGCCTTGCCACCGTCGCCTACCTGGGCGCTGCCATCTTGTTCATCCTCAGCCTGGGCGGGCTGTCACACCCCGAGACCGCGCGGCGCGGCAATCTGCTGGGCATGCTGGGCATGGGCCTGGCGGTGCTGGTGACCATTTTTGGCCCGCGCGTCTCACAGTCCGGCGTGGTGGCGATTGTCATCGCGCTGGTGCTGGGCGGCGGCATCGGGCTGTATGCCGCCAAGCGGGTCAAGATGACCCAGATGCCCGAGCTGGTGGCGCTGATGCACAGCCTCGTCGGCCTGGCCGCCTGCCTGGTGGGTTTTGCCAGCTATGTCGATACCTCGCACCCGTTGCAGGGTGCCGAGAAGGCCATCCATGCGGCCGAGATCTATATCGGCATTCTCATTGGCGCGGTCACGTTTTCGGGCTCGCTGGTGGCCTTTGGCAAGCTCAATGGCCGCATTGGTGGCAAGCCGCTCTTGCTGCCGGGGCGGCATCTGCTCAACCTGCTGGGGCTGGTCGTGGTACTCGCGCTGGGCTGCTGGTTTGTGCAGAGCGCATCGCTGGGCCTGGGCATGCTGGCGCTGCTGGTGATGACCGCCATCGCGCTGCTGTTTGGCCTGCACATGGTGATGGCCATTGGCGGGGCTGACATGCCGGTGGTGGTGTCCATGCTCAACAGCTATTCGGGCTGGGCCGCAGCGGCCACGGGCTTTATGCTCGGCAACGACTTGTTGATCGTCACCGGCGCGCTGGTGGGTTCGTCCGGCGCGATCCTGAGCTACATCATGTGCCAGGCGATGAACCGCAGCTTTATCAGCGTGATTGCCGGTGGCTTTGGCAGTGGCGCGCCCACGCCGGCGGGGCAGGTGGGCGCGGTGCCCCAGGGTGAGGTGGTGGCCATCAGCGCGGCCGAAACCGCCGAGATGCTGCGCGAGGCCAAGCGCGTGGTCATCGTGCCGGGCTACGGCATGGCGGTTGCCCAGGCCCAGCACACCGTCAACGAGATCACCCGCACGCTGCGCGAGCGCGGCGTCGAGGTGCGATTTGCGATCCACCCGGTCGCTGGCCGCATGCCCGGCCATATGAATGTGCTGCTGGCCGAGGCCAAGCTGCCCTACGACATCGTGCTGGAGATGAACGAGATCAACGACGACTTTCCCGACACCGATGTGGCCATGGTCATTGGCGCCAACGACATCGTGAACCCCGCCGCGCAGGACGACCCCACAAGCCCCATTGCCGGCATGCCGGTGTTGGAGGTCTGGAAGGCGCGCCAGTCCATCGTGATGAAGCGCTCGATGGCGACCGGTTACGCCGGCGTGGACAACCCGCTGTTCTACAAGGACAACAACCGCATGCTGTTTGGCGATGCCAAGCAGATGCTCGATGAGGTGTTGGCGACGCTCAAGAACAGCAGCTAGCGCCTACCACTCGAAAGCCGAATCGCTGCTGGGAAAGCGCGCTACCGGGCACTCGCCGCTGCGTGCATAGCGGTCGGCATAGTTGAAGCGGTAGGCCATCTCGCTGCCATGGCGGCAGGGCAGGCCGCCGTAGAGGCGCGCATAGGTCGCGCGCGCACCGCTGCTGCTGCGGTAGGTGTCTTCGGCCTTGAAGACCAGCTTGCCGTCCTTGTCCTGGATGCGCAAGGTGCCGAACGAGGCATTGTTGGGCGTCTCGTAGTCGACCAGTATGTCCGCGCCCTGCTGGCCCAGCTGCGAGATGATCAGAAAGTTGGCGCGCTGCTCGGCCACCAGCTGCTCCCGGCTCAGCACCCGCATCGTGGGGGTGGACTGCAGCCGGGGTGCCAGTGCCAGTGCCTTGCCTTCGAGCACAATGATGGCGGCGGTATTGTCTGGTGAATCCCGCGTAGGGCCTGCCAGCAGCACCTTGGACAGGCGCTGGGTCAGCGCCTCCACCAGCTCCTGCGCGCTGTAATCCGATGCATCCTTGGCGCCGGCGGCGGTGCTGGCCAGCAGGCCGGCCAGAAGAAGAGAGGCTGCAGTGATGCGCATGGAAGGCTCCCGAATGGCGGTTGCGGCTCCCGGGACGGAGGCCGCAGGGACCGGGCGATGGGTTACAGCTGGAAGTCGTAATCGATGGTGATCGGGGCGTGGTCCGAGAACTTCACATCCTTGTAGATATGCTCCTTGCGGGCCAGTGCGGCAATCGCGGGCGTGGCCAGGTGGTAGTCCAGGCGCCAGCCCACGTTGTTGGCATAGGCCTGGCCCCGGTTGCTCCACCAGGTGTAGCAGGCATCGGTGGTATCGGGCTGGAGCACGCGGTACACATCGACCAGGCCGCCGGTCTCGGTCTCTTTCTCCAGCAGCTGGGTCATCCAGCTGCGCTCTTCGGGCAGAAAGCCGCTGTTTTTCTGGTTGCTGCGCCAGTTCTTGATATCGGCATTGGTGTGGGCAATGTTGACATCGCCGCAGAGAATGAAGTCGCGCTCGGCGCGCAGGCGCATCAGGTGCGGGTGCAGCTCGGCCAGAAAGCGGTACTTGGCGGCCTGGCGGATCTCGCCGGAGCTGCCGCTGGGGAAATAGCAGCTGATGATGGAGAACTTGCGCGTGGGCGTGTCAAAGCGCAGCTCCACGTAGCGGCCTTCGGCATCGAACTCGTTGGGCGAAAAGCCGATCACCACATCGCTGGGCGCATGGCGGGTGTAGACGCCCACGCCCGAGTAGCCTTTTTTCTCGGCAAACTGGAAATACCCGTTCATCTCATCGATGACGTCGAACTTGTCCAGCATATCCGCTTGCTGTGCCTTGATTTCCTGCACACAAATACAATCGGGCCGGGTTGTCTCAATCCAGGGGATCACGCCCTTGGTGGCAGCGGAGCGGATGCCGTTGAGGTTGAGGCTGGTTAATTTGAACAAGGATTGGGTCATGGTCGTTAGTCTCCCACAGTCAGGCGCGGATGCGCAGCTGGCGCAGGATTTTGTAGAGTTTGCCGTGGACGCTGGCGTGCTGCGCTTTGGGCAGTTCACCACCAAGGCCGGCCGCATCAGCCCGTATTTCTTCAATGCAGGCCTGTTCGATGACGGCGCCAAGATGGCGCGTCTGTCTGAATTCTATGCAAAAGCGATTCTGGCCAGCGGTGTGGCATTCGACATGGTGTTCGGCCCGGCCTACAAGGGCATTCCGCTGGCAGCGACCGTGGCCGTGGAGCTGGCGCGCCAGGGCAAGAACGTGCCCTTTGCCTATAACCGCAAAGAGGCCAAGGACCATGGCGAAGGCGGCAGCCTGGTGGGCGCCCCGCTCAAGGGCCGGGTGCTGATCATTGACGATGTGATGTCGGCCGGCACCGCCGCGCGCGAATCGATTGCGCTGATCCAGGGTGCGGGCGCCATCCCCCACGCCATGGCCATTGCATTGGACAGACAGGAAAAAGCCACTGAGAATGGCAAGGATGTGGCGCATAGTGCGGTTCAATATGTGCGTGACCAGCTGGGTATGCAGGTCTGCACCATCGCCAAACTGGAGGACCTGCTGGCCTTTCTGGCCCAGGGCGCGGCAGCCGATTCGATGCGTGAACACCACAGTCAGGTGCTGGCGTACCGGGAACGTTATGGCGTTGGCAATTGATTATTAGAATTCGATAGTTTTGAATGATAAGGATCTGACGATGCGCAAGGACCGGTGTGCCGCTGCTTTGGCCATGGCGATGCTGATGCTCGCTGGCGCCAGCCATGCCCAAAAGTCCCCGTCTACGACCATGGTCTACAGCTGCGTGGATGCGGGTGGGCGCCGCCTGACGGCGGACCGGCCCATTGCCGCCTGCGCGGACCGTGAGCAGCAGGTCACCATGCCCGGCGGTGCGGTGCGCACGGTCGGGCCTACCTACTCCGAGCGTGAGCGCGCCGAGCAGGCGGCCCAGCAGCGCCGTGAGGCCGAAGAGCGCTACCGCGCCAACGACGGCAAGCGCCGTGAGCGGGCACTGGCAACGCGTTTCCCGACCAAGGCCGCGCACGATGCCGAACGGGGCGAGGCCGTCGATGTGCTGCGCGCCCAGATCCGCATCGTGCAGGAGCGCCGTAGCTTCTTGCTGGAAGACCGCAAGAAGATCGACCAGGACATGGAGTTCTACAAGAAGGACCCGAGCAAGGCGCCCGCCCCGCTGCAGGCGCGCCTCGATGGCAACCGCCATGACCTGAAGGAAGTGGACGAGCAGATCGCCACGATCAACGACGAGATTAAGGCCACCAACCTGCGCTTTGACGAAGAGGCCCAAAGCCTCAAACCCTACTGGACCCCGGCCGCTTCCAGGTAGCCGCGCGCACGCCCCATGCCTCTTGACTCCCTCGCCCCAGGCCTGGCGCTGGCCGATGACCAGCGCGCGCGCTGCAGCTGGTGCATGGCCTCGCCCCTCTACCAGCACTACCACGACCATGAATGGGGCTTTCCCGTGCATGATGACCGCCGGCTGTTCGAGAAGATCTGCCTCGAAGGCTTTCAGGCCGGCCTGAGCTGGCTGACGATTCTGAACAAGCGTGCGTCCTTCAGAGCCGCGTTTGCACAGTTTGATGCCCCGCAGATCGCGCAGTTTGGCGCCGACGATGTGCAGCGCCTGCTGGCCGATGCCGGTATCGTGCGCCACCGGGGCAAGATCGAGGCGGTGATCAACAATGCCCAGCGCCTGGCCGAAGTGCAGCGCGAGTTTGGCAGTTTTGACGCCTATCTCTGGCGCTTTGCGCCGGCGCCCGGCAGCCGGCCCGAGCACATCACCTTGGACGCCGTGCGCCAGATGGGTGTGCCGCCCGAGGCGGTGGCGCTGTCCAAGGACCTGAAAAAACGCGGCTGGAAGTTTGTCGGCCCGACCACGGTCTACGCTTTCATGCAGGCCATGGGCATGGTCAATGACCATCTGCAGGGCTGCCATGTGCGGGATGGCCGGCCGGCTTGAGTCTGCTGCTACAGCGCCGATAGCTCGCTGACCAGCAGCGAATAGCGCTGCAGCGATACGTATTGCCCATCGCGCTTGCTGCAGTCGCGCAGCAGGCCTTCATGGCAAAAGCCCAGGCGCTCCAACAGCCGGGTGGAGGCCGCATTCTCCGGTTCCACATAGGCCACCACGCTGTGCAAGCCCAGCCGCGCAAAGGCGCTGGGCAGCCACTGGCGCAGCGCCTGGTCCATCCAGCCATGGCCCCAGTGGTGGGGCAGCAGCCAGTAGCCCAGATCGGCACTGTCGGCCTCGTCGTCATGGTCGTAGAGGCCAACCGCCGCAATCACGGTGCCATCGAGCAGCACCGCCTGCCACCAGCCGCTGCCCTCGCTGGCGACGGACGCATACCAATCGAGCTGTTCCTGCGCAATTGCGCGGGCATCGCTGTGTTCTGTTTCCAGCCCGTAGAACGCGGTCAGCTGCGCATCCCCCATCGCATGGGCGACGACGAACAGGTCAGCGGGGGAGAAATCGCGGAAATGGAGGCGGGCGGGCTGCAGCATGGTGCAAGCCTAGCACCGCTGGGCGGCGGTGCTGTGCGATAGGGAAGAGGGGGGGTGAAACAGCTGTTAAGCCGCTACATGCCAGCGAGTAGTACGACAAGGCAGGGCGCGGCCGGCGAGGCAACGACGTATCAAGGGTTGTGTTAACGGTTCTAAGCCGCTACATGCCAGCGGGCGGGCTGGTGGCTGCCAACGGTCTGTATACCCAGCAGCGCCGCATTGCGCTGCAATACGGCTTCAAACTGCGCGCCGCTGGCACCGATCTGCTCGGCAGCGCCATCCCAGTAGTCGTCGGCAATCTGGGCGGCGGTGAAGTCACGGTGCGTGAACTTCTGCACAATATTGCGCAGCTTGTCGAGGTTGATGCTGTCGATATCGGTCATGGCAGGCCTCCGGTGCAAACATGGCCCCAGTTTGGCGCAAATGGGGCGGCTGTCAATCGGCAATCGCCGCCAAACCGGTGTTAACCGCGCATGGCCGCCGTGCTGCGCAGCAGGCGCTGCACCATAAGCGCGCCCACCCAGGCAACGCCGCCGATCCACAGCGGCACCAGCACATAGCTGCTGGCGCGCGCCCACTGGCCCAGCTCGTCCAGCTCCCGCAGCGGCCACAAGGCCAGGCCCAGGCCAAAGCCCCACCAGGCCAGCGCAAACAGCGCAAAGGCCCAGGGCAGCCAGGCGGGGCGGCCAGCGGCTGGACGCTGCCTAGCAGGGCGGTTTTGCACAAACATCCACAGCACGGCGGCGAGCACCAGCAGCAAGGACAGGCCTGCCGCCACCGGCCACCACAGGGCCAGCGGCAAAAAGGCCAGGGTCAGCGAATCCATGCGCGTCCGGCCTTTATTCCTTGTTGCAGAGCATGGAGTCAGCCAGGCTGCCCACGGTCACCCGCAGGTTCTTGCCCTTGTGGGCCTGCACCGCCCAGGTGTCGCTCAAATCCTCGGGCACCAGGTCCTTGTCTTGCATCAGCTCGGGCTTTTTGTGCTCGGAGCGGTCCTGCTTGACCACCTTGGGCACGATCATCGTGATGGTGCTGCCGTCCATGCGCCACTGGCCCGTGCCTTGCAGCACAAAGCGGTACTGCTGCTCGCTGCTGGGCATGTCATAGGCCAAAAAGGCCTGGGAGCGCAGGCTGTGGTCGGGGTTGAACTGGTTGGTATAGGTAAAGCTGGCGCTGTCCTTGCCCATGCTGATCTGGAACTGGCATTCCCAGACCCCTGCCAGGTCGGCCTCGCTGATGCTGGCCGCCGCTGGCGCCGGGGCCTGCGGTGCCGGTTTGTCGGAGGGCGCCGCCTGCTGGGGCGCGCGGGGCGCGGGTTCGGCCTCTTTTTTGGAGGGCCAGAGGCTGGAGCAGGCGGCCAGGCCGGGGAGCAGCAGCAGGCAGAACGTGGTGCGGAAGAGGGGAGTCAATGGCATCTGCGCACTCTACCAAAATCCGGTAAAGCCACGGCCCAGGTCTTTGTAGGCCCAGGCCGCTCGTGTGCCAGCCGTTTTAGCCCGCCAGCGTCGGGTAGTCGGTATACCCCTTCTCGCCGCCGCCATAGTAGGTGCTGTTATCACCCTCGTTCAGTGCCGCGCCGCTGCGCAGGCGCTCGACCAGGTCGGGGTTGGCGATATAGGGGCGGCCAAAGGCGACGATATCGGCCTGGCCGCTGGCCACGGCTTGCTCGGCCAGTGCACGGTCATAGCCGTTGTTCACCATCCAGGCGGCCTTGCCGCCAGCGCGGCGGTATTCCGCCTTGAAGGCTTCGTAGTCGAAGGGCCGGCCTTCGACTTCACGCGGGCCGCCGGTGGCGCCTTCGATCACATGGATATAGGCCAGGCCCAGCGGCGCCAGCTGGTGGGCCAGGTAGGTGAACAGGCTTTGCGGATCGGCATCGTCAATGCCATTGGCGGGGGTGACGGGCGAGAGCCGGATGCCGACCTTGCCACGGCCGACCGCGTCGATCACCGCGCGGGTGACTTCCAAGGTCAGGCGGGCGCGGTTTTCGATCGAGCCGCCGTAGTCGTCGCGGCGGGCATTGGCGCCGGTCTTCAAGAACTGGTCGAGCAGGTAGCCGTTGGCGCCGTGGATCTCGACGCCATCGAAGCCGGCGGTCTTGACCGCATTGCGGGCGGCCGCAGCAAAGCTGTGCACGATGCCGGGGATCTCCTCGGCATCCAGCGCGCGCGGCTCGGAGGTCGGCTCGAAGCGGCCTGTGCCGGTCGCAGGGTCGATCAGGAAGGTCTTGGTCTTGGCGGTGATGGCCGAGGGCGCCACCGGGGCCTGCTGGTCCGGCTGCAGCAGGCGGTGCGAGACACGGCCCACATGCCACAGCTGGCAGACAATCTTGCCGCCCTTGGCATGCACGGCGCGGGTCACCTGGCTCCAGCCATCGAGCTGGTCCTGCTCGTACAGGCCCGGCACATCGGCGTAACCCTGGCCCTGGTGGCTGATGGCGGTGGCCTCGGTGATCAGCAGCCCGGCGCTGGCGCGCTGCGCATAGTAGGTGGCAGTCATCGGCTGGGGCACCGCCTTGGGCGAGCGGTTGCGGGTCAGCGGTGCCATCGCAATGCGGTTGGCCAATTCCAAATCACCCACCTGCACAGGTTCAAACAGGTTATGGGTTGCGGTGCTTGTCATGCAAAACTCCTTGTGGTTGGATCACGGGCTTACCCGCTTTTTGTACCACGCAGCCCAGCCCTTTGCAGGCCAGGGTTGAAGCCCGGACCCTGTCGGCCAAGCGCCCGGCGGGCGCAAACCCAAGCAAATCAAGGGGTTCAATGCTGCAAAGCAGCATTTGCCGGTGGATGGTGTCGGCCGCCCGGGTACTAGGGTCAACCCGACAACGCGTAATGGCAAAGGTTCTGCGCCATGATCGACCCGGGTCTGCCAGCTGCCGATCGCAGCCCGGTGGGCAGACCGCTGTCGTTTGTGAAAGAGAAAGCGCGCATTCATGACCAAAACATCGCTGGATAAATCGAAGATCAAGTTCTTGCTGCTCGAGGGCATCCACCCTTCCGCGCTCAAGGTGTTGCAGGCGGCGGGCTATACCCAGGTTGAGGCGCTGACCGGTGCCTTGGAGGGGGAAGAGCTCAAGCGCAAGATTGCCGACGTGCACTTTGTCGGCATCCGCTCCCGCACGCAGCTGACGGCCGATGTGTTTGCCGCGGCCAACAAGCTGGTGGCAGTGGGCTGTTTTTGCATCGGCACCAACCAGGTCGATCTGAATGCGGCGCGCGAGCGTGGTATTGCGGTCTTCAATGCGCCCTTCTCCAACACCCGCTCCGTGGCGGAGCTGGTGCTGGCCGAAGCCATTCTGCTGCTGCGCGGCATTCCTGAGAAGAATGCGGTATCGCACCGGGGCGGCTGGAAGAAAAGCGCCGACAACTCCTTCGAGATCCGTGGCAAGACCTTGGGCATCGTCGGCTACGGCTCGATCGGCACCCAGCTGTCGGTGCTGGCCGAAGGCCTGGGCATGAAGGTTGTGTTCCATGATGTGGTCACCAAGCTGCCGCTGGGCAATGCCCACCAGGCCGCCAACCTCAACGCCTTGCTGGAGCAGTCCGACATCGTGACCCTGCACGTGCCCGAGCTGGCCTCGACCCACAACATGATTGGCGCGGCCCAGATCGCGGCGATGAAGCCCGGCAGCATTTTGATCAATGCCTCGCGCGGCACCGTGGTGGATCTGGACGCGCTGGCCCAGGCGTTGCAAGCCAAGAAGCTGCTGGGCGCCGCCATCGACGTGTTCCCGGTCGAGCCCAAGAGCAACAAGGACGAGTTCCAGTCTCCGCTGCGCGGCATGGACAACGTGATCCTGACCCCGCACATCGGCGGCTCGACGATGGAAGCCCAGGCCAATATCGGCCTGGAGGTGGCAGAAAAGCTGGTCAAGTACAGCGACAACGGCACCACCACCTCGGCCGTGAACTTTCCCGAAGTGGCCCTGCCCGAGCACCCTGGCAAGAACCGTATCCTGCACGTGCACGAGAACCGCCCGGGCATCCTGTCGGCCATCAACCAGGTGCTGGCCGACAACGGCATCAACATCGCCGGCCAGTACCTGCGCACCGATGAAAAGGTCGGCTATGTGGTGATCGATATCGACCAGGAATCGTCCGCCCTGGCGCTGGAGAAGCTGGCCCAGATCGCCGGCACCATCCGCTGCCGCGTGCTGTTCTGATGCCGCGCCCACCGCACCGCGCCCAGCGGCATCGGTGCAGTGGGCGGCTTTAGACACCCAAGAAAGAGGCTTATGCCTCTTTTTTCTTAGCTGCTGTTGGCATATCGATGCATGAAATGCGTCGTTGTGGAGGCGCACCCCGCTGCCTAGCATGAAGGCTTCAACCCGATTGCCAGACCACGAGGAGCGCCCATGAATGCCATCACCAATGTTCGCCACCTGAGCCCAGCGGCCGATGCCGCTGCAGCCACTGCCCTGCACGTCGAGCCCCTGGCGGGCCGCATCGGCGCGGTGGTGCATGGGGTGTCGCTGTCGGGTGCGCTGGAGCCGGCGCTGTTTGCCCAGATCAAGGCAGCGCTGCTGCAGCACCGGGTTATTTTCTTCCGGGGCCAGCAGCACCTCGATGACGCCGGCCACCAGGCCTTTGGCCGCCTGTTTGGCGAGATCGAGGCCCACCCCACCGTGCCCGCACCCGATGGCACGGCTTTTCTGGAGCTCAACTCGCAGCACGGCGGCCGGGCCGACTCCTGGCACACCGATGTGACCTTCAAAGCGGTCTTCCCCAAGGTCTGCGTGTTGCGCGCGGTGACCTTGCCCGGCCATGGAGGCGACACCGTCTGGGCCAATACCGTGGCCGCCTATGAAGGCCTGCCCGCGCCGCTGCAGCAGCTGGCCGAGCAGCTCTGGGCCGTGCATGGCAATGACTATGACTATGCGGAGAACTTCCGCCAGAACACAGCCGCCAGCCAGACCGAGACGCAGGGCCGCGCCAGCTACCGCAAGGTGTTCACCAGCAAGACCATCGAGTCCGAGCAGCCGCTGGTGCATGTGCATGCCGAGACGGGCGAGAAGGCGCTGCTGCTGGGCCACTTTGCCAAGCGCATCAAGGGCCTGCGCAGCAATGAGTCTGCCGCCTTGCTGCAGCTCTTCCATGAGCGCATCGTGCGCCTGGAAAACACCGTGCGCTGGCACTGGCAGCCGGGCGATGTCGCCATCTGGGACAACCGCGCCACCCAGCACTACGCGATCAATGACTATGCCGATGCCCACCGCGTGATGCGGCGCGTGACGGTTACGGGCGACGTGGCGACCTCGGTCGATGGCCGCAGCAGCGTCGACCTGACCGTGCGCGAGCCGGCAGCGGCCTGAGCAGCCTGAGCGGCGGCCAGGCGCACCGCCTGGGCGCAGCATCCACACCCTGATCGCAGATGGCGATGGCCGCCTGCGCGCACCACAGAGAGTTTCCATGACCCGAACCACCTACCACTACGAAGGCGGCCTGCTGGTGCCGCGCCGCAAGCTACTAGTCTCTGCGCTGGCGGCCGGCGCCGGCAGCGTGCTGGGCTTTCCGGCGCTGGCGCTGGACAGCAAGCCGCTCAAGGGCGTGACGCTCAATACCTCGCTGTACAGCTCGCCATATTCCAAGCTGCTGCGGCCCTGGATTCCCGAGTTCGAGGAGGCGACCGGCGCCAAGGTGAACTTCGACACACCCGGCTTTCCGGTCTACAACCAGCGCGCTGACCTGGAGCTGTCCACCAAGGGCGCGGCCTTTGATGCGGTCAATGTCACCTTCATCTATTCGAGCCGCTGGATCAACTCGGGCTGGCTGACGCCGCTCGATGGCTATATCAACGACGCCAACAAGACGCCGGCAAGTTTTGACATCCGCGACTTTCTCGAAGGCGCGCTGGCGCCCGAGCGGGGCCGCGACGGCCAGCTCTATGGCATCCCCTGGCAGGCCGAGGTCACGATCGCGGCCGCATCCCGCTTTGATGTGCTCAAGCAGTCGGGTCTCGCCTTTCCGGATACGACAGACGCCTGGCTGGAAGCGGCCAAGCTGCTCAACCGCAAGGAGCGCGCGGCCGGCTTTGTCACCGACAACCACTATGGCTGGACCTTTATCCCCTTCTTGCAGGCCTTTGGCGGCGATGTGTTCCGCAAGGCCCCCGATGACCTGTTCCCCACCTTGGACAGCCCCGAGGCAATAGCAGCGGCCGATTACTTTGCCCGCCTGCTGCGCGAGTACGGGCCCGACGGTGTGGTCTCCTATACCTCGGACCAGGCCGTGCAGTCGCTCAAGGCCGGGCGCAGCCATTTGAGCGTGCAAGGCCAGATCAACCTCTCGCAGCTGGCCGACAAATCCAGCAGCAAGGTGGCGGCATCGGCGGCCTGGGGCCAGGTGCCCAAGGGCGTGGCCGGGCGCTTTCCGGGCACGGCCATCCATGGCTGGGGCATTCCGGTGGGCAGCAAGAACAAGGATGCGGCCTGGCAGTTCATCCGCTGGGCGACGTCCAAGGAGACCTTGCAGCGCGCCGTGGCCGCAGGTTACGGCTCGCCCACGCGGCGCTCGGACATTGACTCGCCCGCCTACCGCGAGCGCCAACGCGTCAATGGCTATGACATTGCGGCGCTGGTGACATCGTCGGTGGACCTGTCGGCCAAGCAAGGTCATATGAAATACCGCACCGTGGCTGCCTACCCCCAGGTGGACCAGCAGATCAACAAGGCCATCGAGCTGATCGTGACCGGCCAGCGCACGCCCGAGCAGGCGATGAAGCAGGCGCAGACCGCGTCGATTGCCGAGCTGCGCCGCGCCGGCGTCTCGGTCTGAGCAGCGAGGGAGCGCCCCCATGCCGCCCACTGCATCTCTCGCGCCGCAGGCGCTCGACACCGGAGCCGCGCGCCCGCTGCCCAGCCAGGCACGCGGCAAGCCCGCTGCGGCTGCAGCGTCGCGCAACTGGCAGCGCGAATCGGCACGGGCCTATGGCCTGGGCCTGGCACCCGCACTGGTGGTGCTGGCCGCCATCACCTTGCTGCCGCTCATCACGCTGGTGGTGGTGAGCCTGACGCCGCTGAGCCTGACCGACCCGGCAGCCACCTTCCATTTTGCGCAGCCTGCCGGCAACTATGCGCAGCTGCTGCAGGACCAGCGCTTTGTCGATTCGCTCTGGGTGCAGGCCAAGCTCTCGTCGGTCAGCGTGCTGCTGCAGCTGCTCGTCGGCCTGGGCCTGGCCTTGCTGCTGCACAGCAGCAGCCCGGTGGTGGCGGGCCTGCGTACGTTCTTTCTGATCCCGATGGTGCTGCCGCCGATTGTGGTGGCCCTGGTCTGGAAGATCATCTACACGCCCGACATCAGCCCGATGCATGCGCTGCTCGAGCAATGGGGCTGGCCGCTGCGCTCGCTGATCGCCAACCCCAACACCGCGCTGTGGGCCATTGTGGCCGCCGATGTCTGGCAGTGGTTCCCGTTCACGATGCTGATGGTGCTGGCGCAGCTGCAGATGGTGCCGCGCGACCCGGTCGATGCCGCCCGCATCGATGGCGCCAACCGCTGGCAGGTGTTTGTCTACATCGTGCTGCCCTATCTGCAGCGCACCCTGGTGGTCTGCGCGCTGTTCCGCCTGATCGACAGCTTCAAGGCCTTTCCGCTGCTGTATGTGCTGACCAATGGCGGGCCGGGCACTGTGACCGAGGTGACCAATTTCTACGGCTTTATCCAGGCCTTCAACTTCTCGTACTGGGGCTACGGCAGCGCCATTGCGGTGGTGATGCTGGCCATCATCTTTGTGCTGAGCGCACTGGTCAGCCGCCTGGGCCGGGCCAAGGGAGATGCCCATGCACGCTGAGACCTGGCACCACGCAGCACCTGCGCTGCCCGTATGGCAACGCGCCGTGCAAGGCCTGCAGCGCCATCTGCGCAGCACCGCCGCCGTGCTGGTGCTGATGGTGGTGCTGCTGCCCTTTTTGTGGATGCTGCAGATGGCCTTTCGCCCGGCGGGCGATGCGCTGTCGCTGGATCTGGTCTTCAGCCCCACATTGGAGGCCTTTGCGGGCCTGTGGCAGGACAACTTTGCGCGCTCCTTTGGCAACAGCCTGCTGGTGAGCGTGCTGTCCACCGGGCTGTCGCTGCTCTTGGGCGTGCCCGCTGCCTATGCGCTGTCGCGCTGGCGCTTCAAGCAGCGGCGCCAGGTGGCGTTGTGGGTGCTGTGCACGCGCATGGCGCCGCCCATTGCGTTCACGATTCCGTTCTTTCTGGCCTTTCGCTGGCTGGGCCTGCTCGATTCCGTCTGGGGCTTGGTGCTGGTCTACCTGACCTTCAACCTGGCCATCGTGATCTGGATGATGCAGGGCTTTTTTGAGGCCATTCCCACGGCGCTCGAAGAGGCCGCCTGGATGGACGGCTGCAGCATCTGGTCGGCCTTCTGGCATGTGACCTTGCCGCTGACCCGGCCGGGCCTGGTGGCCACCGCCGTGCTGTGCTTCATCTTCTCGTGGAGCGACTTTTTCTTCGCACTGATCCTGACCCGCACCCAGGCGGTGACGGCACCGGTCGCCATCGTCAATTTTCTGCAGTACGACGGCTGGGAGTGGACCAAGATTGCAGCGGCCGGCACCCTGGTGATGCTGCCGGTGCTGCTTTTCACGGTGCTGGTGCGCAAATACCTCGTTCACGGCCTCACCGCCGGTGGCGTCAAGGACTGAGATGGCTTCGATTGCATTGAGACAGCTGCGCAAGCACTTTGAGGGGCACGATGTGCTCAAGGGCATATCGCTCGATATTGCCGAGGGCGAGTTTGTCGCGCTGGTTGGCCCATCTGGCTGCGGCAAATCCACCTTGCTGCGCATGCTCGCCGGGCTCGAAGAGGTCAGCAGCGGCCAGATCGTGCTGGGAGGGAATGTCATCAACGATGTGCCGCCGCGCGAGCGCAATATCGCGATGGTGTTCCAGAACTATGCGCTCTACCCGCATATGACGGTGGCCGAGAACCTGGGCTTTGCGCTGAAGCTGCAGCGCCAGGCGCCGGCGGCCATTGCGCAGCGCGTGCAGCAGGTGGCCGAGATCCTGGGCCTGGAGCCGCTGCTGGCCCGCCTGCCTGCCCAGCTGTCGGGCGGCCAGCGCCAGCGCGTGGCCATGGGCCGCGCCATTGTGCGCGAGCCACTGGCCTTTTTGTTTGACGAGCCGCTGTCCAACCTGGATGCCAAGCTGCGTGTGCAGATGCGCACCGAGATCAAGGCCTTGCACCAGCGCCTGCGCACCACCACCGTCTATGTGACGCATGACCAGATCGAGGCCATGACCATGGCCGACCGCATTGTGGTGATGCGCGATGGCCTGATCGAGCAGGTGGGCACGCCGCTGGAGCTGTACGACCGGCCGCGCAATGCCTTTGTCGCGCAGTTCATTGGCTCGCCCTCGATGAACCTGATTGCCGCCCGCAGCCAGCCGGCGCAGGATGGCTGGCAGCTGGTGACCGACGATGGCCTGCGCCTGCCGCTGCTGCCCGGCCTGCAGGCGCAAGGCGAGCGTGCGCTGTGGCTGGGCGTGCGGCCCGAACATGTGCAGCTGGCAGTGGCGCCCCTGAGCGGTGTAGCCACCAGCGCAGCGACGGTCGAGGTGGTGGAGCCCACCGGCGCCGAAACCCAGGTGGTCAGCCGCTTTGGCCAGCAGCCTCTCATTTCGACCGTCAAGGAGCGCCTGGCGCTGGCGCCGGGCCAGGCGCTGCATTGGCACACGGCGCCGCAGCATTGGCATGTGTTTGACCGGCAAAGCGGTGAGCGGCTCAACGTCGCCTAAGGCCTGGCCTCTCAAGCACAAAGGCTCCCGGGTGGGAGCCTTTGCGTTGCTGGGTGCAGCCGTTTAAGCCAGGGGGCCTGCGCTCAAGATCTCCGACAGCGCCTTGCGGGGCGAGGGTGTCTCGCGCTCGGCCAGGTCGGCGGGCAGGCTGGACTTGTCGCCGCGCTCGCCAATGGCGACCAGGCATTCGACCTGCCAGTTGTCACCGAGCTTGAGCACGGCGCGTGCAGCATCGCGCTCGATGCCGCCCATGGCGTGGGTGGCCAGGCCCATCGCATGGGCTTGCAGAGCCAGGTAGCCCCAGGCGCAACCGGTGTCAAAGCTGGGCGCGGGAGACTCGTCCTTGTTCGACAGCACCACCAGCAGGGCGCCGGCGTTCAGGCACCAGCGGCGGTTGAACTCGTTGGGGATGGTGGAAAACGCCTGCCAGTTGGCATCGCCGTTGATCGAATAGGCAAAGTGCCAAGGCTGCTTGTTGCTGGCCGAAGGGGCCCAGCGTGCGCCTTCCACAATGGTCTCGATGTCCTTGGCGGTCAGCGCCTTGCCCGAGAAGGCGCGGGGCGAGAAACGGTCCAGAAACTGGGGATGGATGGCATGGGTGGATTGGCGCGTCGTCATGGTCAAAAAGTGAGCAATAAGACTGCCAGCATGCCATATCTGCCGGTTTTTTGCAGGCCTAGATTTTTTGTTTATCGACCAGCTTGAAGGTGCCGGTGGCCAGGCCCAACAGGTTGCCAGCATCGTCATGCAGCTCGCCGCGCACAAAGGACAGGCTCTTGCCGCGCTTTTCGCAAACGGCCGTGCAGACCACATCGCCGCTGCCCGGCGCAATGTAATGAATGGTCAGGTCCACGGTGATGACGCCATAGCGCAACGGATCATGCGCGCGAGCGGCGCAGGACAGGCCCACATCGAGCAAGGTGGCGATGGCGCCGCCATGCATATCGCCCCGGCTGTTGGTGTACTGCTTCTGGTAGGGCATGCGCACCCGGGCGCGCTCATTGCCGATCGCCTCGCCCTTGAGCAGGAAGGCCTCGGCCATGGCCATGCTGAGGCCGAAAATCTGGTTGGCGGGCTCATCCACGGTGTAGGCGGGGATGTCGTTGGCAACAGCGGAGGGTGCAGTGGTGGTCATGGGGCAGGACGCAGCAGGTTCAAAACCTTGGATGTTAGCGGCAGGAGCCCCAAGCCGCGCCGCGTGGCTGACACCTGGGAGTCGCCGCTCCAGCGGCGCCCAGCTTCGTTTGCAAAGCGGGGGCATCGCTTCTGGGGGCACGGTTTATCATCGCTGGCTTATGCCCGTCTGGTCCTCAGCATCCTCTCTGTCATCCCCGTATTGCCCGCGCTGCGGCGCAGCGAACTGCCGCAGCGCAGGTGCGCGCGACCGCTTTGCCTGCCTGCAGTGCGGCGCGCAGTTCCGGCTGGAGCAGCTGCAGGGCCAGGTATTTGCTGGCATGTCCGCGTCGGCAGACGCAGCCAGCGGGGCGCGGCTGCGCCGGCACCTGCCCTGGCTGGCGGTGCTGCTGGCCATGCTGCTGTCCATCCCCTGGTGGCTGCCCCGGCTGCAACCCGGGCTCCAGCTGAAGCTGCCCGCTGCCTGGCAAGACAAGGCAGCGCCGCAGCTGGCACTGGGCCGCAGCGAGGCGACCACGCTGATCGAGCGCAATGGCCAGCGCCTGCTGCTGCAGCTGTTTGAAAACCGCGAGCAGGGCGATGTGGTCTACCGCGTGCTGGTCCGTGATGCCGCCACCGGCGCCAGCCTGGGCGAGCCCCAGCGCATGGCCATGCCCTGGGCTGGCAGCGCCGGCCGGGCTGAGCTGCAGTTTTTCTCGGACGGCCAGCTCTACCTCTTTTTGCGGGAACGCAGCTTTTGGCGGCTGGATCTGGCGAGCCTGCGCTTTGTCGATCTGCTGCCCCAGCTCAGCGAGAAATTTGCCGCGCAGCTGGGCGAGGGCATTGTGGGCGTAGCGCCCAAGGGCCGCGACCGGCCTGACAGCCTGGAGGTCACCAGCCGCAGCGGCAGCAAATACCTGGTGTACTGGCTGCTCGGCCAGATCTGGCCGGTGGCCGACAGCAGCAGCCTCTACGAAAAGGCCCAGGCCGGCTACGGCCAGGAGATCGCCTTCTACCGCTATGAATCGCTGCCCCGCCCCACCGGTGAGGAAGGCCGCGCGCTGCTGGTGCAGTCCTGGTGGAGGCACGAGCCCGGCCAGCCCGCCTACTTTGGCTATTACGACCTGCAGCCCAGCGACAGCCGCGAGGTGCAGACCTCGCCGCGCAGCTATGTGGTCATTGGCGATGGCTTCTCGACCCGCCCCTATGCCACCAAGGACCGGGGCCTGCTGCGCATCAAGGTGGTGCAGCCGGCGGTGCCGCGCTTCCATGCCGATGTGATGGCCGAGAATGCGCGCCGCCTGCTGCTGGCCTACAACCCGACGCCGCTGCGGCAGGAGGGGCGCGTGATCCAGCTTCTGGACAAGGCCAACCAGCAGGTGGTGTGGAGCCGCACCATCGACCAGTTGCCCCCGCTGGGCCAGCGCGAAGGCGGCATGTATGTCACCGGCCAGGCCGTGAGCGCCGGCTTTTTGCTGCTCGATGACATGCGCCAGCCCGCGCTGCTGATTGGCGATAACGGCGAGGTGCTGCAGGACTTTGGGGCTGCGGCCGCAGGAGCCGCGCAGTGAGCATTCCTCGGCGTTTTTATCTTCCGCTGGGTCTGGGCTTTCTGTTCTTTTTTGTGCTGCCGCTGCTGGTGCCCGCGACGGTCAAGCTGCTGCAATCGGGTGCAGACAAGGCCGAGGAGCTGGGCGATGTGGCGGCCTCGGCCGTCTACCAAGGAGAGGACGGCAGCCTGCGCATGCTGCGGGTGATGAAGCACAGCACCGCGCAGGACGATGTGTTTGTGCTGCTGGACAACGACCTGCAGGCCAAGCAGCTGCTGGGCGAGCCCCAGCGCATTGTGCTGCCCCGTGCGCAGCTGCGCCAGCCGGCCCGCTTGCGCAGCGAGGCCAATGGCCAGCTGTCGCTGCTGCTCAATGACCGGCACTGGTGGCTGCGCGCGCCGGCGCAGACCGCGTTTGCGCCGATGGATGCCGCGCTGCGCCAGCGCTTTGCGGCCGAGCTGGGCACGGGTGTGTCCAAGTACGCCTTTGGCGAGCTGCGCGAGCCGGGGCTCTTGGATGTGACCAGCAATACCGGCGACCGCTATGCGCTGTACTGGGCCAGTGGCGAGCTCTACCCCTGGGCCGAGCGGTTGCCCCGCTGGCAGCAGCGCCCCTGGGCACAGTACCCGCAGACGGCCTCGCGCATCGATTACGCCGACTTTGACACCGACGTGGCCCAGTACGGCATGCCGATGATCTTGCTGCAGTTTGCGCAAAAGGTGCGGCCCGGGGAGTTTGAGCGCTGGCCCCGGCTGAGTGTGCACTCCAGCGCCGACAAGCAGGTGCGCGCCGCCCCCAAGCGCTACCAGCCGGTAAGCGATGGTTTTGTCGTCAGCCGCCAGGCGCTGCGCGAGGCGGGCATTACCCAGATTGCAACGGTGGCCAGCGTGCCGGTGCAGTTCAGCGGTGAGGTGCTGGCCCGCAATGCGGGCCGGGTGCTGATGCGCTATGACGAGACCCCTACCACCGCCGCCGAGGTGGTGCTGCAGATCGTCGATGCGCGCAGCCTGCAAGTGGTGTGGCGCAAGTCCACGCGCGAGATGCCGCAGTTGCTGTTTGACGGCGAGCACCTGGCGGCCCAGGCCTGGCCCGGTGGTTTTTACCTGAGCACCGGCTTGAACCTGCCGGCCCTGGTGATCGACAACGAGGGCCAGACCTTGGTCGACTTTCAGCCCCAAAAGCGGCTTGAGGCAGCCAGCGAAGACTGAGGCATCAGCGCATGCACGCGTGGCCCGGCTAGCCCATGGTCAACGTGGATAGTGGACGATAAAAGTGCAGCGCAATACGATAGTTATTGGGCGGCCTACAGCGCTGTTTTGTAAAGAAATTTTGCAAATCCACCGGCCTGTTTACGTAAAGCCAAACGAATCTCCAAAACTCCTACAGCCAGCGCCAGCCCGCAGCGGCACCATGTCCTCACGGCAGGCGTTTGCTCCTGCCGCCAACCTGACACTGAAGGAGTAAGCGCCATGAGCCAGCAGAACCACCAACAGTCCGGACAGCAGCCTGCCCAGAAAAAGGAGCAGCAGCAACAGCAACAATCCCCGAAGCAGCAGCAACCGGGCCAGCAGGACCGCAAGCAGCCATCGCAGAAGTAGTCTGCGACTGCGCGGCCCACGAAGACCAGACGGAGCACCCCATGCAACAACTGCCTTTGCCGATGACCAAGCAGCAGCCTTGGCCGCTGCAGCAGGGCCAGCCGTTGCGCGAGGCCAAGTACTCGCAGCAGCAGTGCAAGTGCAACCGGCGCCAACTGGGCACCGAGCCCAAGACACCGGACAACGCACAGATGTGCTGATCTTCTGAGCCCCTACACCAAAGCCCGCACGATGCGGGCTTTTTCGTGGGCGCGGCAGCGCATGCGCGGCGATACTGGCGCTCTCGACCACCTCGCCAGCAGATATCGATGAACACCGGATTCTTCGCGCAGCCCAACCCACCCTACCGCCGCGCCAACTACAGCTTTGCCTACCAATGGATTGAAGAAGTTGGCAGCCTGGCCGCCTTGCTGGCGCATGTCGAAGCGCTGCGCGCCGCCGACCCCGCGCACCGTTATCTGTGCACCTTGGACGATATCCAGCAGGGCAGCTACACCAGCGGCCATGCCAGCCAGGATGACCGGCTCTACCTGGCCAGTCCGCTGGATATGGACTGGGACGACCCGGCGCAGCAAGCAGCCTGGGATCTGCAGGCGCTGCAGCACCGCGCGCGGCAGCTGCGCGAGGCCCAGGGCCCGCAACGCTGGGCCGATGTCTGCGGCAGCCTGGCGGTAAGCGCCAGCGATATCGACGCACTGCTGGCCGCCAACCGCGCGCCCGATCTGCTGCTCGATGACGTCGTCTACATCCAGCGCCTGCCGCTGGCCGAAGGCGATCCGCTGATGGCCGGCCAACCCAATGGCTATTTCAGCGCCGACTGGGACAGCTTTCAAAACCACGCCATCCACCAGCATTTGGCCGAGCAGCATGGCTACCAGCTGTTGGCCATGGGCGCCGCCTGGATGGCACTGGCCCGCGTGCAGCCGCCCGGTGCCGCGCAGGCCCAGGCGCTGGTGGCGGATCTGCGGGCGCTCTATGCCCAGGGCAATGAGGCGCTGCTGGCCCATCCGGGCTGGCAAGCCTTGCCAGCGGTGCTGCAAACCCAGCGCATTCTGGTCATGGGCTATACCGAAGACATGGCCGACCGCTGGGAGTAGAGCCTAGCTTGTACTTCTGTGAAGGATGGAAATGGGATGTAGGCGACCCTGCGTCACTTACCGCCTGGAATGCCCAAAGCGGCTTTGCAAAATGTGCAGCGAGAAACGTCTCGAAGCAGGCGGCGCGTCAATTCCTACACCGGCCCTTCGGCGGCAGCGCGACCATAGAACCATGGCAGGGCAATGTCGCCCCGTCATCATCTTGAAGGAGCTAACGCTATGAATCAACCAAACAGCCAACGCAATCCCAACCAGGTGAACCAGCAGCAATCGGGCCAGAAGCCCGGCTCGCCCAAAGAGCAGCAGCACCAGCAGCAGTCGCCGCAGCAAAAGCAGCCTGGTCAGCAAGACCGGTCGCAGCAGCAGCGCTGAAGCCAGCGTTGGCCTAAGCCACTGGTAGTCGCCACCGCGCGATAACCAGCAGGGTCAGCCAGGGTGTATGCCTGGCAAGCCCGTAAAAAAGCCTCCATCGCTGGAGGCTTCTTGCTGTCTGCGGTGGCGGGGAGATCAGGCGAGCTTGGCCTTCAACAGCTCATTGACCTGGCCCGGATTGGCCTTGCCCTTGGAGGCCTTCATCACCTGGCCGACCAGGGCGTTGAAGGCCTTGTCCTTGCCGGCCTTGTACTGCTCGACATTGCCGGGGTTGGCGGCGATCACCTCGTCGATGATGGCTTCGAGCGCGCCCGTGTCATTGGATTGCTTCAAGTCCTTGGCGTCGATGACGGCGTCGACGTCGGTGCCTTCGCCGCTCCACAGCGCCTCGAACACCTGCTTGGCACTGTTGTTGCTGATGACATTGCCGTGGATGCGGGCGATCAAGGTGCCCAGCTGCGCGGCGCTGACCTTGACCTGGTCCATGCTGATCTCTTCCATGTTCAGGCGGCGCGAGATCTCGCCCATCACCCAGTTGCTGGCGAGCTTGGGCTGGCTGCTGGCCTTGGCGGCGGCTTCAAAGTAGTCGGCCATCGCCTGGCTTTGGGTCAGGGTGGTGGCGTCGTACTCGGGCAGGCCGTAGTCGGCCACAAAGCGGTCGGCGCGCTGGCGCGGCAGCTCGGGCATCTCGGCCTTGACGGCCTGCACCCAGCTGTCGGCAACGACCAGCGGTGGCAGGTCCGGATCGGGGAAATAGCGGTAGTCGGCCGCGTCTTCCTTGGTGCGCATCGCGCGGGTCTCGCCGGTATCGGGGTTGAACAGCACGGTGGCCTGCTGGATCGCGCGGCCGTCTTCGATCTCTTCGATCTGCCAGCGGATTTCGTAATCGATGGCGATCTGCATGTTCTTGAACGAGTTCAGGTTCTTGATCTCGCGGCGGGTGCCCAGCGGCTGGCCGGGCTTGCGCACGGACACGTTGGCATCGCAGCGGAACGAGCCTTCTTGCATATTGCCGTCGCAGATGCCGATCCAGGTGACGATCTTGTGCAGTTCCTTGGCGTAAGCCACGGCCTCGGCGGTGCTGCCCATGTCGGGCTCGGTGACGATCTCCAACAGCGGCGTGCCGGCGCGGTTCAGGTCAATGCCCGATTGGCCGATGAACTCGTCGTGCACCGATTTGCCCGCGTCTTCTTCAAGGTGGGCGCGCACCAGGCGCACGGTCTTTTTCTGGTCGCCGACAAAGAAGCTCACCTCACCGCCTTGCACCACCGGGATCTCGAACTGCGAGATCTGGTAGCCCTTGGGCAGGTCGGGGTAGAAGTAGTTCTTGCGCGCAAAGATGCTGACGGGCGCAATCGTGCTGCCCAGCGCCAGGCCAAGCTTGATGGCGCATTCGACGGCCTTCTTGTTCATCACCGGCAGGGTGCCGGGCAGGGCCAGGTCCACGGCGCAGGCCTGGGTGTTGGGCTCGGCGCCAAAGGCGGTGCTGGCGCGGCTGAAGATCTTGCTGTTGGCGGCCAGCTGGGTGTGGGTTTCAAAGCCAATCACCACTTCGTAGCCGTTGATGAGCTTGATGCTTGTTTCGGTCATGTTCTGTGTTCCTCCCTGCGTTACTTCGCGATGCCGGTGGGCTGGCGCAGGTGGTGGTCGGTGGCTTGCTGCAGCTGGTGGGCGGCGTTCAGGAGCTTGGCTTCGCCAAAGTAATTGCCGATCAGCTGCAGGCCCACGGGCATGCCGCCTTCGCCAAAGCCAGCAGGTACGCTCAGGCCGGGCAGGCCGGCCAGCGACGCGGGCAAGGTGTAGATGTCGGCCAGGTAGTTGGCGAGCGGGTCGCTCTTGCCACCCAGCGCCCAGGCCACGGTGGGCGCAGCGGGGCCGGCGATCAGGTCGCAGTCCTTGAAGGCGGTCTGGAAGTCGTCGGCAATCATGCGGCGGATCTTTTGCGCCTGCAGGTAGTAGGCGTCGTAGTAGCCGTGCGAGAGCACATAGGCGCCGGTCATGATGCGGCGCTTGACCTCGTCGCCAAAGCCTTCGGCGCGGGTCTTCTTGTACATGTCTACCAGGTCGTCGTAGTCCTTGGCGCGGTGGCCGAACTTCACGCCGTCGAAGCGCGAGAGGTTGGACGAAGCTTCGGCCGGGGCGATGATGTAGTAGACGGGGATGGACAGCTCGGTGCGTGGCAGGCTGATCGGCACCAGCTTGGCGCCCAGCTTTTCGTACTCCTTGAGCGCGGCATCGACGGCGGCGCGCACATCGCTGCTCAGGCCATCGCCAAAGAACTCGGCAGGCACGCCAATGCGCAGGCCGGCCAGCGAGTCGTTCAGGTTCAGTGTGAAGTCTTCGGCCGGGTGGTCCAGGCTGGTGGAGTCGCGGTCCAGGTCGGGGCCGCACATTTCGCTCAGCAGCAGCGCGCAGTCTTCGGCGGTGCGCGCCATCGGGCCGGCCTGGTCCAGGCTGGAGGCGAAGGCGATCATGCCGTAGCGGCTGGCGCGCCCATAGGTGGGCTTGATGCCGGTGATGCCGCAGAACGACGCGGGCTGGCGGATCGAGCCGCCGGTATCGCTGCCGGTGGCTGCAGGCGCCAGGCGCGCGGCCACGGCTGCTGCCGAGCCGCCGGACGAGCCGCCGGGCACCCGGCTGGTGTCCCAGGGGTTGCGCACCGGGCTGATGGCGCTGTTCTCGTTGGCCGAGCCCATCGCGAACTCGTCCATGTTCAGCTTGCCCAGCGTGACGGCGCCAGCAGCTGCCAGCTTGCTCACCATGGTGGCGTCAAACGGCGACTGGTAGCCGGCCAGCATCTTGCTGCCTGCGGTGGTCGGGAAGTCCTGGGTGACGAACAGGTCCTTGTGGCCCATCGGCACACCAGCGAGCTTGCCGGCCGTGCCCGCTGCAATGGCGGCATCGGCGGCGCGGGCCTGGGCCAGGGTCACTTCTTCGTTGATGTGGATGTAGGCACCCAGATCCTGGTGGGTCTTGGCGCGGGCCAGAAAATGCTGGGCGGCCTCGACGGAGGACACTTCGCGGCTTTTGAGCTTGGCGGCCAATTGGGCCACGCTCAAGTCATGCAATTCGGTAGGGATGCTCATGCAAATCTCGCGATCTTGGCGATCTCGGTGAATGGGAAAGGGCGCTGCGCGCCGGTCTCAGGGGCGTGGTGCTGCGTGCTGCTGCCACCACGGCCGGGGGCCGGTTGTTGCCAGGGCCCGCCAGGCCTGAAGATGCTGTGAATTACTCAATCACCTTGGGCACCAGGAAATAGCCTTTTTCCACGGCAGGGGCACTGCGCTGGTTGGCCTCCCGGTTATTGGGTTCGCTGATGACGTCATCGCGCAGGCGCAGGCTGATTTCCTGGATCGCGGCCACGGGGTGTGACAGGGGCATGACACCGGAGGTATCCACAGCCTGCATCTTCTCCACAATGCCGAAAAAGTTATTCATCTGCGAGAGCATGCGCTCACTCTCGGAGCCGGATAATTCGAGCCGCGCCAGGTTGGCGATGCGGGCAATGTCATCTTTTGTCAGGGCCATAGATAGTCGTATGTAAACCAGTCGTAAAAAAACGGGGCCGGAAAGCGTTGCCCTGTAAGTTATTCACAGGGGATGGGGTATTATCCCGTCTTTGACGCAATAAGGCGGCAACGTCGGTCATTGCGCATCAAAAACCCTTCTGTCATCTCACCACACACCAATGAAGGGCGATGGAGCGCCGAAGTGCGACCCATGCCCTAGAGGAAACTTGCATGTTCGGAGCGTTCCGTCGCTACTTTTCCACCGACCTGGCCATCGACCTGGGCACGGCCAACACCTTGATTTTTGCACGCGACAAAGGGATTGTGCTCGATGAGCCCTCCGTGGTTGCGATTCGCCATGAAGGTGGCACCCATGGCCGCAAGGTCATCCAGGCCGTAGGCCGCGAAGCCAAGGCCATGCTGGGCAAGGTGCCCGGCAATATCGAAGCCATCCGCCCGATGAAGGACGGTGTGATCGCCGACTTCCTGATCACCGAGCAGATGATCAAGCAGTTCATCAAGATGGTGCACCCCCGCACCTTGCTCTCGCCCAGCCCCCGCATCATCATCTGCGTGCCCTGCGGCTCGACCCAGGTCGAGCGCCGCGCGATCAAGGATGCCGCGCTCAAGGCTGGCGCCACCCAGGTGGAGCTGATCGAAGAGCCGATGGCTGCCGGTATCGGCGCGGGCCTGCCGGTGTCCGAGGCCTCGGGCTCGATGGTGGTCGACATTGGTGGCGGTACCACCGAAGTGGGCGTGATCTCGCTGGGCGGCATGGTCTACAAGGGCAGTGTGCGCGTGGGCGGTGACAAGTTCGACGAATCCATCATCAACTACATCCGCCGCAACTACGGCATGATGATCGGCGAACCCACGGCCGAGCTGATCAAGAAGAGCATTGGTTCGGCGTTCCCAGGCTCCGAAGTCAAGGAAATCGAAGTCAAGGGCCGCAACCTCTCCGAAGGCGTGCCACGCAGCTTCACCATCAGCTCCAACGAGGTGCTGGAAGCCCTGACCGAGCCGCTCAACCAGATCGTCTCTGCCGTGAAGAACGCGCTGGAGCAAACCCCGCCCGAGCTGGGTGCCGACATCGCCGACCGCGGCATGATGCTGACCGGTGGCGGCGCCTTGCTGCGCGACCTGGACCGCCTGCTGGCCGAAGAAACCGGCTTGCCGGTGCTGGTTGCCGAGGAGCCACTGACCTGCGTGGTGCGCGGCTGCGGTATCGCCCTCGATACGCTCGACCGCAAGGGCGTGACCATCTTCACCAGCGAATAACCCGGGCGCCCTCCGCGCGGATACGCAATAATGGCGAGCGTCAGCGACTATGCAACCCATAGCCCGCTGCCGGCCCGCCATTGCGCTTTGCGGCCCGCTTGCCCCTGGCGGTGTGCACAAGGTCTGGCTGATGGGCCCGCCGCCGCCATGCGCCCGCTTCTGCTTTTTCGCTTTTCTCTGATGTCCCTGCTCTTGTTCCCTGTCCACCGTGCTGACCGCCGAGCGGCGGGGCGGCACGCGCCCGGACCAGGCGCAGCGCGCAGGGCCCGGTTCTGCTGAGGCCACCGCATGGCACGCAACGTCTTCTCCGGCGGTATACCGACCTTCCGACCCCAGGGGCCCAGCGCCAATGTGCGCCTGGCGCTGTGCGTGGCGCTGGCCGTGTTCCTGATGGTGGCCGACGTTCGCTTCAAGCTCACCGAGCCGCTGCGCAAGGCGGTGGCCACCGTGCTGTTCCCGATGCAATGGGTGATGCTGCAGCCGGTGCTGCTGGCCCAGGGCGGCGCCAGGTATTTTGAAGACCTGCACACCGCGCAGGCAGCGGCCGTGGTGGCCGAGAAAAACGCCATCGCACTGACGCACCGCGCCAACCTGGTCGAGACCCTGGACCATGAGAACCAGCGCCTGCGCCAGCTGCTCAACCTGGTGCCCCGCCTCAAGACCGAGGGGCGCGCTGCCCAGGTGGTGTACGAGACGGCCGATGCCTTCAACCGCCGCGTCGTGATCGACAAGGGCGAGGTCGCCGGCATTGCACGCGGCTCGCCGGTGATGGACGAGATGGGCGTGCTCGGCCAGGTGACCCGGGTGTTTCCGATGTCGGCCGAGGTGACCTTGCTGACCGACCGGGAGCAGGCCATCCCCGTGCTCAACCCGCGCACGGGTGCCCGGGCCGTGGCCTATGGCGACCCGACCAATGCCTACGGCGGCGGCATGGAGCTGCGCTTCATGCCCAGCAATGCCGATATCCAGGAAGGCGATCTGCTGACCACCAGCGGTGTGGATGGCGTCTATGCGCCCGGCCTGCCGGTGGCGCGCATCGTCAAGATCGAGCGCCGTGCCGATTCGCCGTTCTCGCGCGTTTACTGCGAGCCGCTGGCGCAGATGTTCGGCACGCAGTTTGTGATGGTCATCAACCCGCTGCCCGAAGACGCGCTGCCCCCGCGCCCGCCGGTGGAGACCAAGACCCAGGAAGGCCCGGCATCGACCCCCCGCAAGGGCAAGCGCGGATGATGCCCGCTACGATGAACCAACCCCCAGGAGTGCAGCCATGATCATGCCGCGTGGGCAGCCCTTGCTGCTCCCTGTCCCCCCGGGCTTTATTGCGCTGACCCTGGTGCTGGCGCTGATGATCAACATGCTGCCGCTGGGCCGCGCACTGTGGCTGCCCGATGTGCTGCTGCTGGTGCTGGTCTACTGGGGCGTGCATGAGCCCGGCAAGATCGGCATGGGCTGGGCCTTTGTGCTGGGCCTGTGCATGGATGTGCACCAGTCGTCCCTGCTGGGCCTGCATGCGCTCGTGTATTCGGCCGTGCTGTATGGCGTGGCGCTGCTGCGCCAGCGCATCACCTGGCTGAGCGTGATGGCCCAGGCGGTGCAGGTGATGCCGCTGTTCCTCGCCTCCGATGTGGTGCTGATGCTGCTGCGCATGTTGCTGCGCGGCAGTTTTCCGGGCTGGGGCTTTTTGACGCCCGGCCTGTGGTGCGTGGTGCTGTGGCCGCTGGTGAGCTGGCTGCTGCAGCTGCCCCAGCGCCAGCCGCCCGACGATGACGAGAACCGCCCTTTGTAAGCGGGGGCCTGTGCGCAGACCATGACCGAGATCCAGAATTCAGACCGCGCCTTCAGCCGCTTTCGGCTGCGGGTGGTCGTCATCGGTCTGGTGGTGGTGCTGTGCTTTGGCATTCTGCTCTCGCGCCTGTATGTGCTGCAGGTCGAGCGCCATGATGACCTGCTGGCGCAGGCCGAGAGCAACCGCACGGCGGTGGTGCCCATCGTGCCCAACCGGGGCCAGATCTATGACCGCAATGGCGTGCTGCTGGCCACCAACTACTCGGCCTACACGCTGGAGATCACGCCCTACAAGGTGGGCGATGTCGAAGAGACCATCGATGCGCTGTCCCAGCTGATCGAGATCACGCCGCGTGACCGGCGCCGCTTCAAGCGCCTGCGCGAGGATTCACGCAACTTCGACTCGCTGCCGATCCGCTCGCGCCTGACCGACCAGGAAGTGGCCAAGTTTGCCGCCCAGCGCTACCGCTTTCCCGGTGTGGATGTGAAGGCGCGGCTGTTTCGCTCCTACCCGATGGGCGAGACCGGTGCCCACCTGATCGGCTATATCGGCCGCATCAACCAGCGCGAGAAGGAGCGCATCGACGACTCCGACGAAGCGGCCAACTACCGGGGCACCGAGTACATCGGCAAGACCGGCGTGGAAGCCAGCTACGAAAAAGAGCTGCATGGCCACACCGGCGTGGAGCGCATGGAGACCTCGGCCGGCGGCCATGCGGTGCGCAAGCTCGACAGCTCCCCGGCCACCCCCGGCGAGAGCGTCGTGCTGTCGGTGGACATCAAGCTGCAGAAGATGGTCGAGGACCTGTATGGCGAGCGCCGGGGCGTGGCCGTGGCGATCGACCCGCGCAGCGGCGAGCTGCTGGCCATGGTCAGCAAGCCCACCTACGACCCCAATATCTTTGTCGAAGGCATTGACCAGGAAAGCTGGAAGGCGCTCAATGAATCCATCGACCGCCCCTTGCTCAACCGCGCGATGCGCGGCACCTACCCCACCGGCTCCACCTACAAGCCCTTCATGGGCCTGGCGGGGCTGGAGACGGGCAAGCGCACGCCCTCGACCATCATCCAGGACGGCGGCAGCTGGACCTTTGGCGGCCACACCTTCCGCTCCGGCCATGCGCTGGGCCCGGTCGATCTGAACCGCGCGATCCAGCATTCGAGCAACGTGTATTTCTACACGCTGGCCAATGAGATGGGGGTCGATGCGATCCATGATTTCATGAAACCGCTGGGCTTTGGCCAGATCACCGGCATCGACCTGCCCGGTGAGGTGCGCGGCGTGCTGCCCAGCACCACCTGGAAGCGCGACACCTACAAGCGCCCCGAGCAAAAGCGCTGGTATGCGGGCGAAACCATTTCGCTGGGCATTGGTCAGGGCTACAACAACTTCACCATCCTGCAGCTGACCCATGCGCTGGCGACGATCCTGGACAACGGCAACAGCCGGGTGCCGCATGTGGGCCGCTCGCTGATTGACCCGGTCACCGGCGAGCGCCGCCCCATCGAGCAGCCCCCGCCCGTGAACCTGGGCTACAAGCAAAGCAATATCGAGGCGGTCAAGCGCGGCATGGTGTCGGTGGTGACGGGCGGCACCGGGCGCGGCTCCTTTGGCACGGCCCGCTACACGGCCGGCGGCAAGACCGGCACGGCCCAGGCCATCAGCATCGGCCAGAAGGAAAAGTACAACGCCGCGCGCCTGGCAGAGCGCCAGCGCGACCATGCGCTGTATATCGCCTTTGCACCGGCCGAAGACCCCAAGATCGCCGTCGGCGTGATTGTCGAGAATGCCGGTTTTGGTGCCGGCTCGGCCGCGCCCATTGCCCGCCGCATCATCGATTACTGGTTGATGGGCGAGTACCCCAGCGAGGCCGACATGGCTGCGATGCAGCGCGGCGACGGCCGCGCGCCGATGGGCACGCCGCGCAGGGTCGAAGATATCCAGCTCAAGCCGGCCGCCGAGCCGGGGCAATAAGGGCGGGGGCCCCGCCCCTGGAACACGCCCTTAGCGCAAGAACGCGTCGTAGCCGGTCTTGAGGATCAGCGCCGCCACGACGACGATGAACATGCCGCGCACAAAGCCCGAGCCTTTTTTCAAGGCCATCCAGGTGCCCAGCATGCTGCCCAGGATGTTGGCTGCGGCCAGCGGAATCGCAAAGTGCCACCAGACATGGCCCTTGGCGGTGAACAGGATCAGCGCCGCGATATTGGTGGCGATATTGAGGATCTTGGCGCTCGCCGAGGCATTCAGAAAGTCATAGCCCAGCCAGCGCACCATCAGAAACACAAAGAAGCTGCCGGTACCCGGGCCAAAGAAGCCGTCGTAGAAGCCGATGGTGGCCCCAATGGCCGAGGCCACCCAGGCCTCGGTGCGGCCGCTGTAGCGCGGCGCATGGGTCTGGCCCAGCTGCTTTTTGTACAAGGTGTAGGCCAGCACGGCAACCAGGATGACCGGCAAGGCCTTGCGCAGCATGCTGGGGTCGACCACGGTGACGGCCCAGGCCCCCAGCAGCGAGGCGACAAAGCCCGCGCCTGCGGCCGGTGCAATGGCGGCCCAGCGCATGTCCACGCGCTTGGCGTACTGGCGCGCCGAGATCAAGGTGCCCCAGACGCCTGCACTCTTGTTGGTGCCCAGCAAGGTGGCTGGCGGCGCAGAGGGGAAAGCGCCAAACAGCGCGGGCACCAAAATGAGGCCGCCACCACCGACGACCGCATCCACAAAGCCCGCGAACATCGACGCGAAGGTAACGAAGATCCATTCCATGGGGCGAGATTGTCGCACCGCCGCGTGGGGTGCAGCACCGTACCAGGGCCGCTAAATGCAGCGCTGTCAGCGGAACAGACGGGGGCGGTGCTGCCAGGCCGTGATGGGCTGGCCGGCGGGTGCGGAGGCGGGCGGCAGCGAATGCGGCGCCAGAAAAACAAAAGCGCCCGAAGGCGCTTTGAAGGAGCATCTCATTTTTATTGATGCTTTTTATAAATGTTCGAATTGTAGAGATGTCTCCTCGGTCCTCTCGCAGAGCACTGTTTCAGTGCCTCGAGTGCCTCTACTATAGGTCATCGCACCTGCATGGTGCATTGGGATTTACCCCAAAGGTAACTGATTTGGTGCAGATTGCAGGATGCGACCGATTTCTGCCCCTTTCCTGCGCCCAGCCGCCCCATAACGGCAAAAAATGAGACAAAACTGCCGTTTCAGGGCGTGCTGGGTGCTTGATTGTCCTTGAAGAGGGCAGGGTCAGCGCGACGGACGCTGTAACCGCGCTGAAACTCTGCGGCGCACCATCATGGCCCATGGCTGGCGCGTATCCACTCCGAGGCCCGCTCGGCGAGCATCAAGGTCGGCGAGTTGGTGTTGCCGCTGGTGATGGTGGGCATGGCTCCGGCATCGACCACACGCAAACCCCGCACGCCGCGCACGCGCAGCTCGCTGTCGAGCACGGCCATTGGGTCGTGGTCGGCGCCCATCTTGGTGGTGCCCACCGGGTGGAAGATGGTGGTGGCGATATCGCCGGCCAGGCGCGCCAGATCCTCATCGCTTTGGTATTGCGCGCCGGGCTTCCATTCCACCGGCTGGTACTTGGCCAGCGCCGGCTGGGCGGCAATGCGGCGGGTCACGCGCAGGCTGTCGGCTGCCACCTGGCGGTCCTCGGCGGTGGACAGGTAGTTGGGCGCAATCGCGGGGGCAGTGCGGAAGTCTGCGTTCTTGATCTGCACCGTGCCGCGGCTCGTGGGGTTGAGGTTGCAGACGCTGGCGGTGAAGGCCGGAAAGCTGTGCAGCGGCTGGCCAAAGGCGTCGAGCGACAGCGGCTGCACGTGGTACTGGATATTGGGGTGGGGCTGGTTGGCGCTGCTGCGGGTGAAGGCGCCCAGCTGCGAGGGCGCCATGCTCATCGGGCCGCTGCGCTTGAGCAGGTATTCCAGCCCGATCTGGGCCTTGCCCCAGAGGTTGCTGGCCAACACGTTCAAGGTGGGCGCGCCATCGATCTTGAAGACCGAGCGGATCTGCAGATGGTCCTGCAGATTGGCGCCGACGCCGGGCAGGTCATGCTGCACGGCAATGCCATGCTGCTGCAGCAAGTCACCAGGCCCAATGCCTGAGAGCTGCAGAATCTGCGGCGAGTTGATGGCGCCCGCGCTCAGCACCACTTCCTTGTCGGCCTTGACGATGGTCATCTCGGTGCCGGTCCAGACCTCCACCCCGGTGCAGGCGAGCTGGCCGTCGGCCTGGCGCTCGAGCACCAGGCGCGAGACTTGGGCATTGGTCCACATCTCGAAGTTGGAACGCCCATAGCAGGTGGGGCGCAAAAAGGCCTTGGCGGTGTTCCAGCGCCAGCCGTTTTTCTGGTTGACCTCGAAATAGCCCACGCCTTCGTTGCTGCCCCGGTTGAAGTCATCGGTGGCGGGGATGCCCGCTTGCTGGGCGGCTTGCGCAAAGGCGTCCAGAATGTCCCAGCGCAGGCGCTGCTTCTCGACGCGCCACTCGCCGGTGCTGCCGGTGCGGCGGTTGCCATGCCACTGCGCAAAGCTGGGGCTGGTCTCGCCTTCCTGGTCCAGGCGCCAGTGGTCTTCATGGCGTTTGAAGTAGTTGACCGTGTCATTCCAGCGCCAGCGGGCGTCGCCGGTCAGCTCGGCCCAGTGGTCGTAGTCGCGCGACTGGCCGCGCATATAGATCATGCCGTTGATGCTGGAGCAGCCGCCCAAGGTCTTGCCGCGCGGGTAGAGCAGGCTGCGGCCGTTGAGCCCGGCATCGGGCTCGGTCTTGTACAGCCAGTCGGTGCGCGGGTTGCCGATGCAGTACAGATAGCCCACGGGGATGTGGATCCAGTGGTAGTCATCGCGCCGGCCCGCCTCGATCAGCAGCACCCGGTTATGGGTCTTGGCGCTGAGGCGGTTGCACAGCAGTGCGCCCGCCGTGCCTCCCCCGATGACGATGTAGTCGAAACTTGTGTTGTCTCCAGATTGCATGTGCGGTCTTTTTCTCATTGGGAGTATGGGGCTCCCTCGGTCCATCGAATCGGCAAGTTTGTGAGCAGTATGCCGGGCTTGCCAAGCGGGAAAACCAATGCCCTGTCACCCATCGCGCCTACTGCCTGCCCGTGGCCGCCCAGCGTGGTGTAGATGCCGCACAAGCGCGGCTCGGCGATGCCTTCCTACAGCGGCACGCGCTGTGATCGCCAGCCCGCTGGGTGCGCCTGGGTGACAGACCGGCTATAGTGCGAATGGCGTGCGCGCAGGGCGACACGCTTTGTTTTTGGACCCATGGACGATACAGCCCCTCATCTACAGCAACTTCAGGACGGCACGCAGCGCTGGGCGCAGCTGCGTGGGCGCTGGGGTGCGGCAGAGCTGGGCCAGCGCCCGCTGTGGCGTGAGCTGCGCCGCCAGCTCGATGGCGCCGCGCCCAGCGCCCAGCAGGGCTGGGACCTGAGCGAGGTGCAGTGGCTCGACCATGTGGGCGCGCAGCTCCTGTGGGACCACTGGGGCCAGCAGTGGCCCGCGCAGCTGCGGACCACCGAGCTGCAGCGCCAGATGCTCGAACGGGTCGCGTCGCTGACGATGGGCTGCCCGCCGGAGACCAAGGTCAACTGGTGGGGCTGGCTGATCCAGCTGGGCCTGGTGCTGCTGGGCTTCATGGCCCATGTGCGCAGCATGGTCGAGATGGTGGGGCAGCTGCTGCTCGATGTGCTGCGCCTCATCAAGAACCCGCTGCGTGGCCCCTGGCGCGATGTATCGGGCCATCTGTATGCGATGGGTGCCACCGCGCTGCCGATCACGGCCCTGGTGGGCTTCTTGATTGGCGTGGTGCTTGCCTACCTGATGTCGCTGCAGCTGCGCCAGTTCGGTGCCGATGCCTTCATCGTCAATATTCTGGGCATCTCGCTGGTGCGCGAGCTGGGGCCCTTGCTGGGCGCCATCCTGGTAGCCGGCCGTACCGGCTCGGCCATTACCGCGCAGATCGGCGTCATGCGCGTCAACGAAGAACTCGATGCGATGCAGGTGATGGGCATTGCGCAGGGCTACCGCCTGGTGATGCCGCGCGCACTGGCGCTGGCGCTGGCGATGCCGCTGGTGTCGATGTGGACCACGGTCTGCGCGCTGGTCGGCGGCATGATGGCCGCCGATGCCGCCATGGGCGTATCGCCCGCCTATTTTCTGCAGGCCATGCCCGGCGCGGTCGATATCGCCAACCTCTACCTGGCGCTGGCCAAGTCGGTCACCTTTGGGGTGGCGATCGCGCTGATTGCCTGCCACTGGGGGCTGGAGGTCGAGCCCAACACCCAGAGCCTGGGCCGGGGCACGACCTCGTCGGTGGTGATCTCGATCACCGCGGTGATCGTGCTCGATGCGATCTTTGCGATCGCGTTCCGCAAGGTGGGGTTCTAGCGATGAACCATGCCATCTCCCAACCCCCCAGCGCGCCGACCAGCGATGAGAAAGTGGTCGAGATCCGCAAGCTCTGGACCGTGTTCGGCCAGGGCGACCGGGCCTTTGCGATCCACCAGGACCTGGACATGTCCGTCTACCGGGGCGAGATCCTGACCCTGGTGGGCGGCTCGGGCACCGGCAAATCGGTGTTGCTGCGCCAGATGCTGGGGCTGCTGCACCCGGCCAAGGGCGAGGTGCTGGTGATGGGCCAGCCCGTCAAGGAGCTGAGCCTGCGCGGCGCAGCCTCGCGCATCGGCATGCTGTTCCAGCAAGGCGCGCTGTTCTCGGCCTTCAATGTGCTCGAGAACATCGCGTTTCCGCTCAGCGAGCAGGGCACGCTGCCCAAATCCGTGGTGCATGATGCGGCCATGGTCAAGCTGCAGATGGTGGGCCTCAAGCCCGAGCATGCCACCCGCATGCCCTCTGACCTGTCGGGCGGCATGATCAAGCGCGTGGCGCTGGCCCGGTCGCTGATCATGGACCCGCCCCTCTTGCTGCTCGACGAGCCCACGGCCGGGCTCGACCCCAACAGCTCGGACGAGTTCTGCGCGCTGCTCAAGGACCTGCATGCCGAGCTGGGGCTGACCGTGGTCATGGTCACCCATGACCTCGATACCTTGTTTGCACTGTCCACCCGCGTGGCGGTGCTGGCCGAAAAAAAGGTGATTGTCTCGGGCACACCGGCCGATGTGGTGCAGTTCAAGCACCCCTTTATTGAACATTTCTTCCTGGGTGAGCGTGGACGCCGTGCAATGGCTCCAGTGGCGCTTGGTGGGGTGAAGGAATAGCTATGGAAAACAAATCACACGCACTGGCGGCTGGATTGTTTGTGGTCTTGCTCACGGCGCTGGTCATCTTCCTGAGCCTGTGGATGGGCCGGGACAACACGAACTACATCCGCTATGAACTGTCCACCCGCGAGACCGTCAGCGGCCTGCAGCCGCAGGCGGCGGTGCGCTACAAGGGGGTGGCCGTGGGCCGCGTGACCAAGATCGAGTTCGACCCGGCCCGCGACGGCACGGTGCTGATCATCATTGCGGTCAACGCGGAAGCGCCCATCACGCAAACCACCTACGCGATGCTCGGCTACCAGGGGGTCACGGGCCTGGCCCATATCCAGCTCGATGACGACAACACCGAGACCACGCCGCTGCCCCCCGGCCCCGACGGCATTCCGCGCCTGCGCGTCAAGCCCTCACCGTTTGGCCAGATTGCCGAGCAGGGGCCCATCATCTTGCAGCAGGTGGAAGACGCGACGCGCAAGGTCAACGACCTGCTCAGCGAGGACAACCAGCAGGTGCTGGTGGACAGCATGAAGAGCCTGGGCCAGGCAGCGCAGAGCCTGGAGCAGCTGAGCAAGCGCCTGATGGTGACGGTCGATACCAAGCTCGACCCGGCCCTCGCCAGCCTTCCTGCCATCGCGCAGGATACGCGCAAGACACTGGCGGGTATCCAGAAGACCTCCAATGACGTGAGCACGGCAGTGGGCAGCCTGGCGGCCAAGGGCGGCGTGGTCGACCAGATGGGCCAGGCGGTCGAGAAGGTGAGCGATGCGGCCGACAACTTCAACCGCAGCACCTTGCCGGCGATGGGCCGCACCATGCATGACGTGGGCTCGGCCGCACGCCGCATGGGCGATACGGCCGATGCGTTCAAGAACAACCCGCAGTCTCTGATTTATGGCAGCTCCAATGCGCTGCCGGGCCCTGGCGAGCCAGGTTTTGTAGCCCCTGCCGCCGCAGGCAGCGGCCGATAGGATGGATGCCATGATTTCTACTTCCCTGCGTGCGCCCTGGGTCCGCCGCCTGCAAGGCGCGGGCCGCGCAGCCCTGGTGGCTGCGTCCGTGGCGGTGCTGGCCGCTTGCTCGGCCCTGCCGCAAAAGCCCCAACCCGTCGCCCGTTATGACTTTGGCCCGGGCGCCCCCCCCGGGGGGCCCCCCGCCGGGGGCGCCCGGGGCCCCGCGCCGGGGGGGGGGCCAATGGGCGCCCCCGGCCCCCCCCCCCCCCCCCCCCCCCCCCCCCCCCCCCCCCCGCCGGCCCGCCCCCGCCCGGCCCCCCCCCCCCCCCCCCCCCCCCCCCCCCCCCCCCCCCCCCCCCCCGGTGCCGAGCCGCTGGTGCTGGCCAATGTGCGCGCCGCTGGCGTGCCCGATGCCAGCGCTGCCATCTACTACCGCCTGGCCTATGCCGATGTGCGCGAGCTGCGGCCCTACACCCAGGCCAGTTGGGTGCTGCCGGCCATGCAGCTGATCCAGCAGCGCATGCGCGATGTGCTCAGCGGCCAGCGCGCCGTGGTGCTCGATGACGATGGTGCCACCCAGCTGCTGCGCAAGACCGGCTACCCGGCGATGCTGCGCCTCGAAGTGGTGGATTTCAGCCAGGTCTTCGATTCGGCCCAGTCCAGCCAGGGCGTGCTGCGCATCCGCGCGACGCTGAGCGAAATCACTCCCAAGGGTGAGCGTTGGCTGGCCCAGCAGGTGTTCCAGGCCCAGCAGCCCGCCGCCAGCCCCGATGCGGCCGGTGCCGCCGCCGCACTGGCCTCGGCCACCGACCAGGTGGCCCAGCAGCTCGATACCTGGCTGCGCCAACAGAAGCGCTGATGCCCGGGGGATGGAGGCGCCCGCTGTGGCGCGCGTCGGCCGCCTGGGTGCTGGGCGCCATGGCGGTGGTGCCGCTGCTGGCCGCCGAGATGGACGACGATGCCTACCGCGAGGCCGTAGCCCAGCTGGATGCACGCGCTGAAAAAGCCCTGGCCCATTGCAAGCGCCTGGCCGCTGGATCAGCTGCGCAGCGCCGCTGCACGGTCGAGGCCGATACCCAGCACGCGGTGGACGCTGCCCAGCTGCAGGCGCAGCGCCACCCCAGCGGCAACAACCGCTTCAAGGCCCTGGCCGCCCAGGTGGACCGGCGCCATGCGCTGGCGGTCGAGGACTGCAAGACCCGCCATGCCGGCAACGACAAGGACAGCAAGAGCGCGCAGCAGGACTGCCTGCGCGAGGCCAAGCAAAAGCGCGCAGCCGGCATCCAGGATGCGCACCAGCAGGCGGCCAGCGAGGTGTCCATCTTCACGCCGCCCAAGAGCGAGGCCGAGCGCCAGCGCGAAGCCGATCTGGACACCGCCATCCGCAAGTGCGACAGCCTGCTGGGCGATGCCAATGTGCAGTGCGTGCGCGGCCTGTCGCCGGAAGCTCGCTTGCGTGCCATCAGCCGGGGCAGCGGCGCATCGCCCACCAAGTAGGCCCTCATTTTTAAGAAAGCAACAAGGCAGCCCTCGGGCTGCCTTGTTGCTTTGGGTGGTGACGAGACGTTCAGAACCGCTGCTGCGCCAGCAACAGCGAGCAGCGCAGCCGCAGCCACATCAGGCGCCGGGCATTGGCCTGCAGCGGCAGCTGGCTGCCACGCTCCAGCCACTGGTCACGCAGTGCGCGCAACTGGCTGCGGCTCATCTGGTGCTGGGCCTGGCGCCATTGCTGGCGTTGCTGTTCCATGCCGGTGTCGGTGTTCATGCGCTCTCCTGGGGGCGTGGGGCAAAGGTCTTGGGGGCGGGGGTGGGAATTGGCTCGGGGGCGTCCCCTTTGCCAAAGGCATACCAGTCGACCTTGCGCGTCGCCACCATCACGATCGCCAGCACGGCAAACAGCGCGAGCGAGCCAACGGCCAGCGCGGTTTGTTCGAGCTGCAGCAGCACAAACAACAGGCCATACATCAGCGCAATCAGCGCGGCAAACGGCAGGCCGCGCCGCAGGCTGCCCAGGATGTGGCTGGCGTAGTAGCCCAGCAGCAGCACGCAGGCGCCCGCGCCGATGGCATAGGCCTGGCTGAAGCCCAGGTGCTCGGACAGGCTGATCAGGAGCAGGAAGAAAATGCACAGCGCCGAGCCCACCAGCAGGTACTGCACCGGGTGTACGCGCAGCTTTTTGAGCACCTCGAACATGGCGACGGCGACAAAGGTCAGCACGACAAAGAGCAGGCCGTACTTGGTGGCGCGGTCGCTCAGGCTATAGGGGTTGACCGGGTCGATGAAGCTGGTGCCGAACTGCTCCAGGCACTGGCTTTCTTCGGTCGCGTAGGGGTAGTTGGTGTCGGGCGTGCCCAGACTGCACAGCGAGCGCTCCTGCACAAAGGCCTGGCGCGCCGATGAGGCCAGCGCCGGGATGCTCCAGCTGGCGTTGAAGCCCTGGTCGCTGATCTCGCGGCTGAGCGGCAGAAAGTTGCCACCAAACGAGGGATGGGGCCAGTCGGCCTGCATGCTGACCTGGTTGGTGCCGCCCAGCGGCACAAAGGCCAGGCGCTCGGTGCCCATCAGCTGCAGCAGCACGACCACTTCGATGGCGCTGCTGTCGTTGCCACTGGCGGCCGTCAGGGGCTTGGTCTGCAGGCCCCGGGTGTAGACGCCGTGGCCGGTGCCCGGCTCCAGTGGCAGCGGCTTGCCATCGACCTGCAAAGTCGCACTGCGGATACCGCGCGGATCGCTGAGCGGCAGGACCAGGCGCGGCGCATCGCAGTGGCGCACGGCACCGCCCTCGGGCTTGCCTTGCAGCTGGTTGCCGGGCGCAAAGCGGGCGACCAGCTTGTCGTGCATGAGGAAAGTGTTGACCTGGTAGAGGCCGCGTGCGCGCGGCTGCATCTCGGCCCGCGTCTGGTGGCTGATCTCATCGGGCAGCGCATAGCGCTGAAAGCTGACCAGCCGGGTCTCCACTCGCCCTTCGCTGTCCTTGCCGCTGACTTCACGGCTGCAGCGCTGGGCCAGCACCGGGCCAAACAGGGTCTGCGACCCTGCGGTGCTGTTGACCACGCTTTGTACCGCGCGGTCGCGGTTGTAGATGCGGTCGCGCACCACATCGCTGATCATCATCAGCGCCACCAGCAAAAGCGCCATGGTGATGGCCAGGCTCAGGGCCTTTTGCACCAGTCTGTTTTTCATGCATTCCTCGTTGCTCTGTGTATCGGTGCGGCGAGTGTCAGCGGCCCCGGTGAGCCGAGCATGAAGTCTGTGAAGGCAGTGTGAAGTGCAGCGGCCTGCGGCTGAAGGGCTCAGTCCTGGGCCGAGAAATCGAGGCTGGCGCGCAGGCCGGGCTGGGTGTTGGCAAACTGCAGCCGGCCGCCATGGAGCAGCATGATGCGCTGCACGATGGACAGGCCCAGCCCGCTGCCGCTGCGCTCGCCGTTGGGGCGCGGCGTGGTGAAGAAGCGCTCGCCCAGGCGGGGCAGCAGGCTGGCCGGCACGCCCGGGCCGCTGTCCTGCACGCTCAGGCGCTGAGGCGCCAAGGTCAACACGATCTGGCTGTGCGCGGGCGAGAAATCCAGCGCATTGGCCAGCAGGTTGCTGATCGCCAGCGTGACCAGGGCCGCATCCCAGGCGCCCTGGCTGTCATTGCCTTGCAGCAGCAGCTGAATGCCTTTTTGCGTGGCGGTGGCCTGCAGCTGCGCGATGGCCTGCTCGGCGCAGGCGCGCAGGCTGGTGTGCTGGCTGGCCGTAGCCAGCGCGCTGCGCTGCTCCAGCTGGCTCAGCTGCATCAGCTGGTCGATCAGGTTTTGCAGGCGCAGGCTCTGGTCCACCACCTGCTGGGCAAACATCGCGCGGTCGGCGGCGGGCAGCTCGTCCTGCAGCAGCTCACCCGCGCCCCGGATGGCGGCGACCGGGCTTTTGAGCTCATGCGTGAGCGCGCGCACATAGCCTTCGATGTAGTCGCGCCCTTCCAGGCGCCGGCGCATCGAATCCATGGCCTGGGCCAGGTCACCCAGCTCGCCGGGAACATCGGGCACCTCGGGTGTCTTGGGCGCGCGGGTGATGCGGCTGCTTTGGGCCTCCTGCAAGGTGGGGCCCTGCACCTGCTGGGCATAGCTGCGCAGCTTGCGCACCTGTACCACCAGCCACCAGGTGATGGCAAAGCCGACGGCCGCCGACAGCAGCAAAAACAGCACACCGCCGCGCAGCATCTTGCTTTCGCTGCTGTCGATGATGCTTTGCACCGCATTGGCTGGCTTGGAGACGGTGAGCACGCCGACGATGGCGCCATCCCGCACGATGGGCGCGGAGACATACATGACGCTGGTGGCCTCGTCGGTGGCCACTTCGCGTGAGGTGCGGGCGCCGTATTCGCCGCGCAAGGTGAGCGCCACATTGCGCCAGCGCGCGTAGTCGGCCCCCACATCCTGGCCGGCAGAATCGAACAGCACGCGGCCCTGGGCATTGGTCACGGTCACGCGCAGGTCCAGCGTGGCCTTGCGCGTGTCCCAGATCCACACCCGCAGCGGTTGCTGGAAGGCGGCCTGCACCTGCTGGGCAAAGCGGCTGGTGCTGCTGCCGCTACCGCTGCCCAGCTTTCCATCGGCCAGGTCATCGCTGGCCTGCGCGGCCAGCAGGTAGGCGGTCTCGACCAGGGTGTCTTCGGTCACCTTGCGCACGCTGGGCTTGATCTCGGCCATGAACACGCGCAGCACAAAAAAGGCCGCCAGCCCGTTGATCAGGAAGAACGCAAACAGCAGGCGGATCCCCAGACGCATGGCCGGTCCTCAGTCGCCATCGCGCAGGCTGTAGCCCATGCCGCGGTGCGTGGTGATGAAGTCGCGGTCGGCCACCACGGTGCGCAGCTTGGCGCGCAGGGTCTTGATGTGGGTGTCCACCGTGCGGTCGGTGCTGTCGCTGTGCAGGCCCCAGACGGCATCGAGCAGATGGTTGCGGCTGAGGATGCGGCCCTGCGCGGCCAGCAGGCTGCTGAGCAGCTGGAACTCGCGCCGCGTCAGGTCCAGCAGCACGCCCTGCAAGCGCACGCACTGGCCCGCCTCATCGACCTGGAAGGCAGCACTGGCGGCATGGGGTGGGGCGCTGCTGGCGCTGGCCGGCGCCGGCGCAAATTGCTGGGCACGGCGCAGCAACGCGCGGGTGCGGGCCACCAGCTCGCGCGGGCTGAAGGGCTTGCTCAGGTAGTCATCGGCGCCCAGCTCCAGGCCCAGTACCCGGTCCACCTCTTCGCCCCGGGCGCTGAGCACCAGGATGGGCGCGGGCGAGCCGTTGGCGCGCAGCTGGCGGCACCAGTCCAGGCCATTGCCATCGGGCAGGCCCACATCGAGCAGCAGCGCATCAAAATGGCCACTGGCCCACTGCGCGCAGGCATCGGCCAGCAACAGGCTATGGGTGCAGCCGATGCCATCGCGCTCGAGCGCATAGCAGACGGTGCGGGCAATGGCTGGATCGTCTTCCAGCAGCAGAACATGGGGAGCAGGGTGCATGGTGGGTTCCGTCAGAACGGGTGGCCTAGCGGCCGCCGCCGGCATCGATGAAGGAGCCGGTGCAGTAGCTGCTGTGCTCGGACATCAGCCAGTAGATGGCCTGGGCGATTTCGTCTGCGGTGCCGCCGCGCCCCAGCGGCACGCCGGCCGACAGCCGCTGCACGCGGTCGGGCTGGCCGCCGCTGGCGTGGATATCGGTCTCGATCAGGCCCGGGCGCACGCCGTTGACGCGTATGCCTTGCGCGGCCACCTCATGGGCGAGGCCCAGGGTCATGGTGTCGATGGCGGCTTTGGACGCCGCATAGTCCACATACTGGTGGGCCGAGCCCAGGCAGGCAGCCCGGCTCGAGACATTGACGATGCTGCCGCCCGCGCCGCCTTCGGCGGTGCTCATGCGGCGTACCGCTTCGCGGGCGCAGAGAAAGCTGCCCAGCACATTGGTATCGAACATGCGGCGCCAGCGCGCCATGTCCATGTCCTGCAGGCGCTGGGCGCGGTCCACCACGCCGGCGTTGTTGACCAGCCCCGTGATGCGCCCCAGCTCGCTGTCCACGCGCGCAAACATCGCCAACACCTGGCCCTCATCGGCCACATCGGCCTGCACGGCGATGGCGCGGCGGCCCAGGGCCTGCACCGCCTGCACCACGGCCTGGGCCGCTGCTTCATTGCTGCTGTAGTTCACGGCTACATCCCAGCCATGCTGGGCGACCAGGACGGCAGTGGCGGCACCGATGCCACGGCTGGCACCGGTGATAAGGACGATTGAGGTCATGGCATGGAGGCTCACAAAAGAGGCCCTATCTTACGAGGCCCTATCTTAGGCGAGCTTGCGCCGCATGCCCAGGCGGCATTCAAGGCGCGGGCAGCGCGGCCAGCCGGTCCAGCGTCTCGGCGTCCTGGTCGCTGACGGGCAGGTAGACCACCATGCGCATGCCGTTGCGCGGGGCCGACCACCAGTAGGTCTGGCGCAGGTGGAAGATGCCGACAACAGGGTGGTCAAAGGTCTTTTCGTTGTTCTCCGGGCTGCGCACCTGGTAGCGCTCCCAGGCGTTGCGGAAGACCGGCGACTGCGCCAGAAAGTAGTCCAGCCGCTGGGCTATCGCCGGGTCGCCACTTTGCTGGGTGTAGGCCGCGCGGAACATGGCCACCATGCGCTCGATGGCCTGGGGCTCATGGCGCATCACGCGCTGCCACTGCGGGTTGAACAGGTTCATGTGCAGGCAGTTGCGCTCGAGCGCGGGCAGCTGCTGCAGCGATACGCCCATCAGCCGCTCATAGGCGGCATTGGCGTCGAGCAGGTCAAAGGCAGCGCTTTGCATCTGGGCCGGGTAGGGCAGCATCTTGTCGAGCAACTGCCGGTGCAGGCAGCCCGGTGCGTCGAGCACGCTGGCGGCGGGCTGGTCGAGCTTGATGCCCGCCAGCACCAGCAGGTGGCGCAGTTCGTCGTCATTGCATTGCAGCGCGCGGGCGATGGCCTCCACCGCCTGGCGCGAGGGCTGCACCTCGCGGCCCTGTTCGAGCTTGGTGTACCAGGTCACGCCAATGCCGGCGAGCTGGGCGACCTCTTCGCGCCGCAGGCCCGGGGTGCGCACCCGGCCATGGCGCGCCAGGCCCATGGCCGCGGCCGACAGGCTCTCGCGCCGGGCGCGCAGAAAGTGGCCCAGCTCCTGCGAGGGGACAGAGGCCGCAACGGCAGGCGGGGCATGGGTGGGGGTGGCTGCAAGCATGGTCATGGGCGGTTAGGGTAGCGGCAATGGTGCAGTGCAGTATAGGCCTTCCAAGCCTAGGCTAAGCAGAATCTTGTACCAGTCTAAAAAACATAACACACTGGCGCCCTGTTTATTTTCAGGCGCGGACTCCCATGCGAAGAATCACTGCTGACAACGCCACATTCGGCGTTTTTCTGGCCTTTTTGCTGATCCCCCTGTCGGGCATCGGCACCGATATCTACCTGCCCTCGATGCCCGCCATGGCCCAGAGCCTGGGCGGCACCGCCTCCCAGATCCAGCTGACCTTGACCTTGTTCATCGCCGGCTATGGCCTGGGCCAGCTGGTGGTGGGCGTGCTGCTGGACCGCTTTGGCCGCTGGCGGCCCACGATGGTGGCGCTGGCCCTGTTTGCGCTGTCGAGCGCGGCCATTGCCGTCAGCGACGACATCGTGGTCATCTGCGCGCTGCGCCTGCTGCAAGGCCTGCTGGGCGCCGTCGCCGTGGTCGGCAAGCGCACCTTTTTTGTCGATGTGTTCCGGGGCCCGGCGCTGCAGCGCTACCTGACCTGGATGACCGTGGTCTGGTCGCTGGGGCCCATCTGCGCGCCTTTTATTGGCGGCTTTGTGCAGACCCACTGGGGCTGGCGCGCCAACTTTGTGGTGCTGGCCGTGTTCTCGGTGGTTGCGCTGGTGCTGGAGCTGCTGGGCGGCGGCGAGACCCTCGCCCAGCCCCAGCCTATCCGTCCCCGTGAAGTGGCCAGCCGGGCCTGGGAGATCATGCGCAACCGCGCCTTTGCGCGCGGCGTGCTCTGCGTCAGCGCTGCGTATGCGATGGTGATGGGCTGGAGCATGGCCTCGCCCTTTATCGTCGAGACCGTGTACCACCGCCCGCCCACGACGACGGGGTCGTTGGCGCTGCTGATGGGCCTGGCCTGGATGGGCGGCGGCCTGATCGCCCGTGCGGCGATGGCGCGCTCGCTGGCGGCCAAGCACCAGGCTGCGCTGTTGGCGATGGCCGGTTTCATCGCACTGCTGGCGCTGACAACCTGGCTGCCCGCGTCCTGGCCATCGCTGGAAGTGATGGCGGCCGTCGCCTTTTGCATCCATGTGGCGGCGGGCCTGGTGTTCAATATCCACTTTGCCAATGTGCTGTCGATGTTCCCTAAACACGCTGCCTTGTCGGGCGGTATCGCCGGTGGTCTGGCCTTTTTGCTGACCTCGCTGCTCGCGTCCTTGGGCATCCACCTGGTGAACCCGCAGACCGGCTTGGGCCTGGCGGCGGTCTATGGCGGGCTGGCCTTGTTGCTGGTGGCCGCCTGGCTGACGATGCTGGCGCGTCCGGCACCGGCAGCGGCCTGCGCAACGCCATAATCGACCAGGCCCCCGCATCTCGCATCTGTCGAATCTGTTTAGCAAGGAGTGATCGCTATGGGACATTTTGTAGATCTGACCTCGGCCGACGGCCAGGTGTTTCCCGCCTATATCGCCGAGCCTGAAGGCAAAGCACGCGGCGCCATCGTAGTGGTGCAGGAGATCTTTGGTGTCAACTCGCACATCCGCTCGGTGGCGGACCGCATTGCCCAAAGCGGCTATGTGGCGATTGCGCCCGCCACGTTTGCCCGCGTCAAGCCCGGTGTGGACCTGGGCTACAGCGAGGCCGACATGCAGGCCGGTGTGGCCCTGAAGGCCGCTGCCGAAGCGCCCGCCGTGGCCCCTGGCGTGCTGCTGGACCTGCAGGCCGCGATTGACGAGGGCGCACGCCGCAGCGGCGGCAAGGTCGGCATCACCGGCTTTTGCTGGGGCGGTCTGCTGGCCTGGCGCGCAGCCTGCGAGCTCCAGGGCCTGTCGGCTTCGGTGCCCTACTACGGCGGCGGCATGACCACCGGCGACGAGATCGCGCGCCAGCCGCATTGCCCGGTGATGGCCCATTTTGGCGACAAGGACCACTGGATCTCGCTGGCGTCGGTGGATGCCTTCCGCAGCGCCCACCCCGAGGCCGAGGTCTATGTCTACGCGGCCGACCACGGCTTCAACTGTGACCAGCGCGGCTCCTACGATGCAGCGGCATCGGCCGCCGCACGGGCGCGCAGCATGGCCTTTTTTGCCAAGCATGTAGGCTGAGCGGTCACTCCCGCCTAGCGCCGCACCAAGCCTTGCAGGTTCTGAGCCTGCAAGGCTTTGTTGCATTTTCGGGGGGTCTTCGTAACACCGTCGTCATGGGGGCTGCAGATGATGCGCGCATCGCTCACTTTCAACGACAAACACCATGCGCACCCCCTTTTTCCGTGCCGCCGATCTGCGGATGGCACCGCTTCCCTTGGCCGCGCTGGCCGCTGCCGCCATGCTGACGGCCTGCGGCGGTGGCGGCTCCAGCAGCGCCAAATCGGCGACCGCCACCTTGGCGGTGCTGGAGACCACCGACCTGCACTTCAACATCCGCAGCTACGACTACTTCAAACTGGCCGATGACCCCTCGTATGGCTTTGAGCGCACGGCCACCCTGATCCGCCAGGCGCGCAGCGACTTTGCCAATACCTTGCTGGTGGACAACGGCGACACCATCCAGGGCACCGCCTTGGCCGACTACGAGGCGCAGGTGGCGCCGATTGCCTGCGACCAGCAGCTGTCGATGTACAAGGCCATGGCCGTGTTCAAGTTCGATGCCGGCACCTTGGGCAACCATGAGTTCAACTATGGTCTGCCCTTTCTCAACCAGGTGCTCGGTGGCGGCCTCCAGGTCGATGGCGTCGATGCCAGCAAGAAGTGCGCGGGCAATGGCTACCCGATGGCGCTGGCCAATGTGCTCAGCAGCCAGACCAAGGCCCCGCTGGTGTCGCCCTATGTGGTGCTGGAGCGCGAGATCAGCGGCACCGACAGCGACGGCAAGGCCGTCAAGCTGCCCATCAAGATCGGCGTAATCGGCTTTACCACGCCCGGCATCCTCGGCTGGGACAAGCGCCATCTGGAAGGCAAGGTGCAGGTGACCGGCGCCGTCGAGGCCGCGCAAAAGTATGTACCCGAGCTGCGCAGCAAGGGCGCCGACATCGTTGTGGCGCTGCTGCACGGCGGCCTGGACGCCTCGGAATACCGCGCCGACATGGAGAACCCGGGCCTCTACCTGAGCCAGGTGGCGGGCATCGATGCGATGGTGATGGGCCACCAGCACAGCGTGTTCCCCGACACGGCCGCGCAACCGGCATTCAGCATGGCGGGGGTCGACAACAAGGCCGGCACCATCAACGGCGTGCCGGCGGTGATGGCCAGCAGCTGGGGCAAGGCGCTGGGCGTGGTGGCGCTGGCGCTGAAGTGGGACGGCAAGGCCTGGAGCGTGGACAAGACGCAGAGCAAGTCGGAGCTGCGCAGCACCACCACCGGCAAGGATGCCGCAGGCAAGACCAGCTATGTGGCCGTTGACAGCAGCATTGCACCGGTGGTGAAGAGCCAGCACCAGGCGGCGATCAGCTATGTGAAAACGCCGGTGGGCCAGACGGACTTTCGCATGGGCACGCAGTTTGCCGATGTGGGCGACCCCGGCGCGATCCAGCTGGTCAACCAGGCGCAGCAGGACTATGTGCAGCGCTATGTGCAGGCCAATCTGCCGCAGTACGCGCAGCTGCCGGTGCTGTCGGTAAGCGCGCCTTTCAAGTCGGGCTTCCAGGGCGGTGCGGACTACACCGATGTGGCCGCCGGCCCGCTGGCGATCTACAACGCGGCCGACCTCTACCTCTACCCCAACACCGTCTACGCGGTAAAGGTGAACGGCGCGCAGATCAAGCGCTGGCTGGAGGCCGCTGCCCAGCGCTTCAACCGCATCGACCCGGCTGCCACCGCAGACCAGTGGCTGATCAGCAGCTTCCCCGGCTACAACTTCGACATGTTCACCACCGCCGACATGCGCTACCAGATCGATGTGACCCAGCCCATCGGCAGCCGCATCGTGGATCTGCAGTACAGGGGCGCGCCCATCGACCCGGCGCAGGACTTTGTGATTGCCACCAACAACTACCGCGCCACCAGCGGCAAGAGCTTTCTGCCGGAGCTCGATGGCCGCGCCACGATCTATGCCTCGCCCGATGCCAACCGCGATGTGGTGATCTCGTACATCAAGGAGCACCCGCAGGTGACCCGCGCAGCCAACGGCGCTGCCCACAGCTGGCGCTTTGCCAAGACGCCAACGGCCGGCAAGGTGCTGTTCACGTCGGCGGCCAACGCGCTGTCGGTCGCCCAGGCCGCGGGCCTGGCCAATGTCTCGCTGGACAAGGCCGATGACGGCACGGGCACACAGCGCGCGGTCTACCGCATTGATCTGGGCCAGTAAGCCGTCCAGCAGCGGTGCAAGCGCTATCTACCCGTGCGGGTCAGGTAGCGTTTGTACGAGAAAAAGCCGATCAGCGCCACGGTGATGCAGGCCATCACGCCCATCGCCCACCAAAAGCCGTCTTCCTTGTGGATGAGCGGGATGAACTCGAAGTTCATGCCAAAGATCGCGGCAATCAGGTTGAGCGGCAGGAAGATGGCGGTGATGGTGGTGAGCGTGCGCATGATGTCGTTGGCACGGTTGCTCTGGACCGAGAAATGCATCTGCACGGCGGTCTCGGTGCTTTGCTCCAGCCGGCGCACATGGTGCACCACGCGCTCTATGTGTTCGAGCACATCGCGGCTGCGCACCTTGAGCGCTTCGAGCTCGCGCTGGGCGCTGGGCGCCTCGGGCTGGGGCCAGGTCTCCAGCGCATCGACCCAGTCCTGCACGGCCGCGCGCTGGTCCTCGCAGATCTCGTCGAGCTGGTGCAGGGACAGGCGCGCTTCGAGCAGCGCCTGCCAGTTGGCAATGCGCTTGCGCGGCGACAGCAGCGCGCTTTGCCACTGGTCCAGGTGGCGCGAGAGTTCGCGGCGCAGGTCCAGGTAGTTGTCCACAATGATGTTGACCACGCGCATCATCAGATCGGCCGGGGACATGGGCAGGCGGATGGGCTGCAGGCCGCCCGGTGTGGGGCTGCTGCCGGGGTTGCGAAAGGCCTTGTCCTCGCGTGCCAGGCGCTCTTGCGTGGCATGCGATATCTGGCCCAGGTCGGGCGCATTGGCATCCTGCGGGGCGGGCGCGCCGGCCTTGGCAAACTGCAGCAGGCGCCGGGCATAGGCGTCGCGCACGGTGCAGTCCTCGGGGTGCACCGACAGCAGCACCCGCTCCCAGGCGGCAAAGCCGACCGGGATGGTGCTGATGTGGGGCGCCTCATTGATGGGCTTGGCAGCGGCGGTGCGCCGGGCGGCGGCCAAGGCGGCGGTGCCCGCCTGCGAAGGGGTGCTGGCCAGGCGCCGTATCACCAGCAGGTCGTACTGCGAGGTGTAGTCGTAGTGGGAGGGGAGCTGGGCATTGAGCAGGTCGGAGACATGCAGATCGACCAGGGGCGCGCCGCTGAGCTTTTGCAGCGCCAGCTGCAGGCTGCCCAGCTGCTCGCTGAAGTAACCGCGCGTGCAGGCCAGCCACAAAAAGCCTTTGTCGGGGAGTTCATAGGGCACGGCGGCCAGCTCGCTGGCCTCGTTGCCGATGATGTGAAAGATGCGGATGCTGCTGGGTGTACTCACCGGAATTCCTCGCTCGGTTCAGGCGCAGCATGGCAAAAAAAACGGGCCTGTGCAAGCCCGTCCTGGTATTTTTGCTATCAGTTTTTCTCTTTGAGCCAGCGCGCGGCGTCCAGCGAGAAATAGGTCAGGATGCCATCGGCACCGGCCCGCTTGAAGGCCAGCAGCGACTCCATCATCACCTGGTCATGGTCGAGCCAGCCGTTCTGGGCGGCGGCCTTGAGCATCGCGTACTCGCCGCTGACCTGGTAGGCAAAGGTGGGCACCTTGAACTCGTCCTTGACGCGGCGCACCACATCCAGGTAGGGCATGCCGGGCTTGACCATCACCATGTCGGCGCCCTCGGCCAGGTCCTGCGCCACTTCGCGCAGCGCCTCGTCGGTGTTGGCAGGGTCCATCTGGTAGACGTTCTTGTCGGCCTTGCCCAGCGCGCCGCGTGTGCCCACCGCATCGCGGAAGGGGCCGTAGAAGGCGCTGGCGTACTTGGCGCTGTAGGCCATGATGCGGGTGTAGATGTGGCCCTGGGATTCGAAGGCCTCGCGGATCGCGCCAATGCGGCCGTCCATCATGTCGCTGGGGGCGACGATGTCGACACCGGCCTCGGCATGGTTGAGCGCCTGGCCCACGAGGATCTCGACGGTCTCGTCATTGAGGATGTAGCCGGTCTCGTCGAGCAGGCCGTCCTGGCCGTGGCTGGTGTAGGGGTCGAGCGCCACATCGGTCATCACGCCCAGCTGGGGGAATTCCTTTTTCAGCGCCCGCACCACGCGCGGGATCAGGCCATCGGGGTTGAGCGCCTCCTTGCCGTCGGGGGTCTTGAGCGCCGTGTCGATCTGGGGGAAGAGGGCCATCACCGGAATGCCCAGCGCCACACACTGCTCGGCCACCGGCAGCAACAGGTCCAGGCTCAGGCGGTCGACGCCGGGCATGGACAGCACGGGCTCGCGCTTGCCTTGTCCTTCATGCACAAAGACCGGGTAGATGAAGTCGTGCGGGGTGAGCACGTTCTCGCGGACCAGGTTGCGGGTGAAGGAGTCGCGGCGCAGACGGCGCGGACGGTTGTGGGGAAAGGGGGTGGGGCTGGACAGATGCATGCAGCAATTGTGCGCCAGATCAACGGCAGGCTGCACAGCGCGGGCCCGAGAGACTGCGCTGGGCATGGAGGAATGGCCGCTGGGCTTGTGCCGGGCTTGCGCCAGATCAAGGCCGGGCTTGCGCGCAGCATCGGACCGCTTTTAAGCCGGGGTCCAGCGCTGGGCCATCGTGCCAGCCACTACACTGTGGCGCATGCTCATGCTGTGGATCAAAGCCTTTCATATCGTGTTTGTGGCCAGCTGGTTTGCGGGCCTGTTCTACCTGCCCCGGATCTTCGTGAACCTGGCCATGGTGCCGGCCGACTCGCAGGCCGAGCGCGAGCGCCTGCTGCTGATGGCGCGCAAGCTCCTGCGCTTCATGACGATGATTGCGGTGCTGGCGCTGGGCCTGGGCCTGTGGCTGTGGCTGGGTTGGTGGCGCGGTGCTGGCGGCTGGCTGCATGCCAAGCTGTTCTTTGTGCTGCTGGTCATTGGCTACCACCACGCCTGCGCCGTGCTGCTGCGCAAGATCGCCAATGGCACGGACCGGCATTCGCATGTCTGGTACCGTTGGTTCAACGAGGTACCGGTGGTTGCCATGGTCATCATCGTGGTGCTGGTCGTCGTCAAACCCTTTTAATTCGCGCACACTTGGGTAGCCCATCACGGACAACGATCTGCGCACCAGGGCCTACGCACCATGCCTGACAGCCGCTCCGCACCCCTCAGCCTGCAAGAGCCTGCCCCGGCCGGCGAACACCGCACCATCGCCTGGCCGCTGGTGCCGGTGTATGTGGCGCTGATCGTCTTTGCCAGCCTCTTTCCCTTTGCCGGCTGGCGCACCCAGGGCATCTCGCCGGCGGAGTTCTTGCTCGCCCGCATCCCGCCGCCGTACTGGACCTGGTTCGATGTTTGGATCAATGTGGCCGGCTATGCGCCGCTGGGCTTGCTGCTGAGCCTGGGTTGGTGGCGCCATGGCTGGGTCAGGACGGGCTGGTTCTGGGCCTTGTGCGTGGGCAGCCTGCTGTCGCTTGCGATGGAGTTCCTGCAGATTTTTCTGCCGCTAAGGGTGTCCAGCAACATGGACTGGCTGCTCAACAGCATCGGCACCTTGCTGGGCGCGCTGGCCGTGCCCTTGCTGGCCTGGCTGGGTATCTTGCGGCGCTGGCGCGATGTGCGGGCACGCTGGTTCGATGCCGATGCGCGTGGCGCCATCGTGCTGCTGATGCTGTGGCCGCTGGCCTTGCTGTTCCCGGCCGCGCAGCCCTTTGGCCTGGGCCAGGTCTTTGACCGGCTGGAGATGTGGCTGGTCGACATGCTGGAGAACTCGGCCTTCGAGCACTGGATGCCCAACTTCATGCAGGCCACCGAGCCGCTGTCGCCCATCGGCCAGCTGATGGCCGTGCTGCTGGGCCTGCTGATTCCCTGCTGGCTGGCCTTCAGCGTGATGGGCAGCGTGACGCGGCGCATGGCCATGGTGGCGCTGGTGGTGCTGAGCGGCATTGCCGTCTCGGCGCTGTCGTCTTCGCTGAGCTACGGGCCGGCCTATGCCTGGGACTGGCTGGACCAGACCACGCGCCTGGGCATTGCGCTGGCCGTGTCGCTGGCGCTGCTGCAGGTGGGCCTGCCGCGCCGCTACTGCGTGCTGTTGCTGCTGATGGGCTTGATGATCGATGTCAACCTGCTCAACCAATCGCCGCCCAATCCTTACTACGCCGATGCCTTGCAGTCCTGGGAACAGGGGCGCTTTATCCGCTTTTTTGGCCTGGGGCAGTGGCTCAGCTGGCTGTGGCCGTTTGCGGTGATCGCCTATGTGCTGCTGCGCCTGGGCCGGCTGCCTGCTGTGGTAGCGGCGCGCCGGCGCCAACGGCTGCACCAGCACGCGGCCTCCGGCACCCCGCCCGAGCAAGGCTAAACGCAGTAGCCCGTGGCAGTATTGCGGCCTCTGGGCGCCAGGCGGGCGCCAAGCTGCCACAATGGGGGATCGCATTCGAAGAGAGCTTGGCATGAGCGAGCAAAAACCTGGCAACGACGGCCAGTACTACCAGCACCACGTGTTCTTCTGCCTCAATGACCGCGTCAACGGTGAAGACAGCTGTGCCCACCATGGCGCCAAGGACATGTTTGACCACTGCAAGGCCCGCGTCAAAGCCGAGGGCTTGAGCGGACCGGGCAAGGTGCGCGTCAACAAGGCCGGCTGCCTGGACCGCTGCGCAGGCGGGCCCATCATGGCGGTCTACCCCGAAGGCGTCTGGTACACCTATATCGACAATGACGATATCGATGAGATCGTCGAGTCGCACCTGAAGAACGGCAAGGTGGTCGAGCGCTTGCTGACCCCGCCCGACGTGGGCCGCTGAGCGCGCGCCTGCATCCTCCCCCGACTTTTTCCCGCATAGACACAGGGCGCCACTGCCGCTGCAGGCGGTGGGTGGCCCGCCATGGAGTAGACCGCAGCATGAACGCGCAAACCGAACGTTTCACCATCCATGGGCCGGCCGGCATTCTGGAAGTGGCCCGCGATCTGGCCGCCAGCCCCGATGGCGCGCAGCGCGGCACGGCCATCATTGCCCACCCTCATCCGCTGTTTGCCGGCACGATGGACAACAAGGTGGTGCAGACCCTGGCGCGGGCCTTTGTGGCCAGCGGCTGGACGGCGCTGCGCTTCAACTTTCGCGGTGTCGGCCAGTCGGCGGGCAGCTATGACGAGGGCCGGGGCGAGCGCGAGGATTTTCTGGCCGTTGTCGAGCAGCTCGCGCCCCAGGGCAATCTGGCGCTGGCGGGCTTTTCTTTTGGCTCCTTTGTGATGAGCCATGCCTTGGCGGAACTTTGGCCCCAACGCCAGATCGACAAGGCGGTGTTCGTGGGCACGGCCGCATCGCGCTTTACGGTGGCGACCTTGCCGCCCGAAGCCCATGAGCGCACCCTGGTGGTACATGGCGAAGCCGATGACACGGTGCCGCTCGCTGCGGTGATGGACTGGGCACGGCCTCAGATACTACCGGTTACGGTTGTGCCCGGAGGCGGGCATTTTTTCCACGGACAATTACCGCTTCTCAAAGGCCTGGTCACGCGGCACCTGCTGGCCCCCGCCTTGTGACGGTGGTGTAGTATTGCTATTGTTTTTGATATCCTGCGGCCAGTCTTCATGCGCTGCAGGCACTTGTTTCTAAGAGTTGAACGACATGAAATCGAGCTTGATGCCCACCCTGCGTAACTGGGCTGCAGCAGCGCTGCTGGCGCCCACCCTGGCCTTTGCCCAATTGGCAGCGCCCCAGCCGCCCGAGATCGCGGCGCGCAACTACCTGCTGTTTGACGTGACCACCGGCCAGATCCTGGCGGCCAAGGATGTGGATGCGCCGGTCGAGCAGGCATCGCTGACCAAGCTGATGACCGGCTATGTGGTGTTCGATGCGCTGCGCAACAAGAAGATCAGCCTGGAGCAGACCATGCCGGTGAGCGAGCGCGCCTGGAAGATGCCCGGCTCGCGCATGTTCATCGACCCCAAGATGCAGGTGAAGGTGGATGACCTGCTGCACGGCATGATCGTGCAGTCCGGCAACGATGCGACGATGGCACTGGCCGAAGCCGTGGGCGGCACCGCCGAGAACTTTGTGCGCCTGATGAACGAGCAGGCCAAGGCGCTGGGCATGACCAACACGGCCTACAAGAACCCCGAAGGCCTGACCGAGCCCGGCCACACGACGACGGCCAAGGACCTGAGCATTCTGGCCAACCGCCTGATCAAAGACTTCCCGGAGTACATGCACTACTACGCGACCAAGCAGTGGTTCTACCCCGGCACGCCCAAGTCCAACGGCACCAATCGTAATACTTTGTTGTTCCGTGACCCGACGGTGGACGGCCTCAAGACCGGCCACACCAATGCCGCCGGCTACTGCCTGGTCTCCACGGCCAAGCGCCAGGTGCCCAATGCGGGCGAGCGCCGCCTGATCTCCATCCTGCTGGGTGCTGCCAGCGACAAGGACCGCGCCAACGAAAGCCAGAAGCTGTTGAACTGGGGCTATACCGCGTTCGACACCGTCAAGCTGTTTGACGGCGGCCAGGCCGTGGCGACCCCCAAGGCCTGGAAGGGCGCGCAAAACACCGTCAAGATCGGCAGCGTGGCGCCCATCGTCGTGAATGTGCCAGCGGGCACCGGCGGCAAGCTCGAAACCCAGGTGGTGAGCCAGGAGCCGCTGATTGCGCCTTTCACCAAGGGCCAGAAGCTGGGCACCTTGAAGGTGATGGCAGGCGGCCAGCAAGTGGCCGAGGTGCCGCTGGTGGCGCTCGATGATGTCGCAGAAGCGGGCATCTTTGGCCGCGCCTGGGATGCGATCCGTCTGTGGATCAAGTAAAGCGGTGCTGATGCGGGCCCTATAAGAACCTGTTCAAAGTCTCCTCGCGCCGCGACAGCGTCTTTGCGGGATGGGATGCTAGGCGCAATACCGCAGCAATAGCCCAGCTATTGCGAGGATTTGCAACGACGCAGACCGCCCGCAAAGCCACTGTCCCTACGGGTTGGAGTGAAATCGGGCGATTTCTGCGCGCTGGCCCTTGCTTGCACCCCGGTGCAAGCTGCGTTCCATCCCTTCGAACTCATCCCGATTGCACTCCAACGCGGCTGCGTAGAGACTTTGAACAGGTTCTAAGGCCCGGCAGACGCCCAGCCCACCCCTCTGCAAAGCGTGCCCCTGGCACGCTTTGTGGTTTCTGTGCTCGCAAAAATGAGAGCGCCTGGCGCAGGGCTGCTGGGCGTTGTGCCGGGAAAGTGCCTGGATGGCGGCCACCGGGCGGCGGGCTTGGGTCCAAACCATTTGCTCAATTTGGAGTCAGGTGGTACATTAGAGGGCTTTTCGGAATTTCCGAAGGGGCTGCCGTCTTTGCCTTTGGGGCAAGGGGCTGGCAGCAAATCACGGTAAGTTCACGGTAATTTCACGTTTAGGGACGTTTATTAATGCCAACCATTAACCAACTCGTGCGTCAGGGCCGCACGGTAGAAGTTGTTAAATCCAAGAGCCCTGCTATGGAAAACTGCCCCCAGCGCCGCGGCGTGTGCACCCGTGTGTACACCACGACGCCTAAGAAGCCTAACTCGGCTTTGCGTAAGGTGGCCAAGGTTCGTCTGACCAACGGTTTCGAAGTCATTTCGTACATCGGCGGTGAAGGCCACAACCTGCAAGAGCACAGCGTTGTGCTGGTGCGCGGTGGCCGTGTGAAGGACTTGCCAGGTGTGCGTTACCACATCGTGCGCGGTTCGCTTGACCTGCAAGGCGTCAAGGACCGTAAGCAGTCCCGTTCGAAGTACGGTGCCAAGAAGCCTAAGGCCAAGTAAGCCCTGGTTTTTTGAACGAATACAAAGGTGCTGTGTCCCGCGTGGCGCGAGATTCAGCGTAGTGACCCCAAGCGCAAGTGTTTTGTGTGGGTCGAGTAAGTGGGAGTCCTTGATTGGCTCTCGCGGTGTCTGAAAAGATGCCAACTGAAGCAAAGATAGAGGTAAAGAAATGCCACGTCGTCGCGAAGTCCCCAAACGTGAAATTCTGCCGGATCCAAAGTTCGGCAATGTAGAGCTGTCCAAATTCATGAACGTGATCATGGAAGGCGGCAAGAAGGCAGTTGCTGAGCGCATCATTTACGGCGCTCTGGAACTGATCGAGAAGAAGCACCCTGATAAAGACCCACTGGAAGCTTTCGTTGTTGCCATCAACAACGTCAAGCCCATGGTCGAAGTGAAGTCCCGCCGTGTTGGCGGTGCCAACTACCAGGTGCCAGTGGAAGTGCGTCCTGTCCGTCGTCTGGCTCTGTCCATGCGCTGGATCAAGGAAGCTGCTCGCAAGCGCGGTGAAAAGTCCATGGCCCAACGCCTGGCCAATGAACTGCTGGAAGCTACGGAAGGCCGTGGCGGCGCGATGAAGCGTCGTGACGAAGTGCACCGTATGGCCGAAGCCAACAAGGCATTCAGCCACTTCCGCTTCTAAGCTGCGCGAGATCTGTCTCGATATTGCAAAGGCCGCATGCAACAATTTTTGCCTGCGGCCTTGCTCGGATTGAGACTGCCCTCACATCGTAGGCTGATGCCTGCGCAATCCGCCAGTCCGCATCGCCTCCACACTTACTGATCAACAAAGGATCAACCATGGCTCGCAAGACCCCCATCGAGCGCTACCGCAATATCGGTATTTCTGCGCACATCGACGCAGGTAAAACCACCACGACCGAACGTATCCTGTTTTACACCGGCGTGACCCACAAGCTGGGCGAAGTGCACGACGGCGCTGCTACCACCGACTGGATGGAGCAAGAGCAAGAGCGTGGCATTACCATCACTTCCGCTGCAGTGACCTGCTTCTGGAAGGGTATGGACATGTCCTACCCAGAACACCGCTTCAACATCATCGACACCCCCGGCCACGTGGACTTCACGATTGAAGTGGAACGTTCCATGCGCGTGCTCGACGGTGCTTGCATGGTGTACTGCGCTGTGGGTGGCGTGCAGCCCCAGTCCGAAACCGTGTGGCGTCAAGCCAACAAGTACAAGGTGCCACGTCTGGCCTTTGTGAACAAGATGGACCGTACCGGTGCCAACTTCTACAAGGTCTACGACCAGATGAAGCTGCGCCTGAAGGCCAACCCCGTGCCCGTGGTGATCCCAATCGGCGCTGAAGACAACTTCACCGGCGTGGTCGATCTGGTCAAGATGAAGGCCATCATCTGGGACGAAGCGTCCCAGGGCATGAAGTTCGAATACGCTGACATTCCTGCCGACCTGGTCGAGACCGCCAACAAGTGGCGTGAAAACCTGGTGGAATCGGCTGCCGAAGCCTCGGAAGACCTGATGAACAAGTACCTGGAAGAAGGTACCTTGTCCGAAGAAGACGTGAAGGCCGGTATCCGCGCCCGCACGCTGTCGACCGAAATCCAGCCAATGCTGTGCGGCACCGCGTTCAAGAACAAGGGTGTGCAGCGCATGCTGGACGCCGTGATCGACTACCTGCCTTCGCCAGTGGACATCCCTGACGTGGCTGGTACCGACCCAGAAGACGAAGAAAAGAAGCTGACCCGCAAGGCGGACGACGGCGAGAAGTTCTCCGCTCTGGCGTTTAAGCTGATGACCGACCCGTTCGTGGGCCAGTTGACCTTCGTGCGTGTGTACTCCGGCGTTCTGTCCAAGGGCGACACCGTGTACAACTCGGTCAAGGGCAAGAAAGAGCGTATCGGCCGTATCGTGCAGATGATGGCGAACGACCGTATCGAAGTGGACGAAATCCGCGCCGGTGACATCGCCGCTTGCGTGGGCCTGAAGGACGTGACCACCGGTGAAACCCTGTGTGACGTGGCTTCGCCTATCGTGCTGGAACGCATGGTGTTCCCAGAGCCCGTGATTGCACAGGCTGTGGAACCCAAGTCGAAGGCCGACCAGGAAAAGATGGGTATCGCTCTGTCGCGTCTGGCTGCAGAAGATCCATCGTTCCGCGTGCGCTCCGACGAAGAATCGGGTCAGACCATCATCGCCGGTATGGGCGAGCTGCACCTGGAAATTATCGTTGACCGCATGAAGCGTGAATTCAACGTGGAAGCCAACGTGGGCAAGCCCCAAGTGGCCTACCGCGAAACGATTCGCCAAAAGGTTGTGGACGTGGACGGCAAGTTCGTTCGCCAGTCCGGCGGTAAGGGCCAGTACGGTCACGTGGTGTTCACGGTTGAGCCGCAAGAGCCAGGCAAGGGCTTCGAGTTCGTCGACGCCATCAAGGGCGGTGTGGTTCCTCGCGAATACATCCCTGCGGTGGAAAAGGGCGTGATCGAAGCGCTGACCTCCGGCGTGCTGGCTGGCTACCCTGTGGTGGACGTCAAAGTGACGCTGACCTTCGGTTCGTACCACGACGTGGACTCGAACGAAATGGCGTTCAAGATGGCCGCTATCTTCGGTTTCAAGGAAGCTGCTCGCAAGGCCAGCCCCGTGATCCTCGAGCCCATGATGGCCGTGGAAGTGGAAACGCCTGAAGACTACGCCGGTACCGTGATGGGTGACTTGTCTTCCCGCCGCGGTATGGTGCAGGGCATGGACGACATGGTTGGTGGCGGCAAGGCCATCAAGGCAGAAGTGCCACTGTCCGAAATGTTCGGCTACGCCACGTCGCTGCGTTCGCAAACGCAAGGCCGCGCTACGTACACGATGGAGTTCAAGCACTACGCTGAAGCCCCACGCAACGTGGCCGAGGCTATTGTCGCTTCCCGCGCAAAGGCCTAAAATATGCGCCCGCACCTGGCTTGCCAGGTGCGGATCGCTCTTTGTCTACGATCGGGTGCCGCTTTGTTTCCTGTGCGAAGCGACCCAGCAATTCGGTGTAGACGTTAAACCCAACACAGGTTTTGCTCTTTATTTGGAGAATTCTCATGGCAAAAGGTAAATTCGAACGGACCAAGCCGCACGTCAACGTGGGCACCATTGGTCACGTGGACCACGGCAAGACCACGCTGACGGCTGCTATCGCAACCGTGCTGTCTGCCAAGTTCGGCGGCGAAGCCAAGAAGTACGACGAAATCGACGCTGCTCCTGAAGAAAAGGCTCGCGGCATCACCATCAATACCGCACACGTTGAGTACGAAACGGCTAACCGCCACTACGCTCACGTGGACTGCCCAGGTCACGCCGACTATGTGAAGAACATGATCACCGGCGCTGCCCAGATGGACGGCGCTATCTTGGTTTGCTCGGCTGCTGACGGCCCCATGCCCCAGACCCGTGAACACATCCTGCTGGCTCGCCAGGTGGGCGTGCCTTACATCATCGTGTTCCTGAACAAGTGCGACATGGTGGATGACGAAGAGCTGCTGGAGCTGGTGGAAATGGAAGTCCGCGAACTGCTGGACAAGTACGATTTCCCAGGTGACGACACCCCCATCATCCGCGGCTCGGCTAAGCTGGCTCTGGAAGGCGACCAATCCGACAAGGGTGAACCCGCTATCCTGCGTCT
>NZ_JBBGZG010000019.1:0-100970 GCF_037479315.1 Comamonas sp. MYb69
GGCGCCATCGAGCTGCCAGCTGACAAGGAAATGGTGATGCCTGGCGATAACGTGTCGATCACCGTCAAGCTGATCAACCCCATCGCTATGGAAGAAGGTCTGCGTTTCGCTATTCGCGAAGGCGGCCGTACCGTGGGCGCTGGCGTGGTTGCCAAGATCATTGCGTAAGTATTGATTTCGTAGGGGTATAGCTCAATTGGCAGAGCGTCGGTCTCCAAAACCGAAGGTTGTAGGTTCGATTCCTACTGCCCCTGCCACTGAATAAGTGGTCAACCAAGCCCGCCTGATTACAAGGCGGGCTTCGGCGTCTTGAGTGATGCCTATTTTCATCTCTGAATTGTCGACATGGCTGCTACACAAGTTGAAACTGTTAGTTCTGGTGCGGACAAGCTCAAGCTGTTCGCCGTAGCTGCATTGGTTATCGCCGGTATCGCCGGCTTTTACCTGTTGGCCAAACAAGGTGCGATTGCCCAGTGGGCCGTACTGATTGTGGCTCTCATTGCGGCTGTCACCGTTTTTCTGGTGTCTGAACCAGGTAAGCAATTTGTTGGTTTTGCCAAGGACTCCTGGCGTGAAGTCAAGAAGGTTGTTTGGCCTTCGCGTAAAGAGACGCTGCAGATGACCGCCTACGTGTTCGCGTTTGTGGTCATCATGTCTTTGTTCTTGTGGATGACTGATAAAACGCTGGAATGGGTCTTGTATGACCTGGTTCTGGGCTGGAGGAAGTAATGTCGAACACGGACGAAACAACCAACACAGGCGCTGAGGCGCCTATGAGTGCTGCTAATCCCGATCTGCGCTGGTACATCGTGCATGCCTACTCGGGCATGGAGAAGGCCGTCGAGCGCAATATCCTGGAGCGCATTCACCGCTCGGACATGCAAAGCAAGTTCGGTCGCATCCTGGTGCCTACCGAGGAAGTGGTGGAAGTGCGCAATGGTCAGAAGAAGACCACCGAGCGCCGCCTGTTCCCCGGTTATGTGTTCGTCGAGATGGTCATGGACGACGACACCTGGCACTTGGTCAAGCACACCAGCAAGGTGACGGGTTTTGTGGGCGGTGCCAAGAACCGTCCGGCTCCCATCTCCGAAGCAGAAGTTCAGAAGATCGTTCTGCAGATGGAAGAAGGCTCGGACAAGCCGCGCCACAAGATCGAATTCACCGTGGGCGAATTCATCCGCGTCAAGGAAGGTCCGTTCACGGACTTCAACGGATCTGTCGAAGAAGTAAACTACGAAAAGAGTCGACTTCGCGTTTCTGTTATGATCTTTGGCCGTTCAACTCCGGTTGAGCTGGAATTTGCGCAGGTCGAAAAAACCTGATTCATTTTCATGCACTTACGGACTCGGTGCCTAAACAGAGTCTTAACCCCCGGGGAGCCCGCGCTATGCAGTGCGGGCGTTTTTACCCGTAAGGAGCTATAAATGGCAAAGAAAATTGTCGGCTTCATCAAGCTGCAAGTGCCAGCTGGTAAAGCCAATCCATCGCCACCCATTGGTCCAGCGCTGGGTCAACGTGGTCTCAACATCATGGAATTCTGCAAGGCGTTCAACGCCCAGACCCAAGGTGTCGAGCCAGGTCTGCCACTGCCTGTGGTGATCACCGCTTTCGCGGACAAGAGCTTCACGTTCGTCATCAAGACCCCACCCGCAACGGTGCTGATCAAGAAGGCGATCAAGCTGGACAAGGGTTCTTCGAACCCTCTGGCCACGAAGGTCGGCAAGATCACCCGCGCTCAGCTGGAAGAGATCGCCAAGACCAAGCTGAAGGACATGAACGCTGCTGACGTTGACGCCGCTGTGCGCACGCTGGCTGGTTCCGCCCGTTCGATGGGCGTTACGGTGGAGGGCCTCTAAGATGGCAAAGTTGACCAAGAAGCAAAAGGCCCTGCAAGGCAAGGTGGACACCACCAAGCTGTACGCATTCGCTGATGCAGTTGCAATCGTCAAGGACGCAGCAACGGCCAAGTTCGACGAATCCATCGACGTGGCTATCCAGCTGGGCGTGGACGCCAAGAAGTCGGACCAAGTGGTTCGTGGCGCTGTCGTGCTGCCTAACGGCACCGGCAAGACCACCCGCGTGGCCGTGTTCGCACAAGGCGCCAAGGCTGAAGAAGCCAAGGCCGCTGGTGCCGATATCGTGGGTATGGACGAGCTGGCCGCGATGGTCAAGGCTGGTGACATGCCTTTCGACATCGTGATCGCTGCGCCTGATGCCATGCGTATCGTTGGTACCCTGGGTCAAATCCTGGGCCCACGTGGTCTGATGCCTAACCCCAAGGTGGGCACCGTGACTCCCGACGTCGCTACGGCTGTGAAGAACGCCAAGGCAGGTCAGGTGCAGTTCCGCGTTGACAAGGCTGGTATCGTTCACTCGACCATCGGCCGCCGCTCGTTCGAGAACGACAAGCTGCAAGGCAACCTGGCAGCCCTGATCGACGCTCTGAACAAGGCAAAGCCAGCTACCAGCAAGGGTCTGTACCTGCGCAAGGTGGCGGTGTCGTCGACGATGGGTATCGGCGTGCGCGTCGATGCACAGACCATCGCAGCGTAATTGCTAAAAAAATCGTCAGGCAGGTGCTTGCACCTGTCTGGTGTGGTGGGCTGGCAAGGGGTTTTGAAAAAAACGCCATGCCAGGCCATCCAAGACCGTTGGTGTGATTCGATCACTTAAATCTTTTTGCCAACGCAGATGGCGATCCCGCTGCAGATGGATGAATTTCCAAAACAGTTGGTCGCTGCAACAAGAGCGCGCAGGTGGAGTTCGCTCCTAATGCGCATTTGAAGGAGTAGACCTTGAGTCTGAATCGCAGTGAGAAAGAAGCGGTCATCAATGAAGTGACCAGCCTCGCCGCTAAAGCTCAAACGCTTGTGTTCGCGGAATACCGCGGCATCACGGTCGCTGACATGACGAAGCTGCGTGTGGAAGCACGCAAGCAAGGCGTGACGCTGAGTGTTCTGAAGAACACCCTGGCTCGTCGCGCTGTTGCTGGTAGCAGCTTTGAAGTGGTCGCTGACCAGATGACCGGCCCGCTGATCTACGGTTTCTCTGAAGATGCAATCGCCGCTGCCAAGGTAGTGGCCGATTTCGCGAAGACCAACGACAAGTTGGTGATTCGCGGTGGTGCATTCGAAGGAAAGGCGTTGGACGCTAACAGCGTTAAGCAACTGGCAAGCGTGCCTTCCAAGGAAGTGCTGCTGGCCCAATTGTGTGGCTTGCTCATGTCGCCAATCTCGCGTACGGCCGTTGTGCTGGGCGCACTGGCGGCCAAAAAGGGCGAAGGCGCGGAAGTCGCCGAAGTCGCTGCAGCTTAAGCGCGGCAAAACCAACCGATATATTTAGGAAATCAAAATGGCATTCGATAAAGACGCATTCTTGACCTCCCTGGACAGCATGACTGTTCTGGAACTGAACGACCTGGTCAAGGCAATTGAAGAGAAGTTTGGCGTGAGCGCTGCTGCTATGGCCGCTCCTGCTGCTGGTGGTGGCGGTGCCGCTGCTGCTGCTGAAGAAAAGACCGAGTTCAACCTGGTGCTGCTGGAAGCCGGCGCTAACAAGGTTGGCGTGATCAAGGCCGTGCGTGAAATCACCGGTCTGGGTCTGAAGGAAGCCAAGGACATGGTCGATGGCGCTCCTAAGGTTCTGAAGGAAGCTATGCCTAAGGCTGACGCTGAAGCCGCTGCTAAGAAGCTGGTGGACGCTGGTGCAAAGGCCGAACTCAAGTAATTGAGGGCTTTTTCAAGGCTGGAGTACCCGAAAAGGTGCTCCAGCCTTTGGCGCTTCTGGAATATCGTTCGCTAGAGCACACCAAAAACTGGCCGTTGATGGCTGATTTTTAGTGTTTTCTAACATCCGACACTAGAAAACCCCTTGGTTCGGGTGGTGTGCAATGCACCACCGTCTGCCATGGTTGGTAGTGGCCAACCCACCAAGCTGCAACCCCCTCGCGGGGGTGTCGTCGAAGACCCAGGACTCATGTCTTTGCCCGGAGATCTCATGGCCTATTCTTACACCGAACGCAAGCGAATCCGCAAAAGTTTCGGCAGCCGCGATAGCGTGCTCGAAGTGCCTTACCTGCTGCAAATGCAAAAAGATGCTTACACCGCATTTTTGCAAGCAGACTCGGCCCCCAAAAAGCGTACTGATGAAGGCTTGCAAGCTGCCTTCAACTCGGCTTTCCCCATCGTCTCGCACAACGGTTTTGTGGAGATGAAGTTTGTCGAGTACAACCTCGCCAGGCCCGCTTTCGACGTGCGCGAATGCCAGACCCGTGGTCTGACCTTCTCGTCCGCTGTGCGCGCCAAGGTGCAGTTGATTATCTATGACCGTGAATCCTCCACGCCCCAATCCAAGGTGGTCAAGGAAGTGAAGGAGCAGGAAGTCTACATGGGCGAAGTGCCCCTGATGACGGACAAAGGTTCATTCATCGTCAACGGCACCGAGCGTGTGATCGTCTCGCAGCTGCACCGCTCGCCAGGCGTGTTCTTTGAACACGACAAGGGCAAGACGCACAGCTCGGGCAAGCTGCTGTTCTCGGCACGCATCATCCCTTACCGCGGCTCCTGGCTGGACTTCGAGTTCGACCCCAAGGACCTGCTGTTCTTCCGTGTGGACCGCCGCCGCAAGATGCCGGTGTCGATTCTGCTCAAGGCCATCGGCATGACGCCCGAGTCCATCCTGGCGACGTTCTACGAGAACGACAACTTCCGCCTGATGGACAGCGGCGCGCAAATGGAATTTGTGGCTGACCGCCTCAAGGGTGAAGTTGCGCGCTTTGACATCACCGACAAGTCGGGCAAGGTCGTCGTCGCCAAGGACAAGCGCATCACCGCGCGCCACACCCGCGAGATGGAGCAATCGGGCACCAAGTTCATCAGCGTGCCTGAAGACTTCCTGCTCGGCCGCGTCGCTGCCAAGAACATCGTTGACCCTGACACCGGTGAAATCATCGCCAAGGCCAACGAAGAGATGACCGAAGCGCTGCTCAAGAAGCTGCGCGCAGCCGGCATCCAGGATCTGGCTTGCATCTACACGAACGAGCTGAGCCACGGCGCCTACATCTCGCAGACCCTGCGCACCGATGAAACCGCTGACGAGTTCGCTGCACGCGTTGCCATCTACCGCATGATGCGCCCTGGTGAGCCTCCCACCGAGGACGCCGTGCAGGCGCTGTTCCAGCGTTTGTTCTACAACGAAGACACCTACGATCTGTCGCGTGTCGGCCGTATGAAGTTCAACGCCAAGATCGGCCGCGACACCGCGATCGGCCCCATGGTGCTGTCCAACGAAGACATCCTCGAAGTCGTGAAGATCCTGGTCGATCTGCGCAACGGCAAGGGTGAAGTCGATGACATCGACCACTTGGGTAACCGCCGCGTGCGTTGCGTGGGCGAGCTGGCCGAAAACCAGTACCGCACCGGTCTGGCACGTATCGAAAAGGCTGTGAAGGAGCGTCTGGGCCAGGCTGAGCAAGAGCCCCTGATGCCGCACGACCTGATCAACAGCAAGCCGATCTCGGCTGCGCTGAAGGAATTCTTCGGCGCCTCGCAGCTGTCGCAGTTCATGGACCAGACCAACCCGCTGGCTGAAATCACGCACAAGCGCCGTGTTTCCGCTCTGGGCCCAGGCGGTCTGACCCGCGAACGCGCAGGCTTCGAAGTGCGTGACGTGCACGTGACCCACTACGGCCGCGTCTGCCCGATCGAAACGCCTGAAGGTCCCAACATTGGTCTGATCAACTCGCTGGCTCTGTACGCGCGTCTGAACGAGTACGGTTTCATCGAAACCCCTTACCGTCGCGTGATCGATGGCAAGGTGACCGACCAGATGGACTACCTCTCGGCCATCGAAGAAGGCAAGTACGTGATCGCGCAGGCCAATGCCGAGCTCGACGCCGAAGGCCGCCTGACCGGTGACCTGGTCTCTGCCCGTGAAAACGGTGAATCGACCCTGCTGTCCGCCGAGCGCGTGCAGTACATGGACGTGTCGCCCGCACAGATCGTGTCGGTGGCTGCGTCGCTGATTCCGTTCCTCGAGCACGATGACGCGAACCGCGCATTGATGGGTGCCAACATGTCGCGCCAGGCCGTGCCTGTGCTGCGCCCTGAAAAGCCCATGGTCGGTACCGGTATCGAGCGCGTTGCTGCGGTCGACTCGGGCACCGTCGTGACGGCTACCCGTGGCGGTATCGTCGACTACGTGGACGCGACCCGTATCGTGATCCGTGTGAACGACGAAGAAGCCGTGGCCGGTGAAGTGGGTGTGGACATCTACAACCTCATCAAGTACCAGCGTTCCAACCAGAACACCAACATCCACCAGCGTCCCGTGGTTCGCCGCGGCGACAAGCTGGCCAAGGGTGACGTGATTGCCGACGGTGCATCGACCGACCTGGGCGAAATCGCCATTGGTCAGAACATGCTGATCGCCTTCATGACCTGGAACGGCTACAACTTCGAAGACTCGATCCTGATCTCCGAACGCGTGGTCGCCGAAGACCGCTACACCTCGATCCACATCGAGGAGTTGGTGGTGATGGCCCGTGACACCAAGCTGGGTGCCGAGGAAATCACGCGCGACATCCCGAACCTGTCCGAGCAGCAACTCAACCGTCTGGACGAGTCCGGCATCATCTACGTGGGTGCAGAAGTGCAGCCCGGCGATGTGCTGGTGGGCAAGGTCACGCCAAAGGGCGAGACCACCTTGACCCCAGAAGAGAAGCTGCTGCGCGCCATCTTCGGTGAGAAGGCGTCCGACGTGAAGGACACCTCGCTGCGCGTGGACCAAGGCTCGCAAGGTACCGTGATCGATGTGCAGGTCTTCACCCGTGAAGGCATCACGCGCGACAAGCGCGCCCAGCAGATCATCGACGACGAGCTCAAGCGCTTCCGTCTGGACCTGAACGACCAGCTGCGTATTGTGGAAGCCGATGCGTTCGACCGTATCGCCAAGCTGCTCAATGGCCGCGTGGCCAATGGCGGCCCACAAAAGCTGGCCAAGGGCACCAAGATCGACAAGGCCTATCTGGACGGCGTGGAGAAGTTCCACTGGTTCGATATCCGCCCTGCCGAAGACGACGTCGCAGCCCAGCTGGAGTCCATCAAGAACTCCATCGAGCAGCAACGCCACAACTTCGACCTGGCTTTCGAAGAAAAGCGCAAGAAGCTCACGCAAGGCGACGAGTTGCCTGCTGGCGTGCTCAAGATGGTCAAGGTCTACCTGGCCGTCAAGCGCCGTCTGCAGCCTGGCGACAAGATGGCCGGCCGTCACGGTAACAAGGGTGTGGTTTCCAAGATCGTCCCGGTGGAAGACATGCCTTTCATGGCCGATGGCACCACCGCCGACATCGTGCTGAACCCGCTGGGCGTGCCTTCGCGCATGAACATCGGTCAGGTGCTCGAAGTCCACCTGGGCTGGGCCGGCAAGGGCCTGGGCCAGCGTATCGGTGACATGCTGCAGGCCGAAGCCCGTGCCGCTGAAGTGCGCTCCTTCCTGGAAGAGGTGTACAACAGCCGCGGTCGCAAGGAAGACCTCAAGCAACTGTCTGATGACCAGATCATGTTCATGGCGGAGAACCTGAAGAACGGCGTGCCTTTCGCAACGCCGGTGTTCGACGGTGCTTCCGAGCAGGAAATCAAGGACATGCTCAAGCTGGCGTACCCGGATGACATCCAGGCACGCAAGGGTCTGACCGAGCCACGCACCCAGGCCTACCTGTATGACGGCCGCACCGGTGAGCGCTTCGAGCGTCCCACCACCATCGGCTACATGCACTACCTCAAGCTGCACCACTTGGTCGATGACAAGATGCACGCCCGCTCCACCGGTCCTTACTCGCTGGTGACGCAACAACCTCTGGGCGGTAAGGCCCAGTTCGGTGGTCAGCGTTTCGGTGAAATGGAAGTGTGGGCGCTGGAAGCCTATGGCGCCGCTTATGTGCTGCAGGAAATGCTGACCGTGAAGTCCGATGACGTGGTGGGCCGTACCAAGGTGTACGAATCCATCGTCAAGGGCGAACACGCTATCGAAGCCGGCATGCCGGAGTCGTTCAATGTGCTGGTCAAGGAAATCCGTTCCCTGGGCCTGGACATCGAACTGGAACGTTCTTAATTGAAGGGGGAAAGAGTCTATGAAATCGCTACTCGACCTGTTCAAACAATTCACGCCTGATGAGCATTTCGATGCCATCAAAATCGGCCTGGCTTCGCCCGAAAAGATCCGTTCGTGGTCTTTCGGTGAAGTGAAGAAGCCCGAGACCATCAACTACCGTACCTTCAAGCCCGAGCGCGATGGTCTGTTCTGCGCCAAGATCTTTGGCCCGATCAAGGACTACGAATGCCTGTGCGGCAAGTACAAGCGCTTGAAGCACCGCGGTGTGATCTGCGAGAAGTGCGGCGTTGAAGTCACGCAGACCAAGGTGCGCCGCGAGCGCATGGGTCACATCGACCTGGCCGCGCCTTGCGCCCATATCTGGTTCCTCAAGTCCCTGCCTTCGCGCCTGGGCCTGGTGCTGGACATGACCCTGCGCGACATCGAGCGCGTGCTGTACTTCGAAGCCTATGTGGTGACCGACCCCGGCATGACCCCGCTGAAGAAGTTCAGCATCATGTCGGAAGACGAGTACGACAAGAACGTCGAAGAGTACGGTGATGAATTCGTGGCCAAGATGGGCGCCGAAGGCATCAAGGACCTGCTCGAAGGCATCGAGATCGACTCGGAAATCGAGCGCCTGCGCAACGACCTGACCGGCTCCGAAGTCAAGGTCAAGAAGAACGCCAAGCGCCTGAAGTTGCTCGAAGCGTTCAAGAAGTCCGGCATCAAGCCCGGTTGGATGGTGATGGAAGTGCTGCCTGTGCTGCCTCCCGATCTGCGTCCTCTGGTGCCGCTGGACGGCGGCCGCTTTGCGACCTCCGACCTGAACGACCTGTACCGCCGCGTCATCAACCGTAACTCGCGTCTGCGCCGCCTGCTGGAGCTCAAGGCCCCAGAGATCATTGCCCGCAATGAAAAGCGCATGCTGCAAGAAGCGGTCGACTCGCTGCTGGACAACGGCCGCCGTGGCAAGGCCATGACCGGCGCGAACAAGCGTGCCCTCAAGTCGCTGGCCGACATGATCAAGGGTAAGAGCGGTCGTTTCCGTCAGAACTTGCTGGGTAAGCGCGTCGACTACTCCGGTCGTTCCGTGATTACCGTGGGCCCAACGCTCAAGCTGCACCAGTGCGGTCTGCCCAAGCTGATGGCGCTGGAGCTGTTCAAGCCTTTCATCTTCGCGCAGCTCGAAGCGCGTGGCATTGCCACGACCATCAAGGCCGCCAAGAAGGAAGTGGAAACCGGCACCCCCGTGGTGTGGGACATCCTGGAAGAGGTGATCCGCGAGCATCCGATCATGCTCAACCGTGCGCCTACGCTGCACCGTCTGGGTATCCAGGCGTTCGAGCCTATCCTGATCGAAGGCAAGGCCCTGCAACTGCACCCGCTGGTTTGCGCGGCATTCAACGCTGACTTCGACGGTGACCAGATGGCTGTTCACGTGCCGCTGTCGGTGGAAGCACAGATGGAAGCCCGCACCTTGATGCTGGCCTCCAACAACGTGCTGTTCCCCGCTTCGGGCGAACCCTCGATCGTTCCTTCTCAGGACGTGGTGCTGGGCTTGTACCAGGCCACCCGCGAGCGGATCAACGGCAAGGGCGAAGGCATGGTGTTCTCCGACATCGGCGAAGTGCAACGCGCACTGGATGCCGAGCAAGTCGAGCGCGCCACCAAGATCAGCGTGCGTCTGACCGAGTGGAACAAGAACAAGGCTTCGGGTGAGTTCGAGCCGACGACCAAGCTGGTGGAAACCACCGTGGGCCGCGCGCTGCTGTCCGAGATTCTGCCCAAGGGTATGCCTTTCTCTTCGATCAACAAGACGTTGAAGAAGAAGGAAATCTCCAAGCTGATCAACATCTCGTTCCGCAAGTGTGGCTTGAAGGAAACCGTGGTGTTCGCCGACAAGCTGCTGCAAAACGGCTTCCGTCTGGCAACCCGCTCCGGTATCTCGATCGCCATTGGCGACATGCTGGTGCCGCCGCAAAAGGCCGAGATCATTGCCCGCTCCGAATCCGAAGTGAAGGAAATCGAGCAGCAGTACGTCTCCGGTCTGGTCACGGCTGGCGAGCGCTACAACAAGGTGGTGGACATCTGGGGCAAGGCCGGTGACGAAGTCTCCAAGGTCATGATGGCCCAGCTGGCCAAGGAAAAGGTCATTGACCGCCATGGCAACGAAGTCGATCAGGAATCGTTCAACGCGATTTACATGATGGCCGACTCCGGCGCCCGTGGCTCGGCCGCGCAGATCCGCCAGCTGGCAGGTATGCGTGGTCTGATGGCCAAGCCCGATGGCTCGATCATTGAGACGCCTATTACCGCGAACTTCCGCGAAGGCCTCAACGTGTTGCAGTACTTCATCTCCACCCACGGTGCCCGTAAGGGTCTGGCCGACACGGCGCTGAAGACGGCTAACTCCGGTTACCTCACGCGTCGTCTGGTGGACGTGACGCAGGACTTGGTGATCACCGAGCTCGACTGCGGCACGCACAACGGCACCCTGATGCGCGCTGTGGTCGAAGGTGGTGAAGTGATCGAATCGCTGCGCGACCGTATCCTCGGCCGTACCGCTGCGGACGAAGTGCTGCACCCTGAGACCCGCGCGGTGCTGGCCAAGGCCGGCGACCTGCTGGACGAAGACCTGATCGAAGATCTGGAAGCGGCTGGCGTGGACGAAGTAAAGGTGCGCACGGCACTGACCTGCGAAACCCGCTTTGGTCTGTGCGCTACCTGCTACGGCCGCGACCTGGGCCGTGGCGGCATGATCAACCTCGGCGAAGCCGTCGGTGTGATCGCTGCACAGTCGATCGGTGAGCCTGGCACGCAGCTGACCATGCGTACGTTCCACATCGGTGGTGCGGCTTCGCGTGCGGCTGTGGCCTCCAGCGTGGAAGCCAAGTCCAACGGTATCGTGGGCTTCAACCCACAGATGCGCTATGTGACCAACAACAAGGGCGAACTGGTCGTGATTTCCCGCTCCGGCGAAATCGTGATCCAGGACGAGTACGGCCGCGAGCGCGAGCGCCACAAGATGCCTTACGGCGCTATCTTGTCGATCAAGCCTGATCAACAGATCAAGGCAGGCACCGTGCTGGCCAACTGGGATCCGCTGACCCGACCCATCATTACCGAATACGCCGGTCAGGTGAAGTTCGAGAATGTGGAAGAAGGTCTGACCGTGGCCAAGCAGGTCGACGAAGTGACCGGTCTGTCCACCCTGGTGGTGATCGATCCGAAGCACCGTGGCTCTGCCAAGGTGGTGCGTCCGCAGGTCAAGCTGGCAGATGCCAACGGCCAGGAAGTCAAGATTCCTGGTACCGACCACGCGGTGACGATCGGCTTCCAGGTCGGCGCTCTGCTGCAGGTGCGTGATGGCCAGGAAGTGGGCCCCGGCGAAGTGCTGGCCCGTATTCCTATGGAAGGCCAGAAGACCCGCGACATTACCGGTGGTCTGCCACGTGTGGCCGAGCTGTTCGAAGCCCGTACGCCGAAGGACAAGGGTGCGCTGGCCGAGATGACCGGTACCGTGTCCTACGGTAAGGAAACCAAGGGCAAGGTGCGCCTGCAGATCACCGATCTGGAAGGCAAGGTCTGGGAAGAGCTGGTTCCAAAGGAACGCAACATCCTGGTGCACGAAGGCCAGGTGGTCAACAAGGGCGAGCTGATCGTCGACGGCCCAGCCGATCCGCAGGACATCCTGCGCCTGCTGGGTATCGAAGAGCTGTCGCGCTACATCGTCGACGAAGTGCAGGACGTGTACCGCTTGCAAGGCGTGAAGATCAACGACAAGCACATCGAGGTGATCGTTCGCCAGATGCTGCGCCGCGTGGTCATCGAAGCCCCAGGTGATACCTCCTACATCCAGGGTGAGCAGGTCGAGCGCTCCGAAGTGCTCAACACCAACGAAGCTGCACAGCGCGATGGCAAGATCCCAGCGGTCTACTCCAACGTGTTGCTGGGTATTACCAAGGCTTCGCTGTCGACCGACTCCTTCATCTCGGCTGCTTCCTTCCAGGAAACGACCCGCGTGCTGACCGAGGCTGCCATCATGGGCAAGCGCGACGAGCTGCGTGGCCTGAAGGAAAACGTCATCGTGGGTCGTCTGATCCCTGCGGGTACCGGTCTGGCTTACCACCAGGCACGCAAGGCCAAGGACGAGATGGACGAGGCCGAGCGCCGCGCCATCGCCGATGCAGAAGCGGCCGATCTGGCCGGTGTGTCGGAAGAAGCGGTGGCCGCTGCCGACAGCGCTGCAGACCCTGCTGCTGACTAAGCCGCCAATCCCTGACCGGTGCAAGCCGGTCAGGTTGGGATGAGCAAGACCCGTAATTTCGCGCCGCGGAATTACGGGTTTTTTAATGTCCCGCAGGATGGAGATGGCTCTGTGCCAAGCTTCCTTCCGGATCCGCCTTTGGAGCCGGGCAGGGCGCTTTGCACAGCGTCTTTACCAGGCAGGCTCTGCACGCGCAGAGGCCTCCTGGGGCATATCGATTAGTATTCCTTTTGATCCGCAGAGGCTCCCAGGCCTTTGCACTCCTTTGGCATGAACCTCCCTTCCCGTCCACGACAACCCTCCCGGGCCGCCACAGCGCCCACGACCAACCAGGGCCCCAGCCTGTCCGCCCAGCTGCTGGCGGTGGCGCGCGCCTTGCAGGACGTGCGCCAGGGCCAATCTGCCCGCGCCGTGTTGGGCGGGGTGGAGCCCGCGCTGCGCGCCGGCGTGCAGGCCCTGTTGATGGATGTGCTGCGCGTGCTGGGCACCGCAGAGGCGCTGCGTGCCGAGCTGGCCCCGCGCAAGCCCGCCAGCGCGGTCGATGCCTTGCTGTGCACGGCGCTGGCCTTGCTGCTGCCCGAGGTGCCGCGCTACGACGCCTTCACCGTGGTGAACCAGGCGGTGGATGCGGCCAAGAAGCGCTCGGCCACCAAGTCGCAATCGGCCTTCATCAACGGCTGCCTGCGCAGCTTTTTGCGTGAGCGCGAAGACCTGCTGCGCGCTGTGGCCCAGGAGCCGGTGGCGCAGTACAACCACCCGCAGTGGTGGCTCAAACGCTTGCAGCAGGACTATCCGCAGGATTGGCAAGCCATTGTGGCGGCCAACAATGCGCAGGCGCCGATGGCCTTGCGCGTGAACCTGCAGCGCTGCAGCCGCGCCGATTATTTGGCGCTGCTGGATGAAGCGGGCATCGAGGCCGTGGTGGGCGTGGGCGAGGCCGGCCTGGTGCTGACGCGTGGCGTGCCGGTGGACCAGCTGCCGCAGTTTGCGCAGGGCTGGGTCTCGGTGCAGGACAGCGCCGCGCAGATGGCCGCGCCGCTGCTGCTCGATGGCTTGCAGCCGCACGATGGCCGCGCGCTGCATGTGCTCGATGCCTGCGCCGCGCCCGGCGGCAAGACCGCGCATCTGTTGGAAGCCGCCACGCCCCAGCGCCCCATCGACATGGTGGCGCTGGAGATCGATGCCAAGCGTGCTGAACGCATTGGCGATACCTTGGCGCGGCTGTCGCTGCAGGCCGATGTGGTGGTGGCCAGCGGCAGCGAAGTGGCCAGCTGGCTGCCGGCGGTGCAAGCGCGCCACGGAATGCAGCAATTTGATGCAATTTTGTTGGATGCGCCTTGCTCGGCCTCGGGCATCGTGCGCCGCCAGCCCGATGTGCGCTGGCTGCGCCGCGCGACCGACATCGCGCAGCTCGCCGCCATCCAGCGCCAGCTGCTCGAAGCCCTGTGGCCCCTGGTCGTGCCCGGTGGCCGGCTGCTGTACTGCACCTGCTCGGTCTTCCATGAAGAGGGCGAGGGCCAGGTGGCGCAGTTCCTCAGCCGCCACGCCGATGCCCAACGCCTGCCTGCGCCAGGGCATTTGTTGCCACAGTTGCGCGAGGCCGGTCACAATAGCCTGGGCAGCCTGGCGCGCGACCATGACGGTTTTTACTACGCGCTGCTGCACAAGCCGCTTCGTTGAGCCCGTCCGTATGCGATTGATCCACCATTTCCTCCTTGCGCTGATGCTGTGCTGTGCCGCAGCGGCACCGGCCATGGCGTCGGAGAATGAGAAAAAGGTCGAGCTGCAGCTGGTGCGCAATGCCGATGGTGCCTTTGCCACGGTGGCGCTGCAGTTTGCGCTGCCCGACCAGATCGAAGATGCCCTGAACAAAGGCGTGGCGCTGTACTTTGTGCAAGAGGCTGAGATCATCTCCGAGCGCTGGTACTGGCGCGACAAGACCGTCAAGAAAACCGCCCGCTACCTGCGCGTGAGCTACCAGCCGCTGACCCGGCGCTGGCGCCTGCATGTCTCGAGCATGCCGCTGACCGACGCCGGCGCGGTGACCTCGCTGGGCCAGAGCTTTGACAGCCTCGAAGAAGTGATGCTCGTGGTCAAGCGCGTGCGCAACTGGAAGATCGCCAGCGCCGATGAGCTCGCAAGCGATGGGGACTACCTGGTCAAGTTCAGCTTCCGGCTCGACAGCAGCCAGCTGCCGCGCATCTTCCAGTTCGCGCCGTTCAGCAATGGCGGCCTGAACCTGCAGCTCAGAAGCCAGCTGCCGCTGCCCGAGGCGAGCGCGCAGTGAAAATCGAAAAATCATCGTCGATGCGCGTGGCCTACACGCCCAGCCGTGCGCGCTGGTCGGTGATCGTGGGCCTGTCGGCGATGATCGGCATCGGCCTGGTGCTGCTCTTCCTGCTGTCTTTCGCCACCAACAACCGCGTGCTCTACGAGCGCTACTACGGCGTGCTGCTGGGCGTGAACATCGGCGTGGCCTGTGTGCTCAGCATGGTGGTGCTGTGGGGCGTAGCCATCCTGGTGCGGCGCCTTGTGGCCCGGCGCTTTGGCAGCAAGCTGCTGCTCAAGCTGGCCGCCACCTTTGCGCTGGTGGGCGTGCTGCCCGGCGTGGTGATCTATTTCGTCTCCTACCAGTTCGTCTCGCGCTCGATCGAGAGCTGGTTCGATGTCAAGGTCGAAGGCGCGCTGGACGCCGGGGTCAACCTCGCGCGCATCACGCTCGACACCACCTCCACGGCGATGGCCGAGCGCACCCGCACGGCCAGCAGCCAGCTGTCCCAGATATCGGATGCCGCATCCGGCCTGGTGCTCGAACGCATCAAGGACCAGCTCGGCGCCGATGACGTGGTGCTGTGGTCGGCCAGCTCCCAGGCCATTGCCAGCACCGGCCAGTCGCGCTTTGTGCTCAACCCCGACAAGCCCTCGGCCGCCTTGCTGCGCACCGCCACCCAGCAGCAGCGCGCCTATCAGATCGATGGCCTCGAAGAGGTGTCCGACATCAACGGCGCCATCACCGGCGACCCGTCCAAGGTGCGCGTCAAAACCCTGGTGCAGGTCGCCAATGGCGATGTGGGGGTGATCCCCGATGGCCGCTTTTTGCAGGCCACCATGCCGCTGCCAGCGGCCTTGGTGGTCAACGCCCTCAAGGTGCAGGAGGCCAACCGCGAATACCAGGAGCGCGCGCTGGCGCGGGACGGCCTGCGCCGCATGTACATCGGCACGCTCACCTTGAGCCTGTTCCTGGCCGTCTTCGGCGCCGTGGTGCTGGCCGCCTTGCTGGGCAACCAGCTGGTGCGCCCGCTTTTGGTGCTGGCCGAGGGCGTGCGCGAGGTGGCATCGGGCAATCTGCGACCCAAACCGGTGCTGCCCAGCAAGGACGAGTTAAGCGGCCTGACCCGCTCCTTTGCCGAGATGACCCAGCAGTTGCTCGACGCGCGCCGTGCCGTCGAGCGCGGCATGCGCCAGACCGATGAGGCGCGCCAGAGCCTGCAGACCATTCTGGACAACCTCACCGCCGGCGTCATCGTGCTTGATGGAGAGGGCGTCATCCACTCCAGCAACCCCGGGGCCACCCGCATTCTGCGTGCGCCGCTGGCCGCGTTTGAAGGCCGCCCGCTGCGCGATCTGCCCGGGCTGCAGGCCTTTGCGCAAGAGGTGGACCGCCAGTTTGCCCGCCTGCACGATGTGACCGACGAGCACTACCTGGACCACTGGCAGCAGCCCTATGAGCTCCATGGCGACAGCCAGCTGCCCAACCAGAACAGCATCAACCTGGTGGCGCGCGGTGCCACCTTGCCCGACAACCGCCGCCTGCTGGTGTTCGACGACATCTCCGAAATCGTCTCGGCGCAGCGCGCCCAGGCCTGGGGCGAGGTGGCCAGGCGCCTGGCCCATGAGATCAAGAACCCGCTGACACCGATCCAGCTGTCGGCCGAGCGGCTGGAGATCAAGCTGGGCAACAAGCTCGAAGGCCAGGACCAGGCGATTTTGAAAAAGTCTGTCACCACCATCGTCGACCAGGTCGATGCGATGAAGCGCCTGGTCAACGAGTTCCGCGACTATGCCCGCCTGCCGGCCGCCGAGCTGCAGGCCGTGGACCTCAATGCACTGGTGATGGACGTGCTGCATTTATATGGCGCGGAAAATGCTGTGATACCAGTGGAGGCAGAGCTGGACAGTGCGGCCCCACGTATCATGGGCGATGCGCAGCAGTTGCGGCAGGTCATCCATAACTTGCTGCAAAATGCGCAGGATGCAACACAACAGGCCTGGGTGGGCCAGGAGGCATCAGCACCGGCGGTGCGGATCTCCACCCGGTTCAGTGGCAACAGCAAACGCGTGCGTTTGACAATTGCTGACTGCGGTTGCGGTTTTCCAGAACATATATTACAAAAGGCATTTGAGCCCTACGTGACGACCAAGCCCCGAGGTACCGGCCTGGGCCTGGCCGTCGTCAAGAAAATTGCGGACGAGCATGGCGCTCGCGTAGAAATCTCTAATCGAGTCGAGGGGGAAAAAATCTTAGGTGCCCAAGTGTCGTTATCATTCTCTATCGAAAAAGAGTTGATGATTTGAAATAACTCTCACACCTGCTGCACTGGATTTTCAAAAAATATGGCAAATATTCTGGTTGTCGATGACGAATTGGGAATTCGGGATCTCCTGTCGGAGATCTTGAACGATGAAGGCCACAGCGTGGACGTTGCGGAGAACGCCACACAGGCGCGCTTGGCCCGCAACGAAAGCGGCTACGACCTGGTGCTGCTCGACATCTGGATGCCCGACACCGATGGTGTGTCGCTGCTCAAAGAGTGGTCGATGACCGGCCTGCTCACGATGCCCGTGATCATGATGAGTGGCCACGCCACCATTGATACCGCCGTCGAAGCAACGCGCATTGGCGCGTTCTCTTTTTTGGAAAAGCCCATCACGATGCAAAAGCTGCTCAAGGCAGTCGAGCAGGGCTTGCAGCGCAATGTGCCCGCACCCGCTGCGGCGCCAGCGGCTGCCGTACCGGGCAAGGCGGTGCCATCCTTCAGCCCCAGCGGCTACAGCGCGCCGGTGGTTGCCTCGGTAGCCACCGCAGCTGCAGCGGACGCCGCGCCCAATGCCCACCAGGGCTTTGACCTGGACCGGCCGCTGCGCGAGGCACGGGACGGCTTCGAGAAGGCCTACTTCGAGTTTCACCTGGCGCGCGAAGGCGGCTCGATGACCCGCGTGGCCGAGAAGACCGGCCTGGAGCGCACCCACCTCTACCGCAAGCTGCGCCAGCTGGGCGTGGACCTGAGCCGCAATAAAAAGAACTGATTTCAGTTTTTTGAAAAAGCGCCCTTTTTTTCGGGCTATAATTCAACTCGTGGGCCCGGTAGCTCAGTTGGTAGAGCAGCGGATTGAAAATCCGCGTGTCCGTGGTTCGATTCCGCGCCAGGCCACCAAAACAACAAGCCTCTGCATCAGTGATGGTGCAGAGGCTTTCTTGTATCTGCACCTGCATCGCATGTGCAGCAATTCCCCCAAATTTCCGAACGGGCGCGCGGCACAGGCTATAATGCTAGCTTGTGTTGGCCCGGTAGCTCAGTTGGTAGAGCAGCGGATTGAAAATCCGCGTGTCCGTGGTTCGATTCCGCGCCAGGCCACCAAACGCATTCCCAAGCCCATCCTCTGTGATGGGCTTTTTTGCGTCTGGCGCGGGCTCAGCGGCTGGGCGGCGCCGTGCCGGCAGCCCTGTCAAGCAGCAGCTGCTTGAGCCCTGCCGGGAAGAGCGCCGGGCCGCCCGGCATGTCCAGCGCCGCCACATCAAACCAGCGTGCCGTGCACCAGGTGCCGTTGTTTTCGCGAAAGCGGATCTGGTCCAGATGCGCAAAGGGCGCTGCATCAAACACGACATTGGCGATAAACAGCACCTCGTGGCCTGCCGCCCCGTGGTGCGTGTAGAGGTTCTCCATCACGATGGGCGGTCCCTGGACTTGCACCGCCACGCCCAGCTCCTCGTGGAACTCGCGTTGCAGCGCTGCCTGCCAGCGCTCGCCAAACTCGACGCCGCCGCCAAGGGGGCGCACCCCTGTCAGGCGGCCCGCATCATCGAGGACCTCGGTCGCCAGCAATTGGCCATTGCGCCAGTGCAGGCCAATGGCTTTGACTTTGATGTGCTGGGGTGGGCGCCATGGGGTGACAGACATGCTTGTTTCTTGCTAAAGGCTAGGGCGTACGGGTGTGGATGCTGAAGCGGGGCATTCGCTTCATCTATCTGTCTCGGCTTCAAGGATTCAGGCGATCTCACTCAGCCAATGTGCCAGCGCTTTGCCCCGTTTTGTTTTGCTCATGGCTCCCAGGGCCAGTAGCAGCCGAGCGGAGTCATCATCTTCGCAGTACAGATAGGCCAGCGGCACTTGCAGCGCATCGGCGATCAGACGTGCCGTTTTGATGGGTGGCTCATGCGTGCCCAGCTCATAGCGGCTGATGCGCGCACGGCTTGCGGATTCATCGATGCCAATCAACACGCCCACTTTTTCTTGCGACCAACCCAAGTTTTCGCGTCGGGCTCGCATGCGGCGGCCTAGAACGGTCGAGGTAGGCGTAAGGAGGGAAGGCATGTCACGAGTCTCGTGACTTTGTGGTAAGCTGTCGTCACGAAAAGCGTGACATGGAGAGGCAGGGAGGAGATGGCTTGGGAAAGGAGCTCAAAAGGTGAGCGATGGATCTATGGCCAACGAGTGCGGCCTTGTGTTGAAGGGAGGGCGTGGGCGGCACACAGCAGTGCTGCGGCCGACAAGACGCCTAGATCAAGCACTGTGTGAACGCAGCCGCTCACAAAGCTGCTGCACGATGCCGGTGACAAAGGCGCGGTCCGCCGGTTCCAGCTCGGACAGCCAGGCGCTGATCCGCATGGCCTGGTCATCGGGGGCGGTGGAGCTGTGGGCGAGCAGATCGGCGATGCCCACGCGCAGGATCGAGGCAAGGCTTTCGAGCGTATGCAGTGAGGGCACGGAGGCCCCGCGCTCAAAGCGGCTGATGGTCTCGGGCTCCACCTGCAGACGCTCTGCCAGCTGCGCCTGCGTCCATTGGCGCGACTTGCGCAGCTGGGCAATGCGCTGGCCCAGCAGTTGGGCCAAGGGCTTCTCGGCAAGCTTCTTATTGATCATATCTGTCTAGTTCAAATCCAACAGTCATGGTTGTGTGCCGGTGCGGAATGGGCCAGAATGCAATATGTGGAATCCAATGCAATTTCGCTATATGTGTTGCTCCTGCCGAGCGCTACCGGAGGACATGCAGGCACGGTTTCAGGGCATCCCGGCATGCATATCACCTAAAGAAAGGAATTCCGCGCCATGGAGCAGGCACCGCCGCACAAGCGCCACCGCCCAGCGAGCGACAAGACGGCTGGGCGCAAGGCCGTGATGCAGACCGGCAGCACCGCAGCAAGGCCGGCTGCCAAGCCGGCAGCCACTGCGCAGCGCCGGTTTGGCGCGATACAGATTGGCATTTGCGTGCTGTTCTTTGTCGAAGGTCTTTGGGGCCTGTACCTGGTGGGCTGGCCGGCGCTGAGCCTGTGCGTTCTGGGGGCGATGTACATGGTCAAGGTAGCCAGGCGCCGTAGGGCGCCGCAAGGCAGCGGTAAGCGCTAAGTCCACTACGCCTTCCGAATGAGGCGGTTGTTGGCGCTGGGCATCGCCAACCACAGCGATGGCGGCAGGAAAAAAGCATGCGGACATGCTGCTCTGTGTATAAGACATGTCAACAAATCTAATTTCAGCCGCCCATGTAATATTTTGCAAGGCCAAGGGGCTACGATGGTTACAGATGACTACATCACCATCCCCTCCGTCTGCCCATGCCGATAAGTCGCTCCAGGGTCTGCTGCCGCCAGATCTGTGGAAGCTGCTGGCCAGGCACGACATCACCACGCTGGCCCAGGTTGAAGCGCTGTATCCGGCCAAGCTGTTGAAAATCCATTACCTGGGGCCGGTGCGTTTTCGGCAGATCGAGGCGCTGCTTTTCCCCGGGCGGCGCTATGAGGTGCCTGTGCTGGCACCGATCGAGACAGAAGATCTGGAGGGGACCTCGCTCGAAGGCCTGGTGTCCCGGCGCGTATTGATCACCCTGCGCCGGCATGGCATCAAGACCGTGCAGCAGCTGGTCGCCGCCTATCCCCGGCGCCTGGTGGAGATAACGGGCTTTGGTATCAAGGCGCTGCGCGAAGTGGAGGCCACGTTTTTTGATGGGCAGCGCTTTGAGCCGATGAAATCAAGAAAAACCATAAGTAACACGATTAAGCAAAGATGATTATGATTTCATCAATATGGCAAATGGTTCCGCGTCACACCCTGGCACTTCACTAGAAGGGAAGCTGCCTGCGCCATTGGTACGGATTCTTGTGCACCACGGCATCGATAGCGTCGAGGCGGTGCGCAAGGCTTACCCGCTGGGGCTGCTCGCCATCAAGGGCATCGGCCTGCTGCGCCTGCGCAAGATTGAAAAGGCCTTTTTGCCCGGCCAGTCCTATGTTCCCTTGCATGCGATGCCCGAGCTGCCCTTTGTCTCCGGCTCTTGTCTCAATGGCTCGCTGCCCGTGGCCATCGTGCGTGCACTGGCGCGCGGCGATATCACCACCCCCGAGCAACTGCGCCAGGCCTACCCCCATGAACTGCTGAAGATTCGCTCGCTGGGCGAGGGCTCGCTGCGCGAGATTGAGCGCGTCTACTTTCCAGGCCAGCGCTACGTGCCGCCAGGCAACGGAAAAATCCGCTAATCGGGACAGTTGTCTTTGTTGTCCTATTTGCAGCAGCGCTGCCGACTACGGTTGCGCTGACCGGTGCGTCTGCGTCTGCGTCTGCGCTGACCTCTATCCTCTGCGCCCCCCCACACCTCACTCTGGACAAGCAGCGTTGCTGAGCCCGCCTCGGGTATGGCGCTGCTGGCTTCCCCTGCTTAGCTCCCCTCCCATCCCGCCCCATGTGCTTGTTGTGCTACGGCATGCCAGCGGTGTGCAGCGCTATCTGCGCGCTGGTCCCGGTGACGCGGACAGGAATCCTGGCGCAATAAATGCGCTAAAAGTCCATTCCTCGACAGGCATGATTAAGTGCAGCCGATGCCCTATCGATGATTAATTTATAAATTCAATAAAATGACCTTTGCAATAAAACAAAGGAAATTGATATTTACCAAATAATAATCGCATCCGACTGTGGCAAATTTGAACAAGCAGCTCTGGAAATGGACAGCAATCGCTATAGCGCTTGACCATTTTTGCAGTTGTATGGCAATGTAAGCAGTGCGAAATAGTAATGAAGAGGCGGCATAGGAATTGGCTATTTGCTCTCTTGCAGCGATCTCCTCTGGCAGGTGACTGTGAGCGCTTCTGCTCTGTATTTGTTTGGTAATTTCAATTTCAAAGGATGCGCATGATTAAATCTAGCACGCAGTCCGCTGGTATTGCCGGCGTTGCTTTTCCTGGCATCCCATCGCGCCTGGCTTCTTATTTAAGCCTGTGCGCATTAGGTGGATCGGCATTGCTGGCATCGGGTGCTGCTAATGCAGTGCCGGGGGTGCCGCAGGCACCGTCTGTGATATTCACAGAAGACTTTCAGAATATCGAACCAGCCACCAGCGGGGATATTCTGACGGATTATGTGGGTGTAACGGGCCAAACCTATACGGCAGCCCCGTCTTGGCTCACAGGCTGCAACGGGCTGATGTCATCGGCAGACCAGCCGGTTGCGGGAGCGGATGGTCAGGCAGCCAGCTGTGGCGGCCAAGAGCCATGGAATGTGACCCAGCAGCTGGCACAGGCGATTGGCACCTTCAAGGGCCAGGCGACCCCCGCGACCAATTTCGCCGTGTCGGCCTATACCTCCAACAATCCTGGCGCGGGCAATGTGGAGTTTGAAACAGTGACACCGCTGACGCTGCCGATCCCCAGCCGCTTCATCGCCGTGGGTATCGATGTGGCAGCCGCCAACTGCTACCGGGCCAGCGCACCACAGTTGCAGTTCGCTTTGCTCGATGATGGCACCCCAGTTGCTGCCGGTGGTCAGATCAATGGATGTGGCGGCACGTTGCAGGACATGCCGGCGCTGGGCGCTGCTGGCGCCGCGACGGCGGGGCAAGGTGCGCGGGTGGGCACCTATACCAGTGGCGGTGTACTGGTCAACAGCGCCTCCGTCGGCATCCGCATGACCAATGCCAATGGCAGTGGCGGTGGCAATGACCATGCCTTTGACAATATCCAGTTGCTGGATGTCAGCCCGACCCTGGATAAATCGTTCAGCCCGGCAACCCAGCCAGTAGGCGGCGTGAGTGTGCTGACCTTCACGATCACCAATACGACGGAGCTGGGTGCCAAGGCCGGCTGGTCGTTCACCGACAACCTGCCCGCCGGCCTGGTGGTGGCGCCCACACCGGCAACCGCCACGACCTGCCCCAGCGGCGTCGTGACGGCAGCAGCTGGTGCCACCAGCATCGATGTGACCGGCAATCTGGCCGATGCGATGGAGTCCTGCACGGTGTCCGTCAGCGTCACATCCGCCACGGCCGGCGCCTATGCCAATGGCCCGGACAACATTGAATCGGCGGGCTTGAACCCACCGCAGGTGTCCACCGTGACCTTCACTGCGCCCAGCACGCCATCCAACCCAACACCGGTTCCCGCCAATGCGCCTTGGGGCGTGCTGCTGCTGTCGGCCTTGGTCGCAGGCTTTGCCAGCTTGCGGGCCGCTCGCAACCGCGCCTGATCTGGCGCGCTGCGCCAGCGCAGCACCGGGTTAGCTCCCTCCACCAAGGCACAAGGCCTGGGTTCAGCACCATGCCGAACCCAGGCCTTTTTTTATCGGCGGACGCTGTACCACTACCAGCGGCTCGCGCCGCCAGCCTCTCAGCGGCGCTGCGCGCGTCGCAGCACCAGCATGCCCAACAGCGCCATGGCGGCCACCATCAGCAGCAGCTTGATGGTATCCAGCGCAGGCACTGCAGCGGGCACAGCAGGCGCCGTGCGCACCAGCGTGTTGACGAAGGAGGCCGTGTTGCCATTGGCTGCGGTGACCAGCGTCACTGGCGCGGGCAGGCTGGTGCTCCAGGTGTAGCCTGCCGGCGCCTCGGGCATGGTGGGCGCTTCGCTCACGGTGCAGCTGGCGCCCTGGGGCACGTTGGTGATGGCGATGGCCCCTGCGTTGCTGCCGCTCAAGCTCACTGCCGTAGTAAAGCTGCCGTCTGCACCGCAGTTGGCGCTAAAGCTGAAGCTGCCGCTGATGCCCGCTGCCGGGCCGCCGGCCACGGCCTTGCTGATCGTGATATCGGTGTTGGCGCGCGCCAAGGTGTTGACCAGCTGCGCGCTATTGGCCGCTGGGGGCGCTGCCATCGTGACGGAGACGATGGGCGCGGGGTCTTCCACCCAGAGATGGTTGGCGGGCGGCGTGGGGCGCGTGCCCTCGGTCACCACGCAGCTGCCGCTGGCGATCACCGGCGTGGTGGAGACGCTGCCGGTGGTGGCCGTGTCCAGCGTGATCGAGGTGTTGATCGCTGGCGCGACCACGCCGTCGCTGCCGGTGCAGACCACCGAGACGGGGAAGCTGCTGCCCGTCAGATCCACGGGCGTGACGTTGACGGGCCAGACCACCTGCTTGGAGATGGCAAGCTGCGCGGCATGGCAGGCGAGGCTTGCGGTCGCTGGCGTATTGACCTGGCCGGTGGGCGAGACAAAGTCGGTACCTGGCGTGATGGTGTTGGTCACCGACGGGGTGCTGATGCATGCCTGGCGGCCGGCATCGGTGTTGGGCCATTGCACGGGCACGGTGATGGTGCAACCGCCACCAGGAATGGTCATGCCACTATCGCTGATGATGTCCGAGCCTGGCACGGCACTGAACGTGCCAGCGGTGCAGGAGTTGCTCACGGCGCCCGGTGCCACCACCAGGGGGGCAGGCAGTTTGTCGCTCAGCGTCACGTTGCTGATGTCCTGCGATGTGCTGTTGGACAGCGTGATCGTCAGCAGCGTGGTGTTGTCACTGCCACCCAGAGAGAGGTCCGTTTTGTCAAAGCTCTTGCTGACCTTGGGCAGGCCGCAGGCGCCGCTTTCCGAGGTAGCGGCATTGAGGAAGGCGGGCGCGACCTTGCCTTGGTTGGTGGTCCAGGGTGGGCCGTAGAAAATCGAGATATCGACCACGGCAAACACGCAAGCGCCTCGGCCGGCATTGGATTGCACGGTGGGAATCAACAGCCCATAGACATTATTGGTTGGCGTTGTGCCTGCCGGTGGCAGCGCTCCGGCTACGTACAGTGCGTTGTTGGCGGGCACGTTATTGATGTAGGTGATGTAGCCGCCCTGCAAGGGGTTGAGCGCTGTGAACGAGCCCGCATAGGGCGAGTTGGTGTTCAACGGGAAAGCGCCATATGCATTGACGGTGGTGCCCAAGCTAAACGTGGACTGGGTGCCGGCATTGAGCGTATCCACCATTCGCTGGGCATTTTGGGCGTTTCGGTTCTCGCAACAGCCATCGACAAAGAAGACGATGGAGTTGGCCCAGCGATTGGCCACCGCCGTCTGCAGCACGGCCCAGTTGCTCGGGTCGACCGCCCGGTAGGTGCTCGCCACAATCACGATGTCATAGGCTGAGCCAGACGCGGCGGTAAAGGTTGCCGCGGAGATCGCATTGGCATTGCCCAGCACGGACCTGCGTGTCAGTTGGCCAGAGCTGGGCAGTGCATTGGTAAATTCGTTCTCAAGATTTTGGTAGGCCGCGATGGCATCGGCGTCTTCAGGATTGGGCCCTGCGGGATCCGAGTTGGTGGTCAGCAGCAAAACCTGTTGTGCCAGCGCATGCTGCGCACCCAGGCACAACAAAAAAGCTGCCAGCAGCAGCCTGAAAAACATCAATGGATTGGTCATGTCTCTTCCCATGGAATCTGCTCAGCCACAAAACGCAGCACATAGCCTCATCCAGCAATGTAACTAGTAGATGCTATATGTATCAATATGAATCATAAACCAGGCGTGTAATGGCCGATGCAGGCGCTCGACAAAGCCATGCATGGACCTTCAATCCAGGTCATGTATTGATTAATTAAATGGGAATGTACTGTCTATTGATGATTGGGCGTGTATGTTTTTGCCCGCCTGCAGCGCGAATGCAGCAAACAATTGTCAGCCCAGAGGCAGCCTTCACTGCCGCCTGCCTGCTTTCTTGATTGCTATCAAAAGTGGAGCGTTTTAAGGTTGGAAATGTCTGCCCTGCCCGCCGCAGGTCCTTGGTGCGCCCATCACACTCTGGCTGCCCAGACCACAGCCGGGCTGCTGGCCCATCGGCCACCGCGCTGGGGCTGGCGCAGCGCCTTAAAACTCCAGGTTATCGATCAGCCGCGTACTGCCCAGGCGTGCCGCGCCCAGCGCCACCAGCGGCGCGCTGGCCAGCTCGCCGTCGGCCGGTGCCAGCAGGTTGTGGCGCTGGCGCACGGTCAGGTAATCGGGCTCCCAGCCCAGGGCCCGCAGCGACTGCATGGCCTGGGCTTCGAGCGCAGGCAGGTTGGCGGGCGCGTTGCGGGCGGCGGCGGCCAGCGCCTTCAATGCTTGGGACAGGGCCATGGCCTGCTGGCGCTCGGCGGCGCTCAGGTAGCCATTGCGCGAGCTCAGTGCCAGGCCGTCGTCGGCGCGCGCGGTGGGGCAGCCGATGATCTCGATGGGCAGCGCAAACTGCGCCACCATGCGGCGGATGACCATCAGCTGCTGGTAGTCCTTCCAGCCAAAAATGGCCGCGCCCCCGCCGGTGCTGGCAAATACGCAGCTGAACAGCTTCATCACGACGGTGCAGACCCCCGTGAAAAAGCCGGGGCGGAACTCGCCCTCCAGAATGTCGGCCAGTGCCGGGTCAGGCTGCACCTTGAACAGCTGGGGCTCGGGGTACAGGTCCTTCTCGCGCGGGGCAAACAGGATGTCGCAGCCGGCCGCCTGCAGCTGGTTGCAGTCGCCCTCCCAGGTGCGGGGATAGCTGTCGAAATCTTCGGTCGGCAGGAACTGCAGGCGGTTGACAAAGATGCTCGCCACCGTCACCGCGCCATGGCGTTTGGCCTCATGCACCAGCGAGATATGGCCTGCATGCAGATTGCCCATGGTGGGCACAAAGGCGGGCCGGCCGCGCTCGGCCAGGGCTTGTCGGAGTTCTGCGATGGTATGGGTGACTTGCATGGTGGGCATGGGCGTTGCCAGCGGTGGTGCAGGGAGCGCCGAGCATAGCAGTACACCCATGGGTTTTGTATAGGGCTATTAGAGGGGTCTATGGTTTGCCTGCGGTCGCCGCATGCGCTTGCCCTATAATTTTCCGGTCGCGGCGCGCAAACACTGTTCTTGCAGCGCACGCCTGGGTCAACCGACTCCGTGTCAGGCCAGTCGCATTTGGGCCTCTGCATCCGCTAGGGTACAGAGGCTTTTCCCTTTTTATACCGGCACCGGATCTGCATTTTTGCAACCGGCATGCCTTGATTTTTTCGTCCGATCCCCGCGTCGGACCTGGTCTTTATGTCATCTGCATCCGCCATCTTGGGCATTGATTTCGGCACTTCCAATTCGGCCATGGCGTTCAAGGCCGACCTGGCTGCGCCCGGGCCTTCCACGCTGTTGCAGGCCGAGGGCGCTTCGCAAGCGATGCCGACGGCCGTGTTCTTCAACACCGAGGACCACAGCACCCACTACGGGCGCGATGCCGTCTCGCGCTATCTGGAGGGCACTGAAGGGCGGCTGATGCGCTCGCTCAAAAGCCTGCTGGGCAGCGCGCTGATGCAGGAGAAAACGGTGGTGCACGGCAAGCTGGTGGCCTACCAGGACATCGTGGCGCTGTTTGTGCAGCAGCTGGCGGCCACGGCCGAGCGCCAGATGGGCCATCTGCCCAGCACCGTCGTCATGGGCCGGCCGGTGCATTTTGTCGATGAGGACGCGGGGCGTGACCAAGCGGCGCAAACGGCCCTGCAGCATGCCGCGCAGGCAGCAGGCTTCAAGGATGTGCGCTTTCAGCTGGAGCCCATTGCCGCAGCGCTGGACTATGAGCAGCGCATTGCCAACGAGGCGCTGGTGCTGGTGGTCGACATTGGCGGCGGTACCTCGGACTTCACCGTGGTGCGCCTGGGCCCCGAGCGCCGCAACAAGCCCGAGCGCAGCAGCGACATTCTGGCCACCACCGGCGTGCACATTGGCGGCACCGATTTTGACCGGCGCCTGAGCCTGATGGCGGCCATGCCGCTTCTGGGCCTGCAGCATGTGGGGCCCAGCGGGCGCGAGGTGCCCAGCGCGGTCTTCCATGACTTGTCGACCTGGCACCTGATCCAGTGGCTGTACAGCCCGCAGCGCCAGCGCGAGGTGCAGGCGCTGCGCAGCAGCTACAGCGATACGGCACTGCATGACCGGCTGGTGCGGCTCTTGCAAGAGCACTGGGGCCACCGCCTGGCCAATGCGGTCGAAGAGACCAAGATCGGCCTGTCCAACCACCAGCGCGTGCAAAAGCTGGAAGTCGACTGGCTGGAGCCGGGCCTGAGTCCCGAGGTCTGGCCCGACGATCTGCAGCAATGCCTGCAGGCCTTGCTGGCCCAGGTGGCGCAGTGCGCGCTCGATTGCGTGCAGGCCGCCGGCCTGCAGCAAGGGCAGATCGATGCGATCTACCTGACCGGCGGTTCGTCGGCATTGCAGCCGCTGCGCGCAGCGCTGGCGCAGGCTTTTCCGGATACCCCACAGGTCGAGGGCGATCTGTTTGGCGGTGTGGCGGCGGGCCTGGTGCACGGCCAGGCGCTTTAAACCTCAGCGCAGCAGCGGCGATCAGTCGTCGCCTTGCTCGGCATCGCGCTTCCAGGCCAGTGCCGTGTCATACAGCGCATTGCGCGGCGCGCCCGTGATATCGGCGGCCAGCTTGACGGCGGTCTTGGTCGGCAGCTCGGCCAGCAGCAGCGCCAGCACGCGGTGGGCATCGGCCAGGCCATCGGTTTGCACCGCCTGCGGGTGCAGCAGCAGTGCAAACTCGCCCTTGCTGCGGTGCGGGTCGGCCGCCAGCCAGCCGGGCACATCGGCCGCAGGCATGGTGGCAATGTCTTCAAACTGCTTGGTCAGCTCGCGGCCCAAGGTCACGGACCGGTCCTGCAGCACGGCCAGCGCCTGGGCCAGATCGGCAATGCGGTGGGGCGCCTCCAGCAGCACGAGGGTGCGCGGGTCCTGCGCCAGTTGGGCGACGGCCTGCTGGCGCTCCTGCGCCTTGGTGGGCAGAAAACCGATAAACGCAAAGCCGCTGCTGGCGCCTTCGCCGGCCACTGCACCGGCAGCGCTGACCAGCGCGGTCACGCTGCTGGCGCCGGGCAGGGGGCTCACGCGCAGGCCCGCGCGTGCAACAGCCGCCGCCAGGCGTGCGCCCGGGTCGCTGACGCCGGGCGTGCCGGCATCGCTCACATAGGCAATGCGCTGGCCTTGCTGCAGGCGGTGGATGACCTGCTCGGCCGCCTCGGCCTCGTTGTGCTGGTGCAGCGCAATCAGCTGGCCGCCCGACTTGCCAACGCCATAGGCGCGTAGCATGCTGTGGGTGTGGCGGGTGTCCTCGCAGGCGACGGCATCGGCCAGCTCCAGCACATGCAGCGCGCGCAGGGTGATGTCGGCCAGGTTGCCGATGGGCGTGGCCACCACATACAGGGTGGAGGCAGGGTAGTGCTGGGTGCCGGCGGCAGCCTGGGCTGCTTGCAAAGCGGAGGTGAAAGATGCAGACACCGTGGAAGATCCTTGAAAAATGGCGCGGCCAGGGCCCGTCTGCTGCATCGCCCGGCGCCACCAGCGAAGGGGCAGACAACAGCAAGCTGCGTGGCCAGCAGGCAGAAGATGCCGCGCTCCATTATCTCCAACAACAGGGGCTGCGCCTTTTGGCGCGCAATTACCGCACGCCCGGGCGCGGCGGCGGGGAGATCGATCTGGTGATGCAGGAGCGCGATGGAACCGTCGTGTTTGTCGAGGTGCGCCAGCGCCAGCACAGCGGCTTTGGCGGTGCGGGCGGCAGCATTGGCAGCACCAAGCAGCGGCGCATCATCCTGGCCGCCCGCCACTACCTGGCCAGCCTGCGCCAGCAGCCGGCCTGCCGTTTCGATGCGGTGCTGGTCGAGCAGGAGATCGTCTGGCTGCGGGCGGCCTTTGATGTGCCCGAAGGGGGCTAGGGCCCTCTGCGAAATTCGCTGCTGGATCTGAACGCGGGCTCGGGCGATCCGCGCCCATCCCATGTGGCGAGGGTGGTGCAAAGGGCCCTGAAGCGCGCAGTTGCTGGGCTTTGCATGCGCATGGAGACCGAGAAAAGTCATCATCCCGACCCGAGGGGGAAACCGGCCAAGGTTATCATCGGGCCTCCATGCTTGAGCAACACATCCAACAGCACTTTATCGATAGCGCCGATCTCCACTACCAGGTGTCACAGGAGATGAGCGAAAGCGTCGCCAGCGCGGTCTACGCGCTGCTCGCCTGTGTGACCAGCGGCAACAAGGTGATGTGCTGCGGCAATGGCCTGTCCTGGGCGCAGGCGGCGCAATTTGCCGCCATGTGCGTCAGCGGCATGGAGCGCGAGCGCCCCGAGCTGGCGGCCTTGGTGCTCGACAACGATGCACTGGCGCAGGCCCAGCTGGGCAGCAGCCTCACGCCCGAAGGCCTGCCGCAGGCGCTGGCGCGCCAGGTGCGAACTTTGGGCCAGCTTGGCGATCTACTGCTGGTCATCAGTGCCGATGGCCATGACAGGGCCCTGTTGGCTGCGATCGAGGCGGCGCATGAGCGCGACATGTCGGCCGTGGTGCTGACCGGTCGCAGCGGTGGCCTGCTGGCCAATGCCTTGAGCGAAACCGATGTACTGATGCGCGTGCCGCATGACCGCAGCACCCGCGTGCGCGAGGTGCACCAGCTGGTGCTGCACTGTCTGATTGACGGAATCGATACCCAATTGTTAGGAGAAGAGGAATGATGCCTGTGTCTTGGAAGCGATTGACCCTGTGTCTGGTGGCGGCTGGCGCCGTCGCTGGGGCCGTGTCCGGCTGCGTTCCGCTGGTGATCGGCGGCGCTGCCGTCGGCGGCACGGTGATGGCGATCGACCGCCGCACCGCCGGCATCCAGGTGGAGGACGAGAGCATTGAGATGCGCGTGGCCAGCGCCATCCGCGAGCGTGCCGGCAATGACGGGCATATCAATGTCACCAGCTACAACCGCCAGGTGCTGCTGACCGGTGAAGCGCCCAACGAGGCCTTCAAGCAAAAGGCCGAAGAGGCCGCCAAGACCGCGCAGAATGTGCGCTCCGTCGTCAACGACGTGGGTGTGATGTTCAACTCCAGCCTGTCGCAGCGCTCGACCGATACGCTGATCACCGGCAAGGTGCGCGCGAGCATCATCGATGCCAAGGACCTGAGCTCCAGCGCCATCAAGGTGGTGACCGAGCGCAATGTGGTCTACCTGATGGGCCGCGTGACCGAGCGCGAATCCAAGCGCGCGGCCGAAATCGCCCGGGGCGTGGCCAATGTGCAAAAGGTGGTGCGCGTGTTCGAGGTGATCAGCGAGGAAGAGCTCAAGTCCCTCAGCAACAACCGCAGCACCGGCAATGCCGCCCCGGTCGTCAACGACAGCAGCGCATCGGCCATCACCACCCAGCCTGCGACCGTGGTGCCCGCGCCTGCCGCCGCACCGGCAGCGCCTGCGGCAGCACCCGTGTCGACGGGCGTGACCACCTCGCCGGTCAACACCACGCCGGTGCAACCGCTCAACGATGGTTTCACGACCAAGCCCTGATCTGCACAGATCCTCCAGCAAAAAGGCCGCATCAGCGGCCTTTTTGCATGGGGTGATCCGTTTCAGGCCTTCTTGCCCAGGCGGGTGATCAGGCTCGACGTATCCCAGCGGTTGCCGCCCGATTGCTGCACATCGGCATAGAACTGGTCGACCAGGGCCGTGAGCGGCAGCCGCGAGCCATTGCGCTTGGCCTCGTCGAGCACCAGGCCCAGGTCCTTGCGCATCCAGTCCACGGCAAAGCCAAAGTCGAACTTGCCCTCGACCATGGTCTTGCCCCGGTTTTCCATCTGCCAGCTTTGCGCTGCGCCCTTGCTGACCACATCCAGCACCTGGGGCATGTCCAGGCCGGCATTCATGCCAAAGGCAATCGCCTCGGACAGGCCTTGCACGACACCGGCGATGCAGATCTGGTTGACCATCTTGGCCAGCTGGCCCGCGCCGCTGCTGCCCAGCAAGGTGAAGGCGCGCGAGAAGGCCATGGCCACCGGCTTGACGGTGTTGAACACGGCCTCATCGCCACCGCACATGACGGTGAGCTGGCCGTTGACGGCACCGGCCTGGCCGCCGGAGACGGGCGCATCGATAAAGTGCAGGCCCTGGGCCTGGGCCGCGGCATACAGCTCGCGGGCCACATTGGCCGAGGCGGTGGTGTGGTCGACAAAGATGGCGCCGGGCTTCATGCCGGCCAGCGCGCCATCGGCGCCCAGTACGACCGAGCGCAGGTCATCGTCATTGCCGACGCAGCAGAACACGATGTCGGCGCCGGCAACGGCCTCGCGCGGCGTGGCCGCATGGCGGGGTGCCTTGGAGCTGGCAAATTCGTCGCACCAGCCTTGCGCCTTTTGCGCGGTGCGGTTGTAGACGGTGACCGCGTGCCCGGCCTGGGCCAAGTGGCCCGCCATGGGGTAGCCCATGACGCCCAGGCCCAGGAAGGCGACGTTCAGGGAAGGGGTGCTGTCATAGCTGCGTGCTTGAATACTCGATGCCATTGTGGTGACTCCAAAAAGAGCGGCACCCAAGGCGGGCCTGGGTGCCGTGTCGCTGAAAACCCAAAACGCTGACAGCTTAAACGATTGTCAGGTGCTCCGTGCCCTCGGCCAGGTCGCTGCGCTTGGCGCGCTGGCTGCCCAGCTTGATCTGCAGGCGCAGGTCGTTGACCGAGTCAGCGTTGCGCAGCGCGTCTTCGTAGGTGATCATGTTGGCCTCGTAGAGGTCAAACAGCGCCTGGTCAAAGGTCTGCATGCCCAGGTTGCGGCTCTTTTTCATGATCTCCTTGATCTCGCCCACCTCGCCCTTGAAGATCATGTCGGAGATCAGCGGCGAGTTGAGCATCACTTCCACCGCAGCCACCCGGCCCTTGCTGTCCTGCTTGCTCAAAAGGCGCTGCGACACCAGGCCGCGCAGGTTGAGCGACAGGTCCATCAGCAGCTGCGCGCGGCGTTCTTCGGGGAAGAAGTTGATGATCCGGTCGAGCGCCTGATTGGCGCTGTTGGCGTGCAGGGTGGCCAGGCACAGGTGACCGGTTTCGGCAAAGGCCACCGCGTGCTCCATGGTTTCGCGGTCGCGGATTTCGCCCATCAGGATGACGTCGGGCGCCTGGCGCAAGGTGTTTTTCAGCGCCGCCTCCCAGTTGTCGGTGTCCAGGCCCACTTCGCGCTGGGTCACGATGCAGTTCTTGTGCGGGTGGACAAATTCCACCGGGTCTTCGACGGTGATGATGTGGCCGTGGGAGTTCTCGTTGCGCCAGTCGACCATCGCCGCCAAGGTGGTGGACTTGCCCGAGCCGGTGGCGCCCACCATGATGCACAGGCCGCGCTTGGTCATCGCCAGGTCCTTGAGCACCTGGGGCACGCCCAGGCCGTCAATCGTTGGCAGGGTCAATGGAATGGTCCGCAGCACGAGACCCACATGGCCTTGCTGCATGAAGGCATTGACCCGGAAGCGCCCGATGCCCGAGGGCGAGATCGCGAAATTGCATTCCTTGGTCTTTTCGAACTCGGCGACCTGCTTGTCGCTCATGATCGAGCGGGCCAGCGTCAGCGAGTGGGTGGGCGACAGCGGCTGGCTGGAGACCTTGGTGACCTTGCCATCGATCTTGATGGCCGGCGGAAAGTCAGCGGTGATGAACAAATCGCTGCCATTGCGCTGCACCATCAGCTTCAACAGGTCGTTGATGAACTTACTGGCCTGATCCCGTTCCATGACAATCCTCTCTGCGCTCCGTTATTGTTGCGGATGCAGCAGAAGCGCCCTGGAAACGGCCGCCCTGAGGGGCTCAGGGCTCGATCCGGGCGCTGGTCTGCCGCAGCCGCGTGGAGAGTTTGCGCGTGAACAGGGCCAGCAAATAGGCGGCCGTGGACGCGTCCAACTCCATCATGGCATCCAGTGTATCGGCCTTCAGCACGGCCAGTGCACAGTCGGTGGTGGTGGTGCACGAAGAAAAACGCGGACTGCTGTCAAACAGAGACATTTCGCCCAGCACTTCGCCGGGGTGGGTGTCGGCCAGATGCACAGTCTGACCATTGGCGAGTTGCCGATCGACCCGCACCTGGCCGCTCAGCACGATCAGCAGGTAGTCGCCCAGCTCGCCTTGCTGGATCAGGGTTTGCCCGGCCGGCACCTGGTAGAACTCCAGGTACTGCACCATCTGGTCGATAAAGGGCGATTGCAGCAAGGACAGTGCCGCATCCTGGGCCCAGACCATGCGCAGCGCCGTGGCCGGGTCGGCCGGGGCCAGCAGCTGGGCGTGGATGGCTTTGCGGCGCTGGCTCCACAGCACATAGGGGACCTCCGACGTGCTGGCCTGCTGGAAACCATGGAGGAAGAAGCCGGTGTCTGCCTCGGCGGCATCGTCTGCCGGGGATGCGGAATGCAAGCGGTTCATGGCCCAGGGTCTCCTTTGATCCCGCAAAGCATAAAGGGCACCTGCGGTACTGGCAATGACCGCTGGTGCCCTTCGTGCAACCGTTTGTCAGTTGGTGACTGCGGCGATCAGCCCGGGAAGTTCTCCGGCGTCTTCGCCTTGGCGCGGGCCTCGGCCGGGCTGATCACATTGCGGCGCACCAGGTCGGTCAGGTTCTGGTCCAGCGTCTGCATGCCCATGCTATTGCTGGTCTGGATGGTGGAATACATCTGCGCGACCTTGGCCTCGCGGATCAGGTTGCGGATGGCGGGGGTGCCCAGCATGATCTCGTGCGCGGCCACGCGGCCCTGACCGTCCTTGGTCTTGCACAGGGTCTGGGAGATCACGGCCTGCAGCGATTCGGACAGCATCGCGCGGACCATTTCCTTTTCTTCGGCGGGGAAGACGTCGATGATCCGGTCAATGGTCTTGGCGGCGCTGGAGGTGTGCAGGGTGCCGAACACCAAGTGGCCGGTTTCTGCGGCCGTCATCGCCAGGCGGATGGTTTCCAGGTCACGCATTTCGCCCACCAGGATCGCGTCCGGGTCTTCACGCAGCGCAGAGCGCAGCGCTGCGCTGAACGACAGCGTCTGCGGGCCCACTTCGCGCTGGTTGATCAGGCATTTCTTGGACTCGTGCACGAATTCGATCGGGTCTTCCACCGTCAGGATGTGGCCGTACTCGTTTTCGTTGAGGTAGTTGACCATGGCCGCCAAGGTGGTGGACTTGCCCGAGCCGGTCGGCCCGGTCACCAGCACCAGGCCGCGCGGCTTGAGCGACAGGTCGGCAAAGATCTTGGGGGCGTTGAGCTGCTCCAGGGTCAGGATCTTGCTCGGAATGGTCCGGAACACGGCACCGGAGCCGCGGTTCTGGTTGAAGGCATTGACGCGGAAACGGGCCAGGCCTTCGATCTCGAACGAGAAGTCGACTTCGAGAAACTCTTCATACTGCTTGCGCTGGGCATCGCTCATGATGTCGTAGACCATCGCATGGACCTGTTTGTGGTCCAGCGGATCGACATTGATGCGGCGCACATCGCCATGGACCCGGATCATCGGCGGCAGGCCTGCAGACAGGTGCAAGTCCGACGCTTTATTTTTGACACTGAATGCCAGCAATTGGGTGATATCCACTGCAGTTCCCTCGTTGTTTTGGTACGCTTTGCGTGCAAGGCCTCGTTGTCAACCAGTTCCAAGGCCGTGCATATTTTTACATTATGAGCACGATTCCCGAAAAAATTCAGCAGGTTCGCCTGCAAATCGACAACGCCTGTCGTGCCAGCGGCCGGCCCGAGGGCAGCGTGCAGCTGCTGGCCGTCTCCAAGACCTTTGGCGTGGACGCCATTGCCGAGGCGGCCGAAACCGGCCAGCGCGCCTTTGGCGAAAACTACATCCAGGAAGCGGTCGAGAAGATCCGCTACTTTGCCGAGCATGACAGCTGGAAGGACCAGGGCCTCATCTGGCACTGCATTGGCCCGATCCAGAGCAACAAGACGCGCCTGGTGGCCGAGCACTTTGACTGGGTGCATACGGTGGACCGGCTCAAGACGGCCGAGCGCCTCTCCGCCCAGCGGCCCGCGCAGCTGGCACCGCTGCAGATCTGCATCCAGCTCAATGTCGATGGCGGCATCACCAAGTCTGGCGTCGCGCCGGCCGAAGCCGCGGCGCTGGTGCAGCAGATTGCGCGGCTGCCCCAGCTGCAGCTGCGCGGCGTGATGAGCATCCCCGATGTGCTGCCCGACTTTGCCGCCCAGCTGGCCGTGCACCAGCGCGTCAAGGCCGTGTTCGATGACATCGCCGCACTGGGCCTGCCGCAGCTGGCGCAGTGGGACACCATCTCGCTGGGCATGACGGCTGATCTGCAGGCCGCCGTTGAGGCCGGCTCGACGATGGTGCGTGTGGGCAGCGGCATCTTTGGCCAGCGCGACTACGGCAGCGCCCACTGAAGGGCCCCCTCTGCCAACCCGCCAGCCCCGCAGCAGCGCTTGAAGCTGCGTGCTAAGCTGGCCCCCGATTGTTCTGTGTACCCCCTCAAATAGACAGGAGACCTCCATGCCAGGATTGCTACCCGACGTTGACCCCGATGGCCTGTTGGAGTTTTCGGTGGTCTACACCGACCGCGCGCTCAACCACATGTCGCACCGCTTCATTGGTGTGATGGGCGAGGTGCTGCGCATCCTCAAGACCACCTACCACGCACACACGGCCGTGATCGTGCCGGGTAGCGGCACCTTTGGCATGGAGGCCGTCGCCCGCCAGTTTGCCAACCGCGCCAAGGTGCTGATTGTGCGCAATGGCTGGTTCAGCTACCGCTGGACGCAGATTTTCGACGAAGGCGGCCTGGGCGGCAGCGCGGTGATCTGCAAGGCCCGCCCCCAGGGCACGGGCCCGCAGGATGCCTGGGCCCCCTGCCCGGCCGAAGAAGTGGCCGCCGCGATCCGCAAGGAAAAGCCCCAGGTGGTGTTTGCCCCGCATGTCGAGACGGCCAGCGGCATTGTGCTGCCCGACGACTACATCCAGACCATCAGCGCCGCCGCGCATGAGGTCGGCGCGCTGATGGTGCTCGACTGCGTGGCCAGCGGCGCCATCTGGGTGGACATGCAAAAGACCGGTGTCGATGTGCTGATCACCGCGCCGCAAAAGGGCTGGAGCGGCCCGCCTTGCTGCGCGATGGTGATGCTGTCCGAGCGCGCGCGCAAGGCCATCGAAGACACCAAGAGCAGCAGCTTCTCTTGCGACCTGAAGAAGTGGATGCAGATTGCCGAGGGCTATGAAAAGGGCCAGCATGCCTACCACGCGACCATGCCCACCGATTCGCTGGTGCAGCTGAGCAAGGTGATGCAGGAGGCCGAGGCCTATGGCCTGGACAAGCTGCGCGAGGAGCAGACCCAGCTGGGCAAGGAAGTGCGCGCACTGCTCAAGGCACGCGGCTTTCCGAGCGTGGCGGCGCCAGGTTTTGAGGCGCCCGGCGTGGTCGTCAGCTTCACCACCGACCCCGAGATCCAGAACAGCAAGAAGTTCGCCAGCGTGGGCCTGCAGACCGCCGCTGGCGTGCCGCTGATGTGCGACGAAGGGCCGGAGTTCAAGACCTTCCGCATCGGCCTGTTTGGCCTGGACAAATGGCACAACGTCGATCGCACCGTGGGCCATCTGCGCCAGGCGCTCGATGGTTTGGGTATCAAGGGTTAACTTGTGTTTTTAACGCGTTCTGCGCCTGCTATCCGGGTGCAGAATGCTGGTTTTTCTGAAGAACATTGGATTGGATTTCGCCATGAAAGCATTGACCGCCAGCGCCCTGTTCGCTGCCATCGCCCTGACCGCTGGCTTTGCCCAGGCACAAAGCAAGCCTGTGACGACCAAGAGCGGCCTGGTGTTTGAAAGCATCAAGGACGGCACCGGCGTCAGCCCCAAGAAGGAAGATACCGTCAAGGTGCACTACAAGGGCACCTTCCCCGACAGCGGCAAGGAGTTCGACAGCTCCTACAAGCGCGGTGAACCGATCGAATTCTCGCTGGGTGGCGTGATCCCCTGCTGGACCGAAGGTCTGCAGCTGATGAAGGTTGGCGGCAAGGCCAAGCTGACCTGCCCGGCCTCCATCGCCTATGGCGCCCGTGGCGCGGGCGGCGTGATCCCGCCGAACGCCACCTTGAACTTTGAAGTGGAACTGCTGGGCGTCAAGGGCCGCTAAGCCGCGCTTCCCACACGCTGTAGAGCCTTCGCGTCTTGCTGGCGCGGAGGCTTTTTATTTAGTCGCTTTTACTGTCAGTGGGCATCAATGCGTCCTTGTTGCGCAGCGCCTCGACCAAGGCCAAGGTGCCCGGGTAGTCCGGAATCAGCCGGAGCGCAGCATTTTTGAGCTGGCCTAAGCGATCACGACTCTTGAGCGTGCCTTGTGCATGCAGCGTTAGCGATGCATCGACCAACTGCTGCAACTCATCTGGGGTCGGCTTGGCAAGCAGAGTCAAAGCGGAATAGCGTTGAAACGCGCGTTTGGCGGCCATTCGCTGCACACGGCATTCGGGGCAATGCACGCAGTCGGCGTCTACGTAAAACTGCAGCACTTCAAACCAGTGTCTTTGTTCGGCCGCAAAAAGAGGAAGGGACGCTGGCAATTGCGACAGGTTTTGCGTATGTCGACATAGCACTCGCGCGGGAAGATGCTGAAATTCTGCTTGCTGGTATCCGCCATCAGCACCGATTCTGGAAAAATCTCCTCGGATTTATAGGACCAATGGCACTGCAAAATGGCCTCTTCTGAGACGCCTTGCACATGCGATGGCATGGGTGCACTTCCATAGCGCGGGTGCGGTACAAAGTCAGTTGACTGGCTGTGCTTTTTCTTTTTCATGTGCCTCATGTGCGGATGCTGTCCGGCTTAGTGTCGCTCAATCCCCAGTCGCTTGGCCAGCCGCTGCAGGTTGGCGCGGTCCAGTTGCAGCTCGCGCGCTGCTGCCGCCCAGTTGCCGTTGTGGCGGGCCAGGCTGGCGCTGAGCAGCCGGCGCTCGTAGCGTTCCACCTGGGCGCGCAGGCCCAAGGTCTCGGCGCTGGCGGCTAGCCCTTCGGCCACTTCGGCCATTTCGGACGCGCGCAGGGGCGCGATAAGGCCCGTTGCCTGCTGGCCGGGCGGCAGCGGTGCGGCGGCGGCGCCGTCCCAGAGGTCTTCCTCGCCAATGCTCAGCATGCGCGGTTTGCTGCTGTCCTTGCGCTGGCCCAGGGTGCGGCTGAGCGCCTTGAGCACGGCGCGGCTGATGCAGTGCTCCAGCTCGCGCACATTGCCGGGCCAGGGGTAGCGCAGCAGGGCGGCCTGGGCGGCGGCATCGAGCCGCAGGCCGCCCAGTTGCAGGCGGGCGCGGTTCTCTTCGAGAAAGCAGCCGGCGAGGACCAGGGTGTCGCTGTCCCGCGCACGCAGCGGCGGCACCACGACCGGGTAGACGCAGAGGCGGTGGTAGAAATCGGCGCGCATACGGCCGGCCTGCACTTCGGCGGCCAGGTCGCGGTTGGTGGCGGCGATCACGCGCACATCGACCTGGTGCTCGCGGTCCGAGCCCAGGCGCTGCAGCTGGCCGCTTTGCAGCACGCGCAGCAGCTTGGCCTGCACCGACAGCGACAGCTCGCCGACCTCGTCGAGGAACAGGCTGCCGTGCTGGGCCTGCTCAAACTTGCCGCGCCGCTCGCTCAACGCGCCGGTGAAGGCGCCGCGCACATGGCCGAACAGCTCGCTCTCGACCAGGTTGTCGGGCAGCGCGGCGCAGTTGATGCTGACCAGCGGTTGTGCCGCGCGCGGCGACTGCGCATGCACGGCCTGGGCGACCAGCTCCTTGCCGGTGCCGGTCTCGCCGGTGATCAGCACGCACAGGTCGCTGGCGGCGACCAGTGCAATGCTGCTTTGCAGTTGGCGGATGGCCGGACTGGTGCCCAGGATCTGGCGGCTGCGATCCGCACCCGGGCTGCGCGGCGCCGGCGCGCTGGCGCTGCGCGCGGCCTGGGACAGCTGCTGCACGCGCTCGGCCGTGGCCACGGTGGCGGCGGCCAGGTTGCTGAAGGCCTGCAGCAGTTCGAGCGCATTGCCATCGGCAAAACGGTCGGGCTCCAGCGCATCCAGGGTCAACAGGCCCCAGGCGAGGCCCCCGGTCTGCAGCACGCAGCCCATGCAGTCATGCACATGCAGCTCGTCCGGGGTGGTGATCAGGCCGTCATAGGGGTCGGGCAGGGGGCTGTCGGGCGCAAAGCGCATGGCCTGGCCGGCGGCCAGCAGCTGGGCCAGGCGCGGATGCTCGGCCACCTTGAAGCGCCGGCCCAGCGTATCGGGCACCAGGCCATCGATGGCCACGGGCTCGAGCCACTCGCCGTTGAGGCGCAGCAGCGCCACCGCATCGGCGGGCAGCAGGGTGCGCAAGGCCGCGAGCAGGCGGCGCAGGCGCTCACGCTCGGGCAGCTCCTGGGCCAGATCGGCCACCAGCGGAATCACGGCGTTGAGAATTTTGGAGGATGTCAAAACGACTCTAGGTGTCAAAAACACAGCATTTAGGTGATGTCAGTATGACTGCATGCATTGTGCAAGATATTGATATTCCACAAACCCGGTGTTGGCACGCTGCATGCATTGTCAAGACCAACCACATGCAAGGAGAGTTAGATGCTGAGCGATAGCCAAAAACAGATCATCCAGGCCACCGTCCCGCTGCTGGAGACCGGCGGCGAGGCGCTGACCACGCACTTCTACCAGATGATGCTGAGCGAGTACCCCGAGGTGCGCCCGCTGTTCAACCAGGCCCACCAGCAAAGCGGTGCCCAGCCCCGCGCACTGGCGCACAGCGTGTTGATGTATGCCAAGCACATCGACAAGCTGGAGAACCTGGGCGACCTGCCCGCCCAGATCATCAACAAGCATGTGGCGCTGCAGGTGCAGCCGGACCAGTACCAGATCGTTGGCAGCTGCCTGCTGCGCGCGATCCGCGAGGTGCTGGGCGCCGAGATCGCCACCGATGCGGTGATCGATGCCTGGGCCGCTGCCTACACCCAGCTGGCCGACATCCTGATCGCTGCCGAGGCCAAGGCCTATGACGACATTGCCCATACGGAAGGCGGCTGGCGCGGTGCGCGTACTTTCAAGTTGGTGCAAAAGGTGGCCGAGAGCGCCGAGATCAGCTCCTTCTACCTGGAGCCGGTCGACGGCAAGGCCGTGATCGCCCACCAGCCGGGCCAGTACATCGGCCTGCGCGCCATCGTGGGTGGCACCGAGCAGCGCCGCAACTACTCGCTGTCGGCCCCGAGCAATGGCCGCAGCTACCGCATCAGCGTCAAGCGCGAGCCCGGTGGCAAGGTCTCCAACTACCTGCATGACCTGCAAGTGGGCGACACCCTGGAGCTGTTTGCACCGGCCGGCCATTTCACCTTGCAGGCGAGCGAGCGCCCGCTGGTGCTGATCAGCGGCGGCGTGGGCATCACCCCCACGTTGCCGATGCTCGAAGCCGCGCTGCAGACCGAGCGCCCCATCACCTTTATCCACTGCGCCCGGGACAGCGCCGTGCATGCCTTCCGCCCGCAGATCGATGCGCTGGCCCAGGCGCACCGCCAGCTGCAGCCGCTCTATGTGTACGACAAGGTGGCCGACGGCGAGGCGGTTGCTGCCCAGGGCCATCTGACCGAGGACCTGCTGGGCCAGTGGCTGCCCGCATCGCGCGATGCCGATGTCTACTTTCTCGGCCCCAAGCCCTTTATGCGCTCGGTCAAGGCCTCGCTGCGCAAGCTCGGCGTGCCCGATGCCCAGGTGCGCTATGAGTTCTTTGGCCCAGCCGAGGCGCTGGCCTGATCGCAAGCATCTGAAGCGCTGAGGCGCGCGGCATCGACCGCGCCACATGCAAAAACCCGAGCCATGCTTGCCTGGAAAGGCCCGCCTGGGTCGGGTTTTTGTTTTACCGGGCCGCATTCTATGCAGCCCAGCGGGGGCGATCAGGCCAGGACTCAGTCCTTGTAATAGGCCTCGACCTTGCCCTTGAGCTTGATCAGCAGGGGCTTGCCCTTGCGGTCCACGGTCTTGCCGGCGGGCACCTTGACCCAGCCTTCGCTCACGCAGTATTCCTCGACATCCACGCGCTCGGTGCCGTTGAAGCGGATGCCGATGTCATGGTTGAAGACCTCGCGCACAAAGTGCGGGCTCTTGGGGTCGATAGACAGGTGGTCGGGCAGTTCGGGGCGGGCAGTGGTATCGGTCATGGTTGGTGCAGAAGAGAACGCGGCCCTGGGCCGCACAGGCCGCCATTGTCCACACTTTGGCGGCACCTCGCATGGTGGAGGGAAACGAGGGGAGATGGCAGGCAAGAGGCAGACAAACCGCGCAGTTGGCTGACTTGGCAAGCCCCGCTGCTTGCCGCTACAGTGGTCGCCATGCCTTTGCTACTGACCGACGAGCAGCAGCGTTTGCTGCGCCGCGCCAAGCTCACCCCCTTGCTGCTGCTGCTGCTGGTGGCCTTGCTGTTCATCGTGGCCAGCTGGTGCCTGGGCCAGCCCTTCGCGCAGTCACGCCACTGGCAGCTGGCGCTGCGCTGCCTGCGGGCGATGACCGAGGCGGGCATGGTCGGCGCGCTGGCCGACTGGTTTGCGGTGGCCGCGCTCTTCAAGCACATCCCGATACCGTGGATCTCGCGGCACACGGCCATCATCCCGCGCAACAAGGACCGCATTGGCGAGAACCTGGCTGTCTTTGTGCGCGAGCGCTTTCTCGATGGCGACTCGCTGGTGCAACTGGTGCGCACGCACCAGCCGGCCGACAAACTGGCGCAGTGGCTCAAGTCGCCGGCCAATGCCGAGCTGCTGGGCCACCAGGTGGCGCGCCTGGCCGCCGCTGCGCTGGCCACGGTGCAGGATGCGCAGGTCGAGCGCTTTATCAAGCTGGCGCTGCGCACCTTGCTCGGCCAGATCGATCTGTCGCAGTCGCTGTCCAAGGTGCTGGCGGTGCTGACGCACAACGGCCGCCACCAGGTGCTGCTGGCGCAGGCGCTGGACAAGCTCGTTGAGCTGCTGCACGAGGCCGAGACCCGCGCCCTGATCGCGCAGACCATTGCGCATTGGCTCAAGACCGAGCACCCGCTCAAGGAAAAAATGCTGCCCACCGGCTGGCTCAGTGACAAGGGCTCGGCGATGATTGCCAGCAGCCTGGAGCACCTGCTCGACGCCATTGCCGACAACCCCAGCCATGTGCTGCGCGCCAAGTTTGACCAGACCATGCAGGAATGGGTGGAGCGCCTGGCCCAGGATCCTGCCTGGCATGCCAAGGGCGAAGAAGTGCGCCGCTACCTGCAGCATGACCCCGCTGTCGGCCAGTATGTGCAGGAGCTGTGGCAAAGCCTGCGCGCCAGCCTGCAGGCCGACCTGGCCAACGAGCATTCGGCGATGGCGCGCAATGTGCGCGGCATGGGCCTGTGGCTGGGCAAGTCGCTAGCGGGCGACCCGGCGCTGCGCACCGCGCTCAATACGCGCATGGAGCTGTGGGTGCGAGAGCTGGCGCCCGAGATTTCGCAGTTCTTCGGCACCCATATTGCCGACACCGTCAAACGCTGGGATGCGCGCGAGCTGGGCGAGCTGATCGAGTGGAACATTGGCCGCGACCTGCAGTACATCCGCATCAATGGCACCTTGGTGGGCGGGCTGATTGGCTTTGCGCTGTTCTGGCTGGGCTGGCTCGTGAACCACCTGGGCGCGGGCTCCGTGTAGGCAAAACCGCAACAGTGGGCGGCATCTATGCTTCACGCCGGCTTCACATTAGTCAACACTTCTTTATCGTTCTATATAATAAGAAGCATTCGCATTTGCTAAGCGTCAATCCACGTTCTTCGTTGCCCAGCCAGGTGGCGCCAGCCATCTCCATGCCGCACAGCCCGGCATGCACGCCAGGGCGGCCCAGGCTCAGCCCGTCCTGACCCTGCCGCGCCGCGACTGACAGCGCCAACCCCCGCGAATAACCGCTGGCCCCGCGCCTGCGCTTTTGCCTGCCCGTCACGAGCGAGCAGGTAGCGCTGCCGCATGCCATACCTTCATCTGAACCGGAGCTTTTCCATGACCGCCCGCCCTCTCTGTGCAGCCCTTGCTGCCCGCCATTCCTTGCTGCTGCACGCCAGCCCATCGCCGCGCAGTGCCGTGCCCCATGCATGGCGCGCCACGGCGCTGGTGGCCGCTGCCCTGCTGGCTGCGGGCCCTGCGCTGGCGCAGACCGAGGCGGAGGCCGACAAGACCTTGTCGACCGTGGTGGTGACGGCCTCGGGCTTTGAGCAGGCGGTGGAAGATGCACCGGCCTCGATCACGGTGATTCCGCGCCAGGAGCTCGAGAAAAAGGCCTACCGCGATGTGACCGATGCGCTGCGCGATGTGCCCGGCGTGGTCATCACCGGCGGCGGCAGCTCCAGCGACATCAGCATCCGGGGCATGGCCTCGAACTACACGATGATCCTGGTGGACGGCAAGCCGCAAAACTCGCGCGAGACCCGCCCCAACAGCGATGGCGCCGGCATCGAGCAAGGCTGGTTGCCACCGCTCAGCGCCATCGAGCGCATCGAGGTGGTGCGCGGCCCCATGTCCTCGCTCTACGGATCGGACGCGATGGGTGGTGTGGTCAACATCATCACGCGCAAGGTGGCCAAGCAGTGGACGGGTACCCTGAGCGCCGAGACCACGCAGCAGGAGTCCTCATCGTCGGGCGATATCTACCAGAGCAACTTCTACCTGGCCGGCCCGATCAAGAGCGAGGTGCTGGGCCTGCAGATCTACGGCCAGAAATCGCGCCGCCTGGAGGACAAGTTTGTTGGCGGCTTCAATGAGCAGGACAGCAGCTCGGGCACCGCCAAGCTCACGCTCACGCCCAACAAGGACCACGACCTGGCGCTCGAAGTGGGCCGCACCCTGCAGGACCGCTATGCAACGGCCGGCAAGAGCGCGAGCCGCGCCTCCAGCTTCTCGGACTACTCCCGCAACCACATCGCCCTCTCGCACACCGGGCGCTGGGGCTTTGGCACCTCGACCACCTACCTGCAGCACGAGGAGATCGACAACCCCGGCCGCCAGATGAACCTCAAGAACACCGAGTTCAACAGCCAGATCGTGCTGCCGATCGGCGAGCGCAACCTGACCACCTTGGGCCTGAGCTACAAGCATGAAAAGCTGATGGACAACGGCAACCAGATGAAGGTGGACAACCCGATCAACACGCTCAAGCGCTACCAGTGGGCGCTGTTTGCCGAGAACGAATGGAAGGTGACCGATGCGATTGCGCTGACCACCGGCCTGCGCATGAACCATGACCAGAACTACGGCACCGATTGGACGCCGCGCGTCTATGGCGTCTGGCATGCAACGCCCGAGTGGAGCGTCAAGGGCGGTATCTCGACCGGCTTCAAATCGCCCAGCCTGCGCGCTGCGGTGGCCGATTGGGGCCAGATCACCGGCGGCGGTGGCGACCCCGCCATCATCCGCGGCAACCCAAACCTCAAGCCCGAGAAAAGCACCAGCCAGGAGCTGGGCGTGATCTGGGACAACCGCCGCGATTTCACCGGCAGCCTGACCTTGTTCAACACCGATTTCAAGGACAAGATCACCGAGGTGCGCAGCTGTGAGGACACCGAGGGCGGCGGCCGCGCCATCGTCACCGGCAACTGCACGGTGCTGGGCACGCCCTACAAGTTCATCAGCGACCGCACCAATGTGGACAAGGCCACCATGCGCGGCGTGGAGGCAACCGCCACCTGGAAGGCGAGCGAGGCGCTGCGCCTGGCCGCCAACTACACCTTCACCCGTTCGGAGCAAAAGAGCGGCAACTTTGCCGGCCAGCCGCTCAACAAGATGCCCAAGCACATGCTCAATGCCACCCTGGACTGGCAGGGCACGGACAAGCTGGGCGTCTGGAGCCGCCTCAACTTCCGGGGCAAGAGCTCGGATTACCTCAGCCGCACCTCGATGGCCAAGGGCACGCCGTCCTTTACGTTCATGGACCTGGGCCTGAACTATGCCTACAGCAAGGATGTGCGTTTCAGCACCGGCATCTACAACCTGTTCGACAAGCGGGTCGATAGCGCCACCTATGACGCGGTCTATGACGGCCGCCGTTACTGGGCCAAGGTGACGGTGGGTTTCTAAGCTTGTAGCTTTTAAACCATAGCCAAGCGCTGGTGCCGCAGGATGGCGCCAGTGCTTGCAAACCCGCGCCATCCCTGGCTTTCACACAGCAGTCAGGCGGCGCGGCATGGTTGCGCCCGAAATAACTTTACAGTTGCGAAACTTCGCAAACCGTAACAATTCTTCATCAATCTCTATAATGAGAACTATTCGCATATAACCGTCTCGCGTCCCTCTTGCTGCCTATCGCGCGATAGCGCAGCCATGCCTTCCCGGGACGGTGCCCTGACAAGCGCCGTGACCGCAGACCTGCACAACAAGCGAAGCATCGCTGGCCCGCCGCCAGTGCCTGCGGGTGGTCTCCATCTGCTGGCGCCTGGGGCGTGCTGTTGTCTACCTGATTACCGATTTTTCCCATGTCCTCCTCTGCCCCGTTGGCAGCGGGTCGCGCGCCAGCACGGCCTCTGCGTCTTGATTTCCACCCACTGCCATCGGCGCCCCAGCGCCATGCACTGCGCGCCATCGCGGGCGTGGTGGCCGGCATGCTGGTCCATGGCGCAGCGGCCGCGCAGGCGGCCGATGCCACCGATGTTGCCGAGCAAGCTGCCAGCGACAAAACGCTGGGCACCGTGGTGGTGACAGCCGCAGGCTTTGAGCAGGAAGTGACCCAGGCGCCGGCCTCGATCACCGTGATTCCGCGCGAGAAGCTCGAGCAGGGCGCGTACAGCAACCTGCATGACGCGCTGCGCGATGTGCCCGGTGTCATCATGACGCCGTCGGACAACAACTCCAACGACATCAGCCTGCGCGGCATGGGTGCCAACTACACCTTGATCCTGGTCGATGGCAAGCGCATGAGCACGCGCGAGACGCAGACCAATGGCTCGACGGGGACCGACCAAAGCTGGGTGCCGCCGCTCGAGGCCATCGAACGCATCGAGGTGGTGCGCGGGCCCATGTCCTCGCTCTACGGCTCGGACGCGATGGGCGGCGTGGTCAACATCATCACGCGCAAGGTGGCCAAAAAGTGGCACGGCTCGCTGCGTGCCGACGCGACCTTGCAGGAGCGCTCCGCATCCGGTAATGCCTACCAGAGCAACTTCTACCTCTCGGGCCCGATCAAGGAAGAGCTGCTGGGCATCAGCCTCTACGGCAACTACAGCAAGCGCGACGAAGACCGCATCTACCAGGGCTACAACGACAGCGACACCAAGGCGCTCAACGCCCGCATTGCGCTCACGCCCAACAAGGACCACGACATCATTGCCGAGCTGGGATCGGCCAAGCAGCACTTCATCTCCACCCCGGGCAAGACCTTGCTGGAGACCGGTGCGCTGTCCGACCGCAAGTTCGAGCGCGAGAACTACTCGCTGCAGCACAAGGGCCGCTGGGGCTGGGCCTCGTCCGATACCTATGTGCAGCATGAGAAGACGCGCAATATCTCGCGCGAGATGACCATCAAGAATACGGTGGCCAACAGCAGCTGGGTGATTCCGGTGGGCGAGGCGCACATCGTCAGCACCGGCCTGTACTACAACCAGCAGGACCTGACCGACACCACCACCAACACCTTGCCCGGCAGCAACCGCACCACCGCCGACCGGACCCAGTACGCCTGGTTTGCCGAAGACGAATGGCGCCTGCGCGAGGACTTTGCGCTGACCGGTGGCCTGCGCTATGACCACGACAGCAAGGGCGGCTCGCAATGGAGCCCGCGCCTGTATGGCGTGTGGAACCTGAGCCCGCGCTGGACCGTCAAGGGCGGCGTCTCCACCGGCTTCCGCGCGCCATCCTTGCGCCAGACCCTGGGCGACTGGGGCCAGGCCAGCCGGGGCGGCAATATCTACGGCAACCCGGACCTGAAGCCGGAAAAATCGCTGTCCAAGGAAGTGGGCGTGCTCTACAACGATGGCGCCGGCCTGTCGGCAGGCCTGACGGTGTTTGACAACGACTTCCGCGACAAGATCACCCGCATTGCCTGCCCCGAATGTGGGCCGCTGAATTCGTCCGGCAACACGCCCACGACCAATATCAATATCGACAAGGCGGTGACGCGCGGCATCGAGGCAACGCTGACCATGCCGCTGGCGCGCAGCCTGGACCTGAACTCCAGCTACACCTTCACCAGGTCGGAGCAAAAGAGCGGTGAGTTTGCCGGCCAGCCGCTGTCGCAGCTGCCGCGCCACATGCTCAATGTTGCGCTCGACTGGAAGCCCTCGGACCGCTGGAACGGCTGGACCAAGCTCTCGTACCGGGGCAAGGAAAGCCAGCCCACTGGCGGCCGCTCGGCCCGCACCTGGGTCGCTGGCAGCTATGCGATGTTCGATGTGGGCGGCTCGTTCCACTACAACAAGAACACCACCTTCTTTGCCGGCATCTACAACCTGTTCGACAAGGACGTGTACTACGAAGACTACGCCACCGTGCAGGATGGGCGCCGTTACTGGGTCGGCATGAACCTGAAGTTCTAAACCACCGCGCGGCGCCCCGCATGCCTGCGGGCGCCGCCTCAATTTGATTGACATGCATTGGAGAAAGACATGACCCAGCCATTGACCACGGCCTGCTGGCGCGCCAGCGCCGCTGCCGCCCTCGCCACGTCGCTGTTTGCCGCACCTGCCGCCTTTGCGCAAGCCCCCAGCCCCAAGGCCCCGGCGACGATCACCGTGCAACACGCCAAGGGCAGCACCGTGGTGCCCTTGGCGCCCAAGCGAGTCGTGGTCTACGACCTGGCATCGCTCGACACCATGCAGGCACTGAAGCTGCCAGTGACTGCCCTGGCCAAGGCCAACTTCCCCAGCTATATGCAGGCCTATGCCGATGCGCGCTACCTGCCAGCGGGCAGCCTGTTCGAGCCCGATTTTGATGCGCTCAGCCACATCCAGCCGGACCTGATCGTCGTGGCGGGCCGCAGCGCCGGCAAGTACGAGATCCTGAGCAAGATTGCGCCGACCGTGGACCTGAGCGTCAACAACCAGCAGCTGCTGGCCGATATGCAGCGCAATGTGGTGGCGCTCGCATCGCTGTGGGGCAAAGAGGCCCAGGGCGAGCAGCTGATGCAGCGGGTGCGCGCCGAGGTGGACAGCACCCGCGCACTGGCCCAGCAGCAGGCACCCGGCCTCCTGGTGCTGGCCATCAGCACCACGCTCAATGCCCAGCCTCCCGGCGCACGCTTTGGCCTGCTGCACGATGTGCTGGGTGTCAAACCTGCCCTGCCCGCCGACGCCAGCAAGCCGCGCGGCGTGCCGATGAAGATGGAAGAGATCCGCCAGCTCAACCCCGCCTGGCTCTATGTGATCGACCGCAATGCCGGCACCGGCAGCACCACCGGCCGCGACGGCAAGCCTGTCGTCGCCAGCACCGAGCTGTTCAACAACGAGGCCATCCGCAACAGCGCTGCGGGCCAGCAGGGCAGGGTGGTGTTTTTGGATCCGCAGGTCTGGTACCTGTTGGGGGTGGCCGGCCCGCAGGCGATGCTGCAGACGACGGCGCAGCTCAAGCAGGTGTGGGGCCAACGCTGAGGAAGCGCGCATCCCGGGTGCCTGCCCCCGGCGGCTGACCCAGTGCCAGCGCGATGGGGCACGGGGGCATGGAAGCTTGCGCAACAAGGGATGCCATTGCATGCATCCCTTGTTGCGCGCTGTCAGGGTGCCGTTGCCAGCGCAAACCCCTCATCCAGCCAACCGGTGATGCCGCCGGCCATGATCTTCACGGGCCTGCCCAACTGCGCCAGGCGCAAGGCGCCCCGGGCCGCGCCATTGCAGTGCGGGCCGGCGCAGTAGGTCACAAACAGCGTATCGGCGGGCCAGGCCGCCAGCTTGCTCGCAACGATCTTGCCGTGCGGCAGATGCAGCGCGCCAGGGACATGGCCCTGTGCATACAGCGCGGCGCTGCGCACGTCGAGCAGCACAAAGTCGGGCTGGCCTTGGCCTAGGGCATCGTGCACATCCCAGCAGTCGGTCTCGAACGTGAAGGACCGGGAGAAATGCGCCACGGCATCGGCACTGGCGGCAGCGGGAATCTGGCTGACATAGCGGCTCATGAAATACTCCTGGTAAACATGCCAGCGATTTTGCGGATCGACCCTGTTGTCTACAATTGGCGCAGAAGACATAAAGGGAAGGATTTGCGCCAATGTCTGCACGCTTGCTGGGCCCGCTGGTCGTCGCACCGGTCTACAACGGTCTTTGCACCTTTGAGTTCTCGATGGTGGCCGAGGTGTTTGGCCTGGAGCGGCCCGAGATGGGTGAGGGCTGGTACCGTTTTGCGAGCGTGGCCGTGGAGCCGGGCCCGTTGCGGGCCCAGGGGGGCTTGCTGGTGCAGGCCAGTGTCGACCTGGCCTTGCTGGAGCAGGCGGACCTGATCGTGGTGCCCGGCTGGCGCGGCCTGGACGAGCCGGTCCCGCCCGCGCTTCAACAAGCCCTGCGGCGCGCGGCGCAGCGCGGGGCCACCCTGGCATCGATATGCTCGGGCGCCTTTGTGCTGGCCGCCGCCGGCTTGCTCGACGGGCGCCGTGCCGCCACCCACTGGCGCTACGCCCAGGCGCTGGCGCAGCGCTACCCGGCCATCGACGTGGATGCCCAGGTGCTGTACGTGCAGGATGGGCGCATCTTTACCTCGGCGGGCAGTGCGGCGGGCCTCGACCTGATGCTGCATCTGGTGCGCTGCGATTTTGGCGTGCAGGCGGCCAACAGCGTTGCGCGGCGCCTGGTGGTTGCTGCGCACCGCAGCGGTGGGCAGGCGCAGTTCATCGAGCAGCCGCTCGTGGCCGATACATCGGGCAAGCTGGCGCAGCTGCTGGACCAGGTACGCGCCGATCTGCGGCGGGACTGGACGGTGGCCGCGATGGCCGAGGTGCTGGCAATGAGCCGGCGCACCTTCTTGCGCCGTTTCACGGCAGGCACCGGCATGGCGCCCAGCGCCTGGCTGGCGCAGGCGCGGATGGAGGAAGTGCGGCGTTTGCTGGAGAGCACCAGCCTGCGTGTGGAGCAGATTGCCGACCAGGCAGGCTACCGCAGCGTGCAGGTGCTGCGCGACCAGTTCAAGCGCAGCCTGGGGGTGTCCCCCAGGGCATACCGCGCATCATTCACCACGCCATAGCGCCCCAGCCCGCCGCTACAGCGAGCCGGGCAGGGAGCAGGTCTCAGCGCCCGTGCAGCTGCACCGCCTGGCTGGCGGACAGTGCGGCGATGTCCTCGCTGCTGTAGCCCAGCTCCTGCAGCACCTCGGCGGTGTGCTCGCCATACTGCGGCGCGCCGCGCCGCGTGACGCCATTGCCGTGCGAGAACTTGATCGGCAGGCCCAGCGCCTGCACCTGGCCGGCGACGGGGTGGTCGACCTCGATCACCATGTCGCGCGCCAGCGTCTGCGGGTCTTCCAGCATGTCCTTGATCTTGCGCACCGGGCCGGCAGGCACGCCGGCCTGCTCGAACTTCTCGACCCAGTAGTCGGTCGTGTTGCTGCGCATGGCCTCGGTGATGATCGAGATCAGCAGATCTCGGTGGGCCATGCGTTCGCGGTTGCTGGCAAAGCGCTCGTCTTCGAGCAGGTGCTCGAGCTGCAGCACGCGCGTCATGCCGACCCAGGTGGCCTGGCTCACCGCGCCGATATTGATCCAGCCGTCCTGCGTCGGTATCGCCTGGTAGGGCGCGGCCACCGGGTGGGCTGAGCCCATGGGGCCGGCCGACTCACCGGTGGCAAAGGCCATCGCCACCTGCCAGTAGGTGTGGACCAGCGAGGCCTCGTACAGCGAGGTGTCGACATACTGGCCTTCGCCAGTGCGCAGCCGCTCGATGTAGGCGGCCAGCACGCCGGTCGAGGCCAGGATGCCGGCGGTCACATCACCAATCGGCACGCCGACCTTGACGGGCGGGCGGCCCGGGCCTTCGCCAGTCAGGCTCATGATGCCGGACATGCCCTGCGCAATCAGGTCATAGCCTGCGCGCTTGGCATAGGGGCCGTTGAGGCCAAAACCGGTGATCTTGCAGTAGATCAGGCCGGGGTTGCTCGCGCGCAGCACGTCGTAGCCCAGGCCGAGCTTTTCCATCGTGCCGGGGCGGAAGTTCTCGATCACCACATCGGCCTTGTCGATGAGGCGGCGCACCACCTGCAGGCCATCGGGGTGCTTGAGGTCGACCGCAATACCGCGCTTGTTGCGGTTGACGATCATGAAGGTGGCGGACTCGCCCTGGATCTCGGGCGGGATCGCGCGGCGGGTGTCGTCGCCGCCGGGCAGGCGCTCGACCTTGACCACCTCGGCGCCCATGTCGGCCAGCAGCAAGCCGCCAACAGGCCCTGCCATGACATTGGTGAGCTCAACAACAACGAGGCCCGACAGCGGGCCTTTGCGCGGGGTAGGGGAGGGCTGCATGAACGCTGTTACTTTCCTGTGAATACCGGCTTGCGCTTGTCCAAAAAGGCGCGGTAGCCTTCGATGAAATCCTGCGTGTCAAAGCAGGCGTAGCCCTCTTGCTGGTCGGCATCCGTCAATGGCGTGCCGCTTTGCAGCCGGGCGATGAATTTTTTGTGCCAGCGCGCTGACAGCGGCGCCAGGCCGCTGATGCGGGCGATGGTCTGGACCAGCTCCTCGTCCCAGGCAGCTTGGGGCACTACGCGGGTCACCAGGCCTTTGCTGAGGGCCTCTTGCGCATCGAGCAGGCGGCCTTCGAGCAGCAGCTCCAGCGCCACCTGCGGGCCTGCGACATGCAGCAGTGCTTCAAGCTCGGGGTAGGCGAGCACACCACCGAGGCGGCCAATCGGAATGCCAAAGCGGGCGTCGTCACTGGCCAGGCGCAGGTCGCAGCAGGCGGCCAGCTCCAGCCCGCCGCCCACACAGGCGCCACGGATCGCTGCCAGGGTGGGAATGGGGCAGTGGCGCAGCAGGGCCATGGCCCGGTGCGCCTGCTGGGCAAAGGCAATGCCCTTTTCCTTGGACGAGCGCAGCGATTCGAACTCATCGATATCGGCGCCGCTGCCAAAGGCCTGGGTGCCTGCGCCGCGCAGCACGATGCAGCGCAGATCGCTGTCTTGCACCAGCGCCTCCAGCTGCTCGGCCAGGCTGATCCACATCTGGTGGCTGATCGCGTTGCGTTTGGCCACGTTGTCGATCAACAAGGTGGCGACATGGCCGTCGCGGCTAAGGGTGATCTGTCCACTCATGGGCTGGCTTTGTCAAAGGGTGATGGAAAAAGGCGCGCCAGTTTGCGCGCCGCTGGCGTTGAACGGGTGTTAGCCCCTGTCAGAACGCGGGGACGATGGAGCCCTGGAACTCCTTGTCGATGAACTGGCGCACCTCGTCCGAATGGTAGGCCTTGACCAGGCGTGCCACCCAGGGCTTGTCCTTGTCAGCCTGGCGCACGGCAATCAGGTTGGTGTAGGGGGAGTTGGCCGACTCGCGGGCAATGGCGTCCTTGCTGGGGTTGAGCTTGGCGGCAATCGCATAGCTGGTGTTGATGACGGCGGCATCGAGGTCATTGAGCGCATGCACCAGCTGGGCGGCATCCAACTCGCGCAGGCGCAGCTTCTTGGGATTGTCAACAACATCGAGCGGCGTGGCCTTGATGCCGGCCGAGGCGCGCAGCTTGATGAGGCCATGCTCTTGCAGCAGCAGCAGCGCGCGGCCACCATTGGTGGGGTCATTGGGCAGACCGATCTGCGCGCCGGCGGGCAGGTCGGCCAGCGACTTCACCTTCTTGGAGTACAGCGCAATCGGCAGCACCACGGTGTTGGCCGCTGCCACCAGTTTGTAGCCCCGGTCCTTGACCTGCTGGTCCAGATAGGGGTGGTGCTGGTAGGCATTGGCATCCAGATCGCCAGCGACCAGCGCGGCATTGGGCTGGATGAAGTCGCTGAACTCGATCACCTGGATGCTGAGGCCCTCTTTGGCGGCCGCTTGTTTGACGGCCTCGGCAATCTGCGCATGGGGGCCCGCCGTCACCCCCAGCTTGAGGGGCTTGTCCTGCGCAAAGGCAGGCGCGGCAAAGGCGGCAGAAACCGCCAGCAGGGCGGCGAGGGTGAAATGGCGCTTGAGCATGGAAGGCAGTCAGGGACAAGTAGACGGGCCCACATGCTACGTTTGATCGCTCAGATTAAAAAATAATATTATCGAATAACCAAAGACGTCATTCGCTATATGGAGCTGGTCAGTCGTCTGTTTGGTCGCCAGGTTCTGGGGCCTGGTCGCCGCCCGATGCCAGGTGCTGGCCGATCTGCATCCAGGCTTGGGCGGCTTCGGCATCGCCGGCAAAGTGGTGGCAGCTCGCGGCAGCCATCGCGATGCGGGCATTGCGCGGGTCCAGGTCAAAGGCCAGCTCGTTCTGGGCGGCTGCGTTTTGCCACATCACCGTGGCATTGGGCGAGCCTTCCTTGTGCAAGGCATGGGCCTCGGCCATCCAGGCCTGGGCCAGGCGCAGCGCGGCCTCGGGCTGGTTGCGGTCGGCCTGGTGGGCGCGGTAAAAGGCCTGGCCCGCCTGCTGCCACAGCGCGCGGGCGGCAGCGAAATCGGTGGTGGCAATCTTTTGTGCCTCGGCAACGAAGTGCTGGCCGGTGGCGAGGTGGTGGCTGTAGCTGTCTGCGGTCATGGGGCTGCGATGGTAGCAGCGATGGCAAGGGCTTGCAGGCGGCCCAGCACTTGCCACCGCAGCGACGGTTTAGCTGTGCTGGATGCGGGTGCCCAGCAAGGCCAGGAACTGCGCCAGCCACTGCGGGTGGGCGGGCCAGGCAGGGGCGCTCACCAGGTTGCCATCGGTATGGGCCTGGTCCACCGCAATGTCGGCATAGCTGCCGCCGGCCAGCACCACCTCGGCCTTGCAGGCCGGATAGGCCGAGCAGGTGCGGCCCTTCAGTACACCGGCACCGGCCAGCAGCTGCGCGCCGTGGCAGACGGCGGCGACGGGCTTGTTGGCCGTGAAGAAATGGCGCACGGCGGCCAGCACCGCTTCGTTGTTGCGCAGGTATTCGGGGCCACGGCCGCCGGGGATCACCAGCGCGTCGTAGTCCTCTGCCTTGACGTCGGCAAAGCTAGCGTTCAGCGTGAAGTTGTGGCCGGGCTTTTCGCTGTAGGTCTGCGCACCTTCAAAGTCATGGATCGCCGTCTTGATCTGGTCGCCGGCTTTTTTGTCGGGGCAGACCGCGTGGACCTGGTGGCCCACGGCCAGCAAGGTCTGGAAGGGCACCATGGTTTCGTAGTCCTCGCAGTAGTCACCACAGATCATCAGGATTTTCTTGGCCGGCATAGGGTCTCCAAAGGTTGGGTTCAGGCGGGTCTGCCTGCGCCATTGTGGGCCGGGTGGGCCCGGATGCCAAGGGCGGCGCGCGGGCAAAAAAAACCCTGCTCGTGGAGCAGGGTGGCAAAAGATGGCTTGGAGCCACCGCATGCTGTGGCGTTCATGGATACAGGCCACTTGTTGGGCGCAGCGCAGGCGCTACGGGCTTCTCCTCTCGGAAAAATCAGAACTTGTAGGTGACGTAGAGGAACGGAATGATCGGGTCCAGCGTCAGGCGGGTCTGCGATACCGCCACCTTGTTGCCATTGACCGTCGTGGTCAGCTTGGCATCGGTCTTCATCGGCACATAGGACACCGAGAAGGTAATGCCCCAGTTCTTGTCGATCGCGTAGTTGGCACCGATGTTGAAGACCGGCGCCCACTGGCTGTCGATCTTGGCGGTGGTCTTGGCAACCCCTGGAGGCGCGCCGATCACACTGCCCAGCGTGTTTTGCAGGCCGCTGGTCAGCCGCACATTGCGGAACTGCGAGTAGGTGACACCCAGGCCCAGCGAGACGCGGAACTTGTCATCGGCATTGCCAAAGAAGTACTTGCCCAGCAAGGAAGGCGCATACAGGCGCGCATTACCCAGCTCACCAATGGGCTCCAGGGTGCCGGCGCCATGGAGCTTAAGACGTGGCGGAATGCCCAGCACGCCTTCGACTGCCCAGTTGTCGGTCAGGAAGTAGTGCACGTTCAGGCCCAAGGTGGTGGCGCTCTTGAGATCGGCGCCCGAGCCAGGGATCTGGCGCTCAAAGGGCTCGACAAAGGTCAGCGGCTTGCTCTTGTCCTGGGGCGAGTAATTGAGCGCCCCGGCCCCTAACACCCAGTCGCCTGCCTTTTGGGCGTAAGCGCTGCTTGCGAGCAAGGCGGTGGCCGCCAGCCACATCCATTTCTTGGCTTGTTTCATTGCTTTGTCTCCTTGGGTTGCTGTTTGAACGATCGTCAAATCTGGCTTGTCTCGAAGACAGAGCATAGGAAGCCTGGCAGGCCATGTCGACAGGGTAAGCGCTGAATTTCAGCAAAAAAAGCACACTCGTTCTAATTTATGCCGATCTGGGGAAAATGCAGATGGGAAAGGGTGGAAGTTTGTTGTAAAAGCACACCTTTCTTACGCAGGCGCCTGCGGATCAGCGGCGCGGATTTTCCAGGCAGATGGAGGGTAAAGCTCGACTGATCGGGATGCGCAACCCCCATGCACCGGCCCCAACATGTCATAGCAACCAGCTTGGATCAACGATCGGTTTCGTGTTCCACCTGCCGTGCAAAGTCCTGCACCGAGCCCTCGTAGGGCTGGTTGTTGGCATCGAGCAGGGTCTGGCGAATGGCAGGCGAGCGAAGGGCTTGCTCGATCAATGCATGCAGATGCAGCACCGCCTGGGAGGGGGTATCCGGTGGGGCGAAGAGCCCGAACAGGGAATCCAGATTTGCGGATGGGTAACCCAGTTCCGCGAGGGTTGGCACCTCAGGGAGCACCGGCAGGCGATGCGGTGCGCCTACCGCCAAGGCCTTGAAGCGCCCGTCACGCAAGGCGCTGAGCTGGTTTGGTGCGACGTTGGTCGACAGCAGCTCGAAGTGGCCACCGAGCGCATCGGTCAATTGCTGCCCGCCGCCCTTGTACGGAATATGGCTGATGCGCACGCCCGCAAGCTGACTCACGCGTTGCAAGACGGTGTGTCCGGTCGTGCCTTCACCCGTCGTTGCCCAGCGCAGCATACCGGGGTGCTTGCGCGCCTCGTCGATCATGTCGGCGAACGCGGAGGCTTGGAGCGCGGAGGTGCCCACCAACAGCAGCGGCGTGCGCATGACACCCGCCACGGGCTGCACCGGCAATGGCGCTGCACCCGCTGGAGTTCGGGTACGCCGCGCGGCCGCGTGGCGCAGCAGGCCCACGGCAGCGGCGGCGGTAAAGACCAGCATCTGGCCATCGGGCGGACTGCGTTGCAGGAGTTCCAGCGCCAAGGTTCCACTCGCGCCGGGCCGGTTCTCGACGATCACCGGCGCCTGGCGCTGATCGGCCATGGCTTTGGCCAAGGCCCGTGCCACCAGATCGCTGACACCGCCGGGGGGATAGGCCACCAAAATCTTCAGCGCAGCGCCTGGCTTTTTCTGGGCGGCCAGTCCCTCAGTGGCCACGAGCGATGCGCCCATTAAGCCGCTCAGCAGCATTGCCCTGCGCGACCATGGTGGGGCGTTTGCCGGGCTCAGCTCGGGCCATTCGGACATCGATTCACCGGCTTTTGGAGGCATGGCGCTTGGCCAGCTTCTTGGCCAAGGCGATTACCGTGCCCAGCGGCCCATCGCAGTCATGCGCGCGGTACACCAAGGTCAACGGCGCCCAAAGATCGAGGGACGGATCGAGCGAGCGGTACACCACCGCATGGCGATGCGATCCTTTGATCGATGCCGGAACAATGGACAAGCCCACGCCTGCTGCCACCAGGTTCACATTGGTCATCATGCGCTCGACTTCGGCGGCCACCTCCACATGGACATGGCGTTGTGCACACAGCGCCAGCAGATTGGCATACAGGCCCGGCGCACCAGGCCTGCGCACCAGCACCAGTTTTTCGCCATCGAGCTCCTCCAGCATGACGGGCTGGGCGCTGTTGTGCGCCAACCGGTGGTCTACCGGAATGGCCAGCAGCGCTTCTTCCCGCAGCAGGGGCTCGAATGCCAATCCATCGGGGTGAGCCACCGGCACGCGCAAAAAGCCGCAATGCAGACGTTGTGCCGCGACGGCTTCGGTGATTTCTGCGGCGTTGTTCTCGCTGACGCTCAGCACGATATCGGGGTGTGACTTGCGGCAGGTGCGCAGCACTTCCGGGGTGAAGGCATGTGCCGCCGCCGAGCTGGTGAAGCCAATGCGCAGATGGCCGCGCTCACCGCGCGCAAACGCCTCGATGCGCTGCTGCATGGCAGCAAAGTCGCCCAGCAGACGCTCGGCTTCTGCGCGCAGCTCATGGCCCAGATCGGTGAGGTCTACGCCTTTGGGATGGCGACGAAACAGCGCGCTGCCCAGCGCGTTCTCCAGCGCCAGAATCTGCTGCGACAACGGCGGCTGCTGGATGCCCAGGCGCTCTGCGGCACGCGTGATATGGCCGCATTCGGCCACCGCAAGAAAATACCGGAGATGACGCAGTTCCATATATTTAAAAAGTATGCGGTTGATATCTTAGAAATCTTTGAAATATTTCGCAAGCCGACCAAGAATAGGGAGGTCCTCGCCAACCAAGCGCTGGTCCGCCAGCCTGGCGGGGAGCCGCACCCATAAAAAACGCTTGATAGGAGACAAACCATGAAATCACCTCTTCCCCAACTCGGCCTGCCCCTGCTGGCGCTGCTCGCGCTCAGCGGCTGCGGTGACGGCTCCCTGGTGCTGCAAGGGCCGTCCACCTCCAACGAGGCAGCGCCCGTGACGGCCACTTGCCCTGCCGATGTGCCCAGCGACGCGAAATGCCTGTCTGGCCGCGACTCAAAGGGCGCGTTCTACATGATTGCCGTGCCGGCAAAGTGGAATGGCATCCTGGTGATGCATGCGCATGGAGGCCCCGATCTGGCCGCGCCCGATCTGGATCGGTCGCTGGAAGACCTGACCCGCTGGTCCATCATGGTGAAGTCAGGCTACGCATGGGCGGGCTCCTCCTACCGCCAGGGCGGTGTCGAAGTGCGCGCTGCCGCTGAAGACACGGAACGTCTGCGCGGCATCTTCCGCAAGCATGTGGCGATCCCCAGCAAGACCATCTTGCATGGCCAGTCCTGGGGCGCTGGTGTGGCAGCCAAGGGCGCGGAGATGTTCACGCTAGAGACCGTCGGCGAGCGCCCCTACGATGGCGTTTTGCTGACCAGTGGCGTGCTGGGCGGGGGCACCCGTTCCTACGATTTCCGGCTCGATCTGCGTGTGGTCTACCAGTACCTGTGTGGTAACCACCCACGCCCCAACGAACAGTCTTACGCACTCAACCTCGGCCTGCCCGCCAATGTCACGATGAAGCAGGCGGATGTGGCGCTGCGCGTCAACGAATGCCTGGCGCTCAACAAGCCCGCTGCCGAGCGCACCCCCGAGCAGAAGGCCAAAATCCAGACCATCGTCGATGTGATCAAGATCCCCGAGAGCGCCATCCAGTCGCACATGAACTGGGCGACCATGCACTTCCAGGATATCTCTGCCAAGCGCACCGGCGGCGAGAGCCCGTTCGGCAATGAAGGCGCGGTCTACACCGGCTCTGCCGACGATGCGACCCTGAACGCCGGCGTGCTGCGCTACAAGGCCAACCCTGCCGCGTACCAGAAGTTCGCCACCGACACCGACCCGGTCGGCAAGATTCCTGTGCCGGTGCTGTCCACCAAATGGATCAGCGACCCGACCGCGTTTGTGGAGCTCGACTCTCGTTTCCGTGAGGTGATGCAAGAAGGCGGCAGTGCTGCCCGTCTGGTGCAGACCTTCACGACAAATGGCACCCACAGCTTTATCAGCGATCCTACCTATCCCGCGCTGATGGACGCGCTGCTGCAGTGGGTGAACAACGGCACCAAGCCCACGCCTTCCGGCATCGCCAGTGCCTGCCTGGCCCTGGAAGCGACCTACGGCAAGGGCTGTAGCTTTGATACGAGCTACACGTCCCCTGCACTGTCCACACGCGTCGCTGCACGCCAACGTCCGCAGTGATCTCTGCTGGCGCTTGCCAAACACGGCGCACCGGCCCGTGTTTCTGCGTCCGTCCTCAGCCTTGCGCCGCCCGCACACACACCAGCGCATCCACCTGGTCCAGCAGCATCTGCAGATGGCGCTCGCGCAAGCTATCGCCCAGCAGGTCCACCTGCAGCAGGCTGCGCCAGGTGGCGGCGTGGTCGATGCGAAAGCCGCTCAGCGCAGAGATCAGGTAGTGCACATCGGTGGCAGTGACCTCGGGCTTGAACAGGCCCTGGGCCACGCCGCGCTCCAGGATGCGCTCCAGGGGGGTGAGGGCCGCCCGGCGCAATGATTCGGTATTGGAGATCTGGCCCAGCATTTCGCCGCCCTGGAAGTTCTCCTGCAGCACCAGGCGCGTGAAGGCCTGGTTGTTGGCGTGGTAGTCAAAGCTTTTCTGGGCCAGCGCATGCAGCGCTTGCAAGGGCTCTAGCGCGTCGAGGTTCAGGCTTTCTTCGGAGGCGCGGATATCGGTGTAGCTTTGCTCGATGACGGCCAGGTACACGTCCTTCTTGTTGCCGAAGTAGTAGTACAGCATGCGCTTGGCGCAGCCGGCCTTGGCGGCAATGCGTTCGAGCCGGGCGCCGTCATAGCCATAGTTGGCAAACTCGGTCTTGCCAGCATCGAGCAGCGCCTGGCGCATGCCTGCCGATGCGCCGGGCTCATCGGCCTGGGGGGGTTGAGAGGTTGGCTCTTGCTGGCCTTGCTGCTTGCTCACTGCCGGATCTCCGTGGACACAAGCGGGCAAGCGTACCATGGGCGCCCTTCGCGGAGCGTCGGCGATAAAAAAGCCATGGCTTGCAGTGCAGGCCATGGCGGGTTGTGGGTCAAAGGGCTGCTGGCTGGTGGCCCGGCCCCATGCAGGTACTTACTGGGCCTTGTCAGGCAGCGCGTAGGCAATCACATAGTCGCCACGGTCGGGCGACTGGCGCGCGCCGCCGGCAGAGATCAGCACATACTGCTTGCCGGTCTTGGGCGACTGGTAGGTCATCGGGCCGCCCTGGCTGCCCACGGGCAGGCGGCTTTTCCAGATCTCCTGGCCGTTGGCGGTGTTCCAGGCGCGCAGGTAGTAGTCCTGCGTGCCGGCAAAGAACACCAGGCCGCCCTGGGTGGACAGGCTGCCGCCCAGGGTGGGCAGGCCCACGGGCATCGGCATGCGCATCTTGATGCCCATCGGGCCGGTGTCCTGCACGGTGCCCACGGGCACCTGCCAGACCACTTGCTGGGTCTTCATGTCAATCGCTGAGAGCGTGCCAAAAGGGGGCTTCTGGCAAGGGATGCCCAGCGGCGACATGAAGCGGTCCTTGATGACGGCATAAGGCGTGCCGCCCAGCGGCACTTGGCCCATGCCGGTGTTGGGTTGCTCGCCACCATCGGACAGCGCGGCCTTGGGCTTTTGCGGCATCATCTGCACCCACAGGCCCAGGCGCATGTCGTTGACAAAGATCAGGTGGTTGTTCGGGTCGGCCGAGATACCGCCCCAGTTCATGCCGCCCAGCGAGCCGGGGAAGCTCAGCGACACATCGGTGTCAGGCGCGGTGAACAGGCCTTCATAGCGCATCGACTTGAACTTGATGCGGCAGACCAGCTGGTCCAGCGGCGTCGCGCCCCACATGTCGGCTTCGGTCAGGGTCTTGGTGCCAATCTGCGGCATGCCGACGGAGACGCGCTGGGTAGCGGCATATTTTTCACCGGCAATGCCTGCGGGCTTGACGGGCACATCGTCCACCTGGGTCAGCGGCTGGCCGCTTTGGCGGTCCAGCACAAAGATCTGGCCGGCCTTGGTGCCCACCACCAGTGCGGGCGTGCTGCTGCCATCCTTTTGGGGGAAGTCGATCAAGGTCGGGGCCATCGGAATATCAAAATCCCAGAGGTCGTTGTGCACGGTCTGGTAGACCCATTTCTCATGGCCGGTGGAGGCATCGAGCGCCAGGATGGAGGCGCCGTACTTCAGATCGGCGGCCGAGCGCGGCACGCCATACAGATCGACCGAGGGCGAGCCCATGGGCAGGTAGACGGTGTTGGAGCTGGGGTCGTAGGTGGTACCGGCCCACACATTGGCGGACGAGCGCGTGTAGGTGGCGCCGGGGGCCAGCACCTCGTTGGGCGTGTTGGAGCCCGCATCAAAGGCCCAGCGCAGCGCGCCGGTCATCACGTCAAAGCCACGGATCACGCCGCCGGGCATATCGACCTGGACGTTGTCGGCCACCCGGCCGCCGACGACGATGGTGGTGCCGGCCACGGTGGGGGCCGATGTCAGGGTGTAGTAGGCCGGGTTGGCGATGGCGCCCAGGCCCTGCTTCAGATCGACAATGCCCTGGTTGCCAAAGCCGGCGCAGAGCTCGCCGTTGTCGGCATTGATCGCAAACAGGCGCGCGTCGATGGTGTTCATCACAATGCGGCGCTGGCACTGGTCGCCTGCGGGCAGCGCAACGGGCTGCACGGGTGACGAACCCGCCACCTGCGGCACCGGCAGCGGCGCATTGGCATCAAAGTAGGCCAGGCCCCGGCAGCGTTCCCAGACACCGCCCACATGCGAGTTGGTGTCGTGGCGCCACAGCTGCTTGCCGGTGTCGGCATCGAGCGCAATCACGTTGTTGCTGGGCGTGCAGACAAAGACCTTGTCACCCACTTGCAGCGGCGTGGTCTGGTCTTCGGCACCGGCGCCGGTGGATTTGGGCACATCGCCGGTGTGGAAGGTCCAGGCCACTTGCAACTGGTTGACGTTGTCCACATTGATCTGGTCCAGCGCCGCAAAGCGGTCGTTGTTCGTGCCGTTGCCGTAATGGCTCCAGTCCTTTTGCGCGCTGGCTGCATCGACCGGCTTGCGGCTGATGGCCGCCTGGCTCTGCACCTCGGGATGGATCTGGAACATGGAGGCAAAGCTCACCAGGCCCACGAGCAGCAGCACGCCCGCCAAAGCCAGCGGGCCCTTGTTGCTGCGCGCGCGCGGGGCGCCCGCTTGCAGCAGCGGCAGGCAGGCGCTGACCACCGCTGCGCCAAAGGTCATCGCCAGCAGGCGCGAGACCAGGCTCCAGTAGTCCAGCCCCACTTCGGCCAGGGCCCACAGCACCGTAGCGGCAAAGGTGGTCAGGTACAACCAGCCGCCCGAGCGGCGGCCGCGCAGCACCTGCACGCCCGACAGCAGCAGGCCCAGGCCCGCCAGCAAAAAGTACCAGCTGCCGCCCAGGCTGATGAGCTTGCCGCCGCCGACCAGAAAGGCCAGGCCGGCGATGGCCAGCACTGCGCCCAGCACGCCGAGCAGCAGGCGCACGGCCAGTGACGGTACACGCGCTTGTTGTGTCATATCGATCCTCGAATCTGTCTTGGGCCTGGCAGGCGCAGCAGCCCTCTGCGCAAGGCCCGGGATGGGGCGTTGTGCAGAGGGCCCGAAGCAGTCGCTGCTACAGACCTTGTCTTGTGTGAGAAAAAATGTCCATTGTGGTGAGAAATAAAGTCCATCGCTGCCTGATGTGTACCGGATATTTCAAGAATTTCTGAAACAAATAGCCGCCAAGCAGCCATGGGCTGGCGCAAACGCCGCTGGGGCGCGCGCTGAAGCGACGTGGATTTATGCGCTGAAATGCTGCTTCATCAGCGGCTTGAGGATGCCGTGCACGGCCTTGACCAGGCGGTTGTGCGGCCGCGCGGCCGGTGTGGCCAGCACGATGCGGTTGCGGATCACCGGATGGCTGACCTGGGCGGTAAACACCGGCGCACTGCCCGGCCAGGTCTTCACAGCGCTGGCGGGCACGACCGAGCAGCCCACATTGCGGGCGACCAGGGACAGCACCATCTTGATCGAATCAACCTCGGCGACGATGCGCAGCGGCAGCTGCTGGTCTTCGACCGCGTCGTCAAAAATCATGCGCAGTGCCTGCGGGCGGCTGGGCAGCACCAGCGGGTAGTCCACCAGCTGGGCGACCTTGACCCGCTCGGGCAAGGGGCGGGTGCTGATCAGCACCAGGGGCTCGCGCGCCAGCGGCTCGGTCAAGAGCTGCGGGGTGGGGCTGGGGTCAAACAGCACGGCCACGTCGAGCCGGTCGGCCAGCAGCCATTCGCGCAGGCGAATGCTCAGGCTCTCTTCGACAATGATCGAGGCATCGGGGCAGGCCTGCAAAAACTGCTGCACCACATCGGGCGTGATGAGGCTGGCCACCAGCGGCGGCAGGCCCAGGCGCACCTTGCCACGCGGGCTTTGCAGGCGCGCGGCCATGTCGGCCTTGGCGGCATCGACGGCCGCGCTGATGTTGCGCCCATGGGCCAGCATGGCCTTGCCCGATTCAGTCAGCCGCACGCCCCGGCCATGGCGCTCGAGCAGCGGCTGGCCCAGCTCAGCCTCCAGCAGCTGCACCTGGCGGCTCAGGGTCGGCTGGCTCAGGTTCAGCGCTGCAGCGGCCTTGCTGTAGCTCTGGGCCTGGGCGACCGCCATGAAGTACTGCAAGCGCACAAAATCCATGCATCACCTCTATATCTGATATTTGGATTTTATAGGTGATCAAAAAACTGGCAGTTCCACAATGCGCTCAAGACGACTCTTTGATGGCCTTGCATGAACGCCCCGACCCCCGACCTCCAGCAGCCCGTACAGACCTATATGCAGGCGCCCTCGCGCCCCAGCCTGGTGCTGCCCGCTGGCAGCTGCGACAGCCATGTGCATGTGTTTGGCCCGGTGGACGAATTTCCGTATGCGGAGCCGCGCAGCTTCACCCCCGCCGATGCCGGCAAGGAGACCTTGTTCGCGCTGCACCGCCATCTGGGCATTAGCCGCTGCGTGATCGTGCAATCGGCCTGCCATGGCTATGACAACCGCGTGGTCGAGGATGCGATTGCGCATGGCGGCGGCCGCTACCTGGGGGTGGCGCTGGTGCCGCTGTCGGTAACGCGTGCCGAGCTGCAGCGCCTGGCCGCAGCAGGCTTTCGGGCGATCCGTTTCAACTTCATGAAGCACCTGAACACCGGCGCATCGGTCGAGGACGTGGTGGCCTTGACGCCGATGCTGGCCGAGCTGGGCATGCACCTGCAGATCCATTTTGAGAGCGCGCTGATCCACAGCCTGGGCCCCGTGCTGCAGCAATCGGCCTGCCCGGTGGTGATCGACCATATGGGACGTGTTGATGCGACGCTGGGCCGGGAGGGCGCCGATTTCCAGGCACTGCTGCGGCTACTGGAGCAGCCGCTGTTTTACGTGAAGGTCAGCGGTATCGATCGCATCGATGCGACGCCGCCCTACCAGCACGGCATTGCGCGGGCGCAGGAGCTGGTGGCCCATGCGCCCGAGCGCGTGCTCTGGGGCAGTGACTGGCCGCACCCCAACCACACGCATGTGCCCGATGACGGCGTGCTGGTCGATGCGCTGGCGCAGTTCAGCGCCAATCCGGCGCATCTGCAGGCCCTGCTGGTGGACAACCCCCAGCGCCTCTACCGCTTCGCAGCCTGAGACATTCGCAAGGAAAAAAGCATGGCGATTTTTGATGCCCACACCCCCGTCAACCCGCAAGGCCGGCTGGCCGGCAAGGTGGTCTACATCACCGGTGCCGGCGCCGCAGGCGCGGGCTGGGGCAACGGCCGGGCGACGGCGATCCGCTTTGCGCAGGAAGGCGCACTGGTGTTTGGCGTAGACCGCAATGCCCAGGCGCTGCGCGAGACCGAGGGCAGCATCCGCAGTGCGGGCGGCCAGTTTGTGGCGGGCCATTGCGATGTGATGGACCCGGCCTCGATAGCGGCATCGGTGCAGGCCTGCCAGGCGGCGCTGGGGCGCATCGATGTGCTGGTCAACAACGTGGGCGGCTCGGCCAAGGGCGGGCCGGTCGAGATGGACGAAGCGGTCTGGGATGCCCAGCTGGACTACAACCTCAAAAGCGTGTTTCTGTGCTGCAAGGCGGTGCTGCCGCTGATGCAGGCGCAGGGCGCGGGCAGCATCGTCAATATCTCATCGACCTCGGGCATGCGCTGGACGGGTGCGGCGCAGATCGCCTATGCATCGAGCAAGGCGGCGGTGATCCAGTTTTCCAAGGTGCTGGCCGTGCAGTACGCGCCGCACCGCATCCGCGTGAACACCGTCGTTCCCGGCCAGTTGCACACGCCGATGGTCGAGACCCGTCTGGCCGGCCAGCGCGCCGGTGGCGATGTCGAGGCGCTGCTGGCCCAGCGCCAGGCGCGTATTCCGCTGCCCTTCATGGGCGATGGGCGCGACACCGCCAATGCGGCGCTCTTTTTGGCCTGTGACGAATCGCGCTTTGTGACGGGCACCGAGATTGTGGTGGACGGCGGTATGACCGTGCGCTGCGGATAAAGCAAGATTATTGAAGGAGACAACGATGAGATTCCAAGCCTTTCCCGCAGCCCGCCAGTGGCTGCACGCTGCCTTGCTCGGCACCGCCCTGGGCTGCGCCAGCAGCGCCATGGCGCAAAGCGAGATGACGCGCCTTTTGGTGGCTTTTCCGCCCGGCGGCCCGGTGGACTTCATTGCGCGCACGATGTCGCAGCAGCTGGCCAAGGAATTGGGCCACCCGGTGATTGTGGAAAACAAGCCCGGCGCCAACGGCGCGATTGCCGCCGACAGCGTGATCCGCTCGGCCCCCGATGGCAAGACCCTGTGGCTGACCAGCGTGGGCGCGGTAGCGATCAACCCCGCGCTCTACCCCAAGCTGAACTACAAGCCTGCCAGCGATCTGGTGCCCGTCTCGCTGGTGGTCAACAACGTGGAGATCATGGTGGTCAACGCGCAGACCAGCTTCAAGGACGGCAAGGACTTTGTGCAGGCCGCCAGCCAGCGCAAGGACAAGCCGATGACCATGGCCTCGTCAGGCACCGGCAGCGTGCCGCATCTGGCAGCCATCCAGCTCAATGAATCGGCAGGCCTGAACCTGATGCATGTGCCCTACAAGGGCGCGGCCCCCGCCATCACCGACCTGATGGCCGGCCATGTCGATGGATTCTTTGGCGATATTCCCGGCCTGGTGGGCGCCATTGACAGCGGCAAGTTCCGGCCCGTGGGCATTGCCGCTGCCAAGCGTAGCGCCCGCTACCCGAACGTGCCCACCTTTGACGAGCTGGGCTACAAGGGCGTGGATTCGAACAACTGGTACGCGGTGTTTGCACCCAAGGGCACCAGCCCCCAGGTAGCGGCCAGTCTGAGCCGCGCCATCCATGCGGCCTTGCATGCACCCGATGTGCAGCGCAAGATCGAGGCCTCGGGTGCCGAGGTGGTGGGCTCCAGCCCTGAAGCGCTGGCCCAGCAGCTGGCAACCGATACCGAGAAGTGGACCGCCATCATCCGCCGCAACCGTATCACCCCCGATTGAGACTGAAAGACTGCCATGCGCATTGAAGCGATTGAGCCAGGCACCCGCAGTGCCCTGGCGGAGCTGGAGCAACAGATACGCGCCGAGCGCGGCCGCATCTCGCCGCTCTACCAGGTGCTGCTGCACAGCCCCGCCATTGCGAAAGGCTGGGAGCAGATGCTCTCTGCCGTGCGCAACTACAGCAGCATCGATGCGGGGCTGCGCGAGCTGATCATCCTGCGGGTGGCCATGCTCAACCAGGCCGCCTATGAGTTCGAGGCCCATGTGCCGCATGCGCTCAAGGCCGGCGTGACGCAGGCCGCCATCGATGCGACGCGCGACACCGGCACCACCGCCAGCCCGGCCTGGGATGGCCTGCAGCAGCTGGCCATTGCGGTGACCGATGCGCTGACCCGCGATCTGCAGGTGCCCGAGCCCTTGTTCGCGCAGGTGGCTGCGCGCTTCAATGCACAAGAGCAGGTGGAGCTGTTTGCCACCATCGGCGCCTACAACATGGTGTCGCGCTTTTTGAACGCTTTTGAGATTGGCCACTGATGCCCGCACCCACACCTGCTACCGCTATCGACAGCCTGCTGCTGCGCTGCACGCCGGCAGCCCATGAAACCGCCACCACGCTGGCGCAGGCCGCGTTGGCGCTACTGCGCAGGGATTTTGCTGATCTGCGGCTAGTACGCGTGGCCCAGCAGCCCCAAGGCATCGCCTATCTGTACTTCGCACTCGGCAGCCCGCAGCCGCTGAGCGCCGATCAAACGCGGCAGGCCGAGCGCCGCTTGCAGAGCGCAGGCAGCGCCGGCCTGGCCGCTTGCGAGCTCTCGCGCCTGCAGCTGGTGATGCACTGTATCGGTCCGGCCAACGGTGAAGCCACGCCGGTGCACTACGCTGTGGAGATGGACCCCGAGGCCGATTGGCAGGACGAGTTGTTTGCCTGGTATGACCAGGAGCATCTGCCCGGCTTAGCAGCCGTGGCCGGCACCGCCCAGGCCTTTCGCTACCTGAACCTGGACCATGGGCCGCTGTCGCTCGCCTGCTATGACCTGGTCGATGCCGAGGTGATGGGCTGCCCGGCCTGGCTGGCGGTGCGGGGGACAGATTGGAGCGCGCGGGTGCGGCCGCATTTCACGAACACCCGGCGCACGATGTTTGATGCGCAGCCGCTGGTGGAGGCGATAAGCTAGGCGCTGGCCACCGGCGAGCACAGCTCCACCAGGCTGCCATCCGGGCAGCGCACATAGGCAACCACCTGGCCCCAGGGCTTGGTGGTGGGGGCCGCCAATGCGGTTGCACCGGCGGCCAGTGCACGCTCGTAGGCAGCAGCCACTTCGTCGCTGACCAGGGCGATCTCCACACCCAGTGGCTGGGCCGATTCCGAGGCGGCCACATGGCCGCCGCTGAAGTTGGCGTGGCCCAGCGCATGGTCGGCAAAGGCCAAGGTGGTGGCGCCGGTCTCCAGCTCGCCGTAGCTGCCCGAGGGGTGCAGAAAGCGGGTGGCCAGGCCAAAGGCCTGCGAGAAAAAGGCCAGCGATGCGGCGACATCGGGCACATAGACGATGGTGTAGCCGAACTGCAGTGCAGGCATCGTCATACGCGCACCAACTGGCCATGCACCTCCTGCGGGTTGCGCAGCAGGCTCAGGATGGGGCAGCTGCTCTCGACCGACGCATACAGCGCATCGATCTGCAGATCGCTGGCGGGCGAGCCTACGCGCACCTCATAGCGGATGCCTTGCAGGCCACGCGGCAGCGATTCATAGCCGGGGGTGCCGGCGCGCGCATCCATGCTGCCCCAGACATCGACCTCGACCGAATCCAGCGGCACCTGCATGGCGGCGGCCTGGATCTCGAAGATATGCACCATGCAGGTGCCCAGCACGCCCAGCTGCAGCTCGGGCGAGCTGGGGCCCAGGTCGTAGCCGGCAAAGCCGCTGGCACTGTCGCTGATGATCTGGTGGTCGCGGATGCGCATGCGGCGCAGGCCGGTGCGGCCCTCGGCCGTCACCTTGGCATGCAGCGGGCTGGGGCCCACTTCGCCATCGGTGATGCGCTGGTCGCGGGCCAGCACCGCCTTGCGCTTGTGGACCAGAAATTCGTTGAGGCTCATGGCAACTCCTTCAGATTCAGTGTTTGTGGTTGGCGCGGCGTGCGAGCCATTCGCCCGCAAATTGCAGCACCGAGACCAGGGCGACGAGGATGACGATGACTTCGAACATCACCCGTGTTTCATAGCGCTCGTAGCCATAGCGGATGGCCAGATCCCCCAGGCCGCCCGCGCCCACGGCGCCGGCCATGGCCGAGGCGTTGACAATGGCGATCACGCAGACCGTCATGCCGCCGATGATGCCGGGCAGGGCCTCGGGCAGCAGCACCTGGCGCACGATGTGCCAGCGCTTGCAACCCATGGCGCGCGCCGCCTCGATGAGGCCCCGGTCCACATCGTTGAGGCTGACCTGGGCAATGCGGGCGAAGAAGGGGATCAGGTTGGCCGACAGCGGCACCACGGCGGCCCAGGTGCCCAAGGTGGTGCCCACCAGCGCGCGGGTGAGCGGCAGCAGCGCGACCAGCAGGATGATGAAGGGGATGGCGCGGAAGATGTTCACCAGCACCGACAGGCCCTTGTAGAACAGCGGGCGCGCATACAGGCCCTTGGGGCCGGTGACGGTCAGCACAATGGCCAGCAGCAGGCCGCAGCTGATGGCGATGACCGAGGACACGCCGACCATCAGCAGGGTCTGGCCCAGGGCCTGCAGGTATTTATCAATGGGGCTGGACATAGCCAAGAATCTCCAGGGTATCGGCGCCTGCGGCCTGGCGCAGGGTCTCCACAGGCGGCAAGGGGCTGGCCGGCAGGCGCACGATCAGCTGGCCCACGCTGTGGCCTTGCAGATGGTCCAGGCCGCCGTGGATCAGCTGGGCGCCGCCGCACAGCGACTCCAGCGCCTGCAGCGCGGCCAGCGGCAGGCCCTGGCCGGGTGGCAGGCCATGAAAGCGCAGGCCGATCAGCGCCTGGTTATGGCTGGCATCGGGTGCGGGCTGCAGCTGCCGGGCCACCTCATGGGGCAGGCCTTGCTTGAGCGAATGCAGCATGGCCTGCGAGGCCGCGCTTTGCGGCGCGCCAAACACCTGCCAGACTTCGCCCAGCTCCTGCATGCGGCCATGGTCCAGCACCAGCACGCGGTCGCAGATGGCGCGGATGACGGCCATGTCATGGGTGATCAGCACCACCGTCAGTCCCAGCTGGCGGTTGATGTCGCGCAGCAGGTCCAGGATCGATTGCGTGGTCTCCGGGTCCAGTGCCGAGGTGGCCTCGTCGCAGAGCAGCACCTCGGGCGAATGCACCAGCGCCCGGGCAATGCCCACGCGCTGCTTTTGTCCGCCCGAGAGCTGCGCCGGGTAGGCCTGGGCCTTGGCAGACAGCCCCACCAGGTCGAGCAGTTTGCCCACGCGCTCCTGCATCTGGCTGGCGCTGGTGCCGGCCACACGCAGCGGCAGCGCCACGTTCTCCCAGACGGTCTTGGACGACAGCAGGTTGAAGTGCTGGAAGATCATGCCGATCTTGCGGCGCAGCTGCACCAGGTCGTCCTCGGGCAGGCGGGCCGGATCGATGCCCTGTACCTGCACGCGGCCCTGGCTGGGCACTTCCAGCGCATTGATGGTGCGCAGCAAGGTCGACTTGCCCGCGCCACTGCGGCCGATGATGCCGAAGATCTCCCCCCGGCGGATCTCAAAGCTGATATCGGCCAGCGCCTGCATGGCGCCGGGGTGCCCGTCGGCGCCGTCATAGCTCTTGCCGACCTGCTCAAAAACAATGTGCGCGGCCATCGTCAGAAGGCCGGTGCGTACATGTCTTTGAACTTGGTGTTGATGAGCTGGCGGATGCTGTCGTTCTGGAACGAGGCGACCAGCTGCTTCACCCAGGGCGCATCCTTGTCCTGGCTGCGCACGGCGATCAGGGCCGCGTAGGGGTTGCCTTCGCTCTTCTCGACCGCAATGCCATCGATGAAGGGGCGCAGACCGGCCTGGAAGGCGAAGTTGCTGGTGATGGCCGCCGCATCCATGTCCTGCAGCGAGCGCGCCAGCACCACGGCATGCGCCTCGGTAAAGCGCAGCTTGCGCGGGTTGTCGATGATGTCGGCCGGACCGGCCTTGGGGCTGAACGGATCAAAGCCATCGCGCAGGCGGATAAGGCCATGGTCGCGCAAGACGATCAGCGCCCGCGCCTGGTTGCTGGCGTCATCGGTGATGCCGATGTGGGCGCCCTGGGGCAGGTCTTCCAGGCGCTTGTGCTTGCGCGAGTAGAAGGCCAGCGGCGACATCATCGTCGTGCCCACTGCGCTGATCTTGTAGCCACGCTGGCGTACCTGTTCTTCGAGGAAGGGCAGATGCTGGAAGGCGTTGGCCTGCAGGTCGCCATTGTTCAGCGCCTCGTTGGGGCTGACCGAGGCGCTCATCACCACCAGCTCCAGGTTCAGGCCCCGGGTCTTGGCAACCTTGGCGACTTCGCTCCACAGATCTTCTGCCACACCACCGCGAATGCCCACCTTGATCAGCTTGGGCGCACTGGCATCCGCTGCCCAGACATAGGCAGAAGAGGTGGCGGCCAGGACGGCCAGGCTGGTGTGGAGAAACGCGCGCTTGTTCATGACATGAAACCTGTTTTACAAAAACAGCGAGCAGTGTACGCCATCGTTTGCTGCAGTGCAGCATGCGCCAGGCTGGGCGCAGCGGTGTTATGCGCGGGTCATCAGGCGCCTGCATTCCCTATCGATCAAGGGAATAAGCACCAGCGGTGCTTGCGAAGGGTTCTCAGCGGCTGCTGCAGGCCTTGCAGGTTTGCAGGGCCAGGCGGTGCAGCGCCTGCCAGCCGTTGGCCGGCCACTCGGGCACCTTCAGGCCCTTGACGATGCCATCGACCGCATGGGCCGAGTGCAGCAGGCGGGCGACGGAGGCATCGCTGATGCGGGGCAGCACGCGCTCAAAATGGCGCTCCTTGTTGCCCCAGACGCGGTTCTCGCGCAGGGCCATGGGCATGGGCCGGCCGTTGCGCAGCGCGTCCTTCACCCGCTTCATCGCGCGGATGTCTTCGGCCAGCGCCCAGTGCACCAGCACCTCGGCCTCGCCCTCGGCCTGCAGGCCGTTGAGCATGCGCTCGGTGCGCAGCACCTGGCCGGAGAGCACGGCATCCGAGAGCTTGAACACGTCGTAGCGGGCGACGTTCAGCACCGCCTGCTCGACCTGCTCAAAGCCGAGCTCGCCTGCCGGGTAGAGCAGGCCGAGCTTTTGAATTTCCTGGTGGGCGGCGAGCAGGTTGCCCTCGACCCGGTCGGCAAAAAAGGCCAGGGTGCGCTGGCCTTCTTCACCGGCTTTGACATGCTGCTTTTGCTGCTGCAGGCGCTGGGCGATCCAGGCGGGCAGCGCGGCGCGCTCGATGCTGTCGACCTGCAGGGTGATGCCATGCGACTCCAGCGCTGCAAACCAGGCACCGGTCTTGGTGGCCTTGTCCAGGCGCGGCAGCACCACGATGGTCAAGGTGCTGTCGTTGTCCACACTGCTGCTGACCAGCTGCTGCAGCGCCGTGCTGCCATCCTTGCCGGGCTTGCCGCTGGGGATGCGCACTTCGATGATCTGCTTGTCGGCAAAGAGGCTCAGGCTCCCGCCGGCCGCGAGCACCGCGCTCCAGTCAAAATGCGCGCCGGCGACGGTAAAGCTGCTGCGTTCGGTATAGCCGTTGGCGCGCGCACTGGCGCGGATGGCATCCACGGCCTCCTGCACCAGCAGGGGCTCGTCGCCATGCACGGTGTACAGAGACCGCAGCCCCTTGCCCAGCTGGGCACTCAACTGATTCAACGGCACTTGCATGCTTGGTGGCGCTTCCAGCGCTGCGTGGCCGCAGCGCTTGTCATTCGGTAGGGGTGACGGACTTGACGATGGCCAGGCGCCGCACGATCTGCTGAACGATGTCGGTCTGCATGTTGCGGTAGAGCATTTCCTCTTCGTTCGCCTTGGACAGTGCGTAGGTTTCCAGGTAGCTGATCTCGCGGTACTGCATCAGCTCGGAATCGGGCACATAGAGGGCGCCCTTGGCATCACGCACCCGAAAGCGCGTGATCAGGCGGATCTGCAGCTCGCGCACCTCGCCGGCCGCATTGCGCGAGACGACGACGCGCTCGCGGCGCTGGCCCAGGTCATCGTAGATGGCCTCGGCCTGCGTGGCCTGGCTCGGGTCGCGCAGCACCTGCAGGCTGCCGGCAGCCTCCAGGTGGCGTTGCAGCTCTTTGAGGAAGCCCGAATTGGCGTTGCCGTTCAAATACAGCGATTTGAAGGCGAAATCCACCGATCCGCGCAGTTTGAAGCCGCATGCCGCCAGCAGCGGCACGCTTGCCAGGGCAGTAAGCAGCGTGCGTTTTTGCATGGCGCTTAGACTACCACGTTCACCAGGCGGCCCGGCACGATGATGACTTTCTTGGGCACCGCACCATTGGCGATTTTCTGGAAGTCTTCATTGGCCAAAGCAGCGGCTTCAATCGTGGCCTTGTCAGCGCCGGCAGCGACGATGATGGAGCCGCGCAGCTTGCCGTTGACCTGCAGCATCAGCTCGATCTCGTCCTGCACCAGCGCCTGGGCATCGACCTCGGGCCAGGCGGCATCCAGGAGGCCCCCAAAGGCTTGCTGGTAGCCCAGCGCATCCCACAGCACCTGCGTGAGGTGGGGCGTGGCCGGGTAGAGCGCGCGCAGCAAAATGCCAAAGCCTTCAACCAGCGCGGCGCGGCCGCCTTCGCTGTCCACGGCCTTGAAGTCTTCCAGCGCGTTGATCATCTTCATCGCGCCCGACACCACCGTGTTGTACTGCATGCGGCTGTAGTCATAGGCCACTTGCTTGAGCACGGTGTGGATCTCCAGGCGCAGCGCCTTGGCTTCCTTGCCGAAGGCGGCGCTGGCAGCGCTGGCCGCCTGGGCTCGCGCAGCGTCAAACTCCGGCGCATGCAGCTTGCTGCCGAAGTTGTAGACACGGCGCAGGAAGCGGTAGCTGCCTTCAACGGCCGACTCGTTCCACTCCAGGGTCAGCTCGGGTGGCGCGGTGAACATGGTGTAGAGGCGCGCGGTATCGGCGCCGTACTTCTCGATCAGGTCCTGCGGGTCGACACCGTTGTTCTTGGACTTGGACATGGTGCCCACGCCCTCGTAGTCGATTGCGGTGCCAACGGGCAGCAGGCCATCGGCGCTGTCCACGGCCACCTTGAGCTGGGCGCCCACGACCTTGCCGGTCTCGTCAAATACCTGCTCCACATCCTTGGGCCAGAAGTATTCCTTGCCACCCTTGGCGGTGCGGCGGCTGTAGATGTGGTTGAGCACCATGCCTTGCGTGAGCAGCTTGGTGAAGGGCTCGTCGACCTTGACGAGACCCAGGTCGCGCATGACCTTGGTCCAGAAGCGTGCATACAGCAAGTGCAGGATCGCGTGCTCGATGCCGCCGATGTACTGGTCCATCGGCATCCAGTAGTCGGCGCCGTCGGCCACCATCTTCTCGCTGTTCTTGGCATCGCAATAGCGCATGAAGTACCAGGACGAATCCACAAAGGTGTCCATGGTGTCGGTCTCGCGGCGGGCCGGCTTGCCGCAGCAAGGGCAGACCACGCCGGCGTGGAAGGCTTCGCTCTTGATCAGCGGGTTGCCCGAGCCATCGGGCACCAGGTCTTGCGGCAGCACAACCGGCAGGTCCTTCTCGGGCACGGGCTGGGCACCGCAGTCTTCGCAGTGGATGATCGGGATAGGGGTGCCCCAGTAGCGCTGGCGGCTCACGCCCCAATCGCGCAGGCGCCAGGTGGTTTTCAGCTCGCCCAGGCCCTTGGCTTCGAGCGCCTTGGCGACGGCTTGCACACCTTCCTTGTAGTGCAGGCCATCAAAGTCGCCCGAGGCGATCAGTACGCCGCGTTCCTTGTCGCCATACCAGTCCTGCCATTGCTGGCTGTCGTAGGGGCCTTCGCCCTCGACGGCCACCACCTGGCGGATCGGCAGGCTGTACTTGTTGGCGAACGCAAAGTCGCGTTCGTCATGGGCGGGCACGCCCATCACGGCGCCGTCGCCATAGCTCATCAGCACATAGTTGCCGATCCAGACCTCGACCTGCGCGCCGGTGATCGGGTGGGTGACGAACAGGCCCGTGGGCTTGCCTTCCTTTTCCTTGACGGCGAGTTCGGCCTCGGTGGTGCCGCCCTTCTTGCATTCTTCGATGAAGGCCGCCAGCTCGGGGTTGGAGGCGGCGGCATGCGTGGCCAGTGGGTGCTCAGGGGCCACGGCGCAGAAGGTCACGCCCATGATGGTGTCGGCACGCGTCGTGAAGACATACATCTTGCCGTCGCCGATCAAGCTGCCATCGGCGTTCTTCACGCCATGCGTGAACGCAAAGCGCACGCCGGCGCTCTTGCCGATCCAGTTTTCCTGCATCAGGCGCACCTTGTCGGGCCAGCCGGTCAAGGTCGCCTTGTCGTTGCCCATCTGCACATGGTCCAGCAGCTCTTGCGCGTACTGGGTGATGGCCAGGTAGTAGCCCGGGATCTCGCGCTTTTCCACCAGCGCGCCGGTGCGCCAGCCACGGCCGTCGATCACCTGTTCATTGGCCAGCACGGTCTGGTCCACCGGGTCCCAGTTCACGGTCTGGGTCTTGCGGTAGGCGATGCCCTTGTCCAGCATCTTGAGGAACAGCCACTGGTTCCACTTGTAGTAGTCGGGGTCGCAGGTCGCCACTTCGCGGCTCCAGTCGATCGCCAGACCCATCGCCTGCATCTGCTTTTTCATGTAGGCGATGTTGTCGTAGGTCCACTGCGCGGGCGGCACGCTGTTCTTGATCGCGGCGTTCTCGGCCGGCAGACCAAAGGCATCCCAGCCCATGGGCATCAGCACGTTGTAGCCCTGCATGCGCAGCTGGCGCGTGAGCATGTCGTTGATGGTGTAGTTGCGCACATGGCCCATGTGCAGCTTGCCGCTGGGGTAGGGCAGCATGGAGCAGGCGTAGAACTTTTTCTTGCCCGCGTCCTCGGACACGCGGTAGGCATCTTGGGCTTGCCACTGGCTTTGCGCGGCGGCTTCTACGTCGGAGTGGTTGTATTTTTCTTGCATGGAACTGGTCAGGAAAAAGCGGCCGCCCACGGGCTTTCCGGGGCGAGGTCAATTGGGCAAAGATTGTAGGCCCATCGCCATAGCCCGTGGATGGCGAGTGCCGCACGCTGGGGTGCGGTTATACATGCCATGTAAAAATAAATGGTTATCTCTGTATTGATAGCCAATATGCTGGTGTCTCGCCCTAGGCGGTGCGCCCAGGGCCGCGCCAGCCGCATCTCCCCATTTCCATCCGATTTATCCCCCTTTGAAAGGACTCTGCCTCGTGACCTGGGAAACCCTGGACCAATATGAACCCTGGATGCAAACAGCCGCCGGTCTGGCGGCCTTGGTATTGCTGGCCTATGCACTGCGCCTGGTGGTGCGCATGGCGCTGCTGCAGATCGTGCCGCGCTTTCGCTCCAGCCTGGGTGCGGCCTGGCTGCGTACCTTGCTGGACAACCGCATTCTGGTGCGCGTGGCGCAGATCGTGCCCTCGCTGGTGGTCCAGACGGGCATTGCTGCGGTGCCGCACCTGCCGGTCATCGCCAGCACGGTGATCCGCAATGTGGCGATTGCGGTGACGGCGCTGCAGGTGGCGCGCCTGCTGTGCGCCATCATGGACGGCATCCAGGAGGCCAACGAGAACCAGCTGGAATCTGCCCAAAGCACGCGCTCGGTCAAAAGCTATGTGCAGCTGGGAAAGATGCTGGTGATGGTGGTCGCGGGCATCGTGATGGTGGCGACCTTGATCGACCGCTCGCCGCTGATTCTGCTCAGCGGCCTGGGCGCCATGTCGGCAGTGCTGATGCTGGTGTTCAAGGACACGATCCTGTCGTTCACCGCTGGAGTGCAGCTGTCGAGCAATGACATCCTGCGCGTGGGCGACTGGCTGGAGATGAACCAGGTCGGCGCCGATGGTGCCGTGGTGGACATGGCGCTCAACACCGTCAAGGTGCGCAACTGGGACAACACCATCACCACCATCCCCACCTGGCGCCTGATGAGCGACAGCTTCAAGAACTGGCGCGGCATGTCGGAATCGGGCGGCCGCCGCATCAAGCGGCCCCTGTGCATCGACACCACCTCGGTGCGCTTTCTGACCCGCGCTGAAATCGCCGAGCTGAGCCATATCGCCCTGCTGCGCCCCTACCTGGAAGGCAAGGTCGCCGAGATCACTGCCTACAACCAGGATTTCTCGGCCAAGGCACCGGACATGGCCGACGAGATCGTCAACCTTCGCCAGCTCACCAACATCGGCACCTACCGTGCCTACTGCAATGCCTATTTGCAGGCCCACCCCAAGCTGCGCAAGGACATGACCTTGATGGCCCGCGCGATGGAGCCGACCAACCAGGGCTCGCCGCTCGAGATCTATGCCTTTACCGACACCACCGCCTGGCTAGAGTATGAGGCGATCCAGGGCGATATCTTTGACCACCTGATCGCCATCCTGCCGGAGTTTGGCCTGCGCGTGTTCCAGGTGCCATCGGGCAATGACATGCAGGTGGCGCTGCGCCAGCACGAAGTGCAGGCCCTGCAGCGCTGAGCCTGTCTGTTGCCTAGCGCCGCGCCCCCTGGGCCGGTGCTGGCGCGGGTGACGGTGAGGGCACATTCGCCACCGCCTCGGGCAGCGGCTCGGGCGCCACGGCCACCGGCTCGTCGGCCTCTGGCACCGGCGCTTCGCTGGCCGCGCCGGTCGCTTCCGGGCTGGTGATGCCCAGCGGGCTTTCCCAGATCGAGCGGCCGGGCAGCGGCAGCACCGGCTGGCCATCGCCATCGGCCAGGCCCACCAGCAGCGCGCGGCCATCGGGCAGCACGCGGAAGTCGCCATAGCGGGTCTGCTCAAATTGCCGGCCCTGGCCTTCGGGGAAGAAGTAGGCATCGGTCACCAGCACCCACTGGCCCTTGAGGCGCTTGAGCGGCAGCGCCAGCTCGCCTTTTTGCAAGGGTCCGGTCGCGGTCAGCAAGCCCAAGATGGTGGCCACGCCCTGGTCGTCAACGCTGGCGCGCACCAGCTGGTTGGCGCTGACGATGTCCTTGAGCTTTTCACGCATCTCAAAGGGCAGCGAGAAGTTCAGCGCCATATAGTCGCCCTGCATCAGGGAGCGCGGGTCCACCGGGATCAGCGGTACCAGGATGCGCTGGCCATGGGCAATGACCTGCTCCTTGCCGCGCACATCCCAGTTGACCAGGCCCAGCGCCAGCACCGCGCCCACGACCAGACCGACCCATTGCAGCCGGCGCTGCGGCGCTGCAGGCGGCGTGTCTGCGCCAGCGCCGGCGCCGGCATCGGCCGCGCGGCGCAGCGCCCACAAGCAGGCCAGCAGCAGCGCGCCAGCCAGCGCCAGGCCCAGGCCCTTGGCCGCCAGCGACCAACCCAGGTGGTAGTAGAACTGGCCCAGGGCGACCAGCGCCAGCAGCGCGCAGAGCACCGCAATGCGCCAGCGCGCCGCCAGCAAGGCGCCCGCTGCGACCAGGCCAACAACGGCCAGCCCGGTGCTGAACCAGGCGGCCAGCGCCAGCATGGCGCCCGCCAGCAGCAGGCTGTGCTCGCCCTGGCGGTTGGTGGTGCCGCGCGCGCGCCATTGGCGGGCGAGCATCCAGGTCGACAGTGCCACCACGACGACGGCCAGCGCGCGCCCGGCAGGAAAGGCCCAGGGCATGAAGTCGCCGCTCTGCTCCCAGAAGATGGCGCGGGCCACATAACCTGAGGCGAAATTGCTGATCAGCACGCCGACGATGGCCGCATCGGCAAAGGCGGCCCAGCGCGGCTGGGACCAGCGCTGCGCCGGCGTGGCCAGGCGCGCGGGTTCGGCACGCAGCCACAGGCACCACAGCAGCGCGGGCAGCAGCGCATCGAGCTGCAGCGGCAACAGGGCCGGCAGCCAGGACTGCAGCGCCATCAGGCTCACCACCACGGCCATGCCCCAGCCCAGGCCCATCAGCGACTGGATCCAGCGCATCTGCGCCAGCGCGGCGCCCAGCATCAGCACCAGCGCCGAGACCGTACCAATCAGCACCACACCCAGGCGTGAGTCAGCCACATCGCCCAGGTTGACCAGCACCAGCAGCCCGCCCGCGCACCAGAGCACCAGCGCCACGCAATTGATGAAGGCATGGCGGGACTGGCGCATCAAACCACCGGCTGCGGCCAAAAACACCAGGCCCAGCACCACGCCGCCGGCACCAAAGACAAAACGCTCGCCCAGCGCCAGCGCCAGAAATACCGCCAGCGGCACCAGGCTGGCCAGCGCACCGAGCATGGCCAGCGCCAGCACCAGGACCGGGGGCTCATCCAGATCCTGCACAGGTGCATCGCCTTGCACCAGGCCTTGCTGGCGGGCCGGGGACCACCAGGCCGGTTGCGTGCGCAGAAATGACAGAGGACGGATAGCAGCCATCACAGCACCTCCTGGTGGTCGCGCTGCTGGGCATGCAGGTAGTGCTGCGCGGCCATCAAGGCCTTGACCGAGGCGCCCAGGCAGACCATCACCACCACGGCAAAGGCGAGCAGGGCCTCGGTTTCATGCCACTCGAATATCCAGCGGGCAATGAGCGACAGCACCAGCACATTGGCGGCCAAGGTGGCCAGGCAGGTGCAGATAAAGTCGCGAAAACGGCTGAACAGCGCCACCAGCAAGCTGGCAGCCACCAAGGCGCCGCTGAGCGCAAAGGCCGCCAGGGTCTGGCGCGTGGCCTCGTCAAACAGCTGTACGGTGGCAATGGCCGACCAGGCTGCCAGCGCGCCGCCCAGCGCCAGGCGCTGCGACCACCAGCCCATGCCACCGCGCACCCGCAGGGCCGGCACGCAGTACACCAGCAGCGGCACCAGCGCCAGCGCCAGCCAGAGCGCCAGGCGCAGCAGCAGCTGGGGCAGGGTATCGCGGTCAGCGACCAGGACCTGCCAGAGGTCGAGCTTGCCGGTCCAGAACACGATGGCGGCTGCGACGATCAGCACCCAGACGCACCAGAGCAGATCGCTGGCAGCCAGTGCCACCCAGATAAGCGAGAGCGCCGCCCAGGCGGCAAACAGCTGCCAGGCATCGGCGCCGGTCTGGTAGGTCTGGCCCACATAGGCCAGCAGGCCGCCCAGCACCAGGGTGGCGCACAGCAGCGCCGCCAGCCGCAGGCGCGGCCACAGGCATGCGGCCAGCACGGACAGCGCCAGCGTGCCCTCGATCAGGCCCAGCTTGAACCAGTGCGACTGCGCCTGCCAGTTGGCCGCGACCCAGAAGATCAGCCCGCTGGCCACCAGCAGCGCGGCCACCAGCAGCAGGCCGGCGCGGATTTTGCGGGCCAGATCGGCCGGGGCACCGGCTGAGACAGCCAGTGCATACAGCGGCGCGATGCGCGGGTCGCCCGGCGCCGACTGGGCGCTGACCTGGTACAGGGTGGAGTCCATGCGTTTGTTCCTCGTTGGTGGGCCGGCTTGCACGGCGGTGCAGCGGTGGCCTTGGTGCAGCCGCCCCAGGCAGCCGGCACACAGCCTGCAATATAACCAAACGCTTCTGGGCTAAGGTGTGCGCCAGGTCAGGTAGCTTCAAACGATACTGCAGGAGCCCGCCAGGCGAGACCGGGCGGGGGGTGCTCAGCGCGCGGCGGCAGCCTGGGGCTGGGCGACAAAGCCCATGCGGCTGAGGCCGGCGCTCTGCGCCGCATCCATCAGCTCGACGGCGCGGGCATAGGGCAGGCTCTGGTCGATGGACAGCTGCACTTCGGTCTGCGGATTGCGCTCGGCCTGCTGCTTGAACAGGGCTTTGAGGGCGTCCATGTCGGTGGGCTGGCCATCGGCAAACAGCGCACCCTGGGCGTTGAGCTGCACCGCAATCGCCGCCGGCGGGTTGGCCCGGGTGGCGCTGGCGGCCTGGGGCAGGTCCAGGCGGATGGAGGCGGCCAGCAAGGGCGCTGCCATGATGAAGATGACCAGCAGCACCAGCATCACATCCACCAGCGGCGTCACATTGATGGCGCTGATCGGCGCGCTGGCCGGGGTTTTGTTGAAGCGACCGAATGCCATGGTGCGAAGGGCTGGGTGGGCGGCGGCTCAGCGGCTGCCCACCAGGGCGATGCTATCGACGGCATTGTGGGCCTGCATGCCGGCGTAGGCCTGCGGCGCCTGGGCGGCTTGCTGCAAGGCCCAGGTCTGCATGTCGTGGGCAAAGCCTTCGAGCAGCTCCTCGACCTGCGCGAGCTTGCGGCCCAGCAGGTTGTAGGCCAGCACGGCCGGCAAGGCAACGGCCAGGCCGGCGGCGGTCATCACCAGCGCCTCGCCCACGGGGCCGGCCAGCTGCTCCAGGCTGACATGGTCGGCACCGGCCAGCGCCGCCAGCGCCTGGTGGATGCCCCAGACGGTGCCCAGCAGGCCGACAAAGGGGGCCGTGGCGCCAATGGAAGCGAGCACCGTCTGCCCCCACTGCAGCCGGTGGCTGGCGCCATGCAGCGCCTCGCGCAGCACGCGGGTGGTTTGCACCTGGGCGCCGCTGGCCACAGCCAGGCTGTGCTGGGCGGCAGGCTCGGCCGCCACAATGTGCGCAATCGCATCGGCCACCGGAGTCAGCAAGGCGGCGCGGTCAATGCTTGGCAGCGCCAGGCGTGCCTGCTCCCAGCTGCTGGCCTGCCAGAAGGCATCGGTGGCACGCAAGGTGGCGCCATGGGCGCGGCCCAGCCACCAGGCCTTGTAGAGAATCAGCACCCAGCTGGTGACGGACATGAGCAACAAGACCAGGGCCGTGGCCCGGGCGACGCCGTCTGCTTGCGAGAGCCATTGCCCCATCGTCATGGTGGGCCGTCCTTGTAAAAGCGGGGTGGGGGTACCGGGCTGGGTTTATTTCAGACCGAGCACGTCGTACATGTCGAACAGGCCGGCCTTCTGGCGCGCCAGGTAGCGCGCTGCCCGCAGGCTGCCATTGGCGTAGCCTGCGCGGCTGCTGGACTTGTGCGAGATCTCGATGCGTTCGCCATCGCCGGCAAACAGCACGGTGTGGTCGCCGACGATATCGCCGCCGCGCATGCTGGCAAAGCCGATGCTGTTGGCCACGCGCGCGCCGGTATGGCCAAAGCGCTCGTAGACGGCGCGGTCGGCCAGCTGGGTGCCCTGGGCTTCGGCAATCACCTCGCCCATTTTCAAAGCCGTGCCCGAGGGCGCATCGACCTTGTGCTTGTGGTGCGCTTCGACGATCTCGATGTCGTAACCGCCCTCTTGTAAGGCCTTGGCCGCCATCTCCAGCAGCTTGAAGGTCACGTTCACGCCCACGCTCATATTGGGCGAGAGCATGACTGCCGTCTTGTCGGCAAACTGGCGGATCTGCGCTTTTTGCTCCTCGCTAAAGCCCGTGGTGCCAATGACCACGCCCACGCCGCGCTCGGCCGCCAGCGCCAGGTGGGCCAGCGTGCCTTCGGGGCGGGTGAAGTCGATCAGCACATCGGCGCCCTGCAAGCCCTGGGCCAGGTCGGCGGTGATCTGCACGCCGGTGTGGCGGCCCAGGAAGGCACCCGCATCAGTGCCCAGGCTGGGGTTGCCGGCGGCATCGAGCGCGCCGCTCAGCTGCAGGTCCGTGCTGGCCAGTACGGCTTCGATCAGCATGCGGCCCATGCGGCCGCTGGCGCCTGCAATGGCGACGGCAATACGGGGGCTGTTGTCGGGGGAGAGGGGGGCGGTCATGGGTAGTTTCCTGGGGCTCAAACGGGCGGCGTCTCAGCAAACATCGGACACGGCCCAAAGACGGCGCCGGCCACCCGCTGCCAGTGCAGGGCGGGGGGCATGCCAGCGCCATGGCATCAGCGCTGGGGAGATTCCAGCGGCGGGTAGCTGGCGGGCGGCGTGGCGGTGCTCGTGTCGCTGCTGCTGGTGTCGGCGCTCGGGGCGGGGGCCGGTTGATCGGCCTTGTACTTGGCCAGCTCCTCGGGCGTTGCTTCCAGGCGCGGCACCTTGGGGTTCTTGATCGAGGTCGTGACCGAGGCGACGAACTCCTGCTCGCTGGGCATCTCATCGCCTTCAAAGCGCTCCAGGCCGGTGTCGTTGAAGTACACGGTAAAGCGGCGCTCCTGCTCGGGCACACCCTTGCGCTTGATGGTGAACACGTAGTCCCAGCGGTTGGCGTGGAACACGCTGGCCAGCAGCGGGGTGCCCAGCAGATCCTTGACCTGCTGGCGGCTCATGCCTTTTTGCAGCGCGTTGACCTGCTCCTGGGTGATCACATTACCCTGCACCACCTCCACCTTGTAGGGGGTGATGGCGCTGGCGAACTTACGGCTGGCTTCATTGAAGGAGCCGCAAGCGGCCACACTGGCGCCCAGGGCCAACAGCGCCGCCATGCGGACACCGGAACGAACAAATTCAGGCATGGTTTTAGACATAGCGATATGATCGGCCATTGTAGCGGCTGGTCTCCAGGCCTTCTCCAGAAGTCCGTATACCAATCGGGCCCACTTGAAAGACCTTGTTATGAAAAATATTGAAGAACTCAAAAGCACTGGCCTTAAGGCGACGCTGCCTCGGCTGAAGATTCTGGATATCTTCCAGAATGGTGCTCAGCGCCACATGACGGCGGAAGATGTGTTCCGCGTGCTGCTGGAAGAGCGCTCCGACATCGGTCTGGCCACGGTCTACCGCGTGCTGACCCAGTTCGAGCAGGCCGGCATCCTGATCCGCAGCAACTTCGAGAGCGGCAAGGCGGTTTACGAGCTCAACGAAGGCCAGCACCACGACCATTTCGTCTGTACCAGCTGCGGCAAGGTCGAGGAGTTCTATGACCCCGAGATCGAAAAGCGCCAGCAGTCCATTGCCAAGAGCAAGGGCTGGATCGTGCATGACCACTCGATGGCCCTGTACGGCCAATGCGCGGAGTGTGCGGTCAAGGCCAAATAAGCACAGCGCCCCACTGTTGCCCGCCAACCCCTGAAAAGCGAAGCGCCTCAAACGCTTCGCTTTTTTACGTTTTGCATACATAGCTTTACAGCAGCGCGACGGCACAGGCGCAGCATGGAGCCTTCTGCACCAGGCTCCAGACTCCCCATGCGCCCTAACCGACTGCTTCGACTGCCCCGACTGCTCACCCTCAGCGCCGCTGCCTTGGCGGGCACCTTGTGGCTTGGCGCCTGCGCGTCCCATGCGCCACCAGATGCGGCCAGCGCGCAGGCCGCACTGCCCGATGTGGCCGTGGTGCCGCTCAGCGCCACCCAGCGCCTGCAATGGCTGGACCGCGTCAGCTGGGGCGCCAGCGACAGCGCCGACCAGCAGCTCCAGCGCCTGGGCCTGCAGCGCTGGCTGGATGCGCAGCTCGCGCCGCGCCAGCCGCCGCGCCTGCCCGCGCAGGCCGAGCAGCAGATTGCGGCTTTGGAAATCAGCCAGCGCAGCATGCTGGAGCTGCAGCGCGACATTGCTGCGCAGCGCCAAGCCGCCCGCACGGCCACCGAGCAAGGCCAGGGAGACGGCGAAGGCGCGCGCCTGCGCCAGGAGGTGCAGCGCCACCTGAACCAGCTCGCCGCCCAGGCCCAGCAGCGCCAGGTGCTGCGTGCGCTCTACTCACCGGCCCAGCTGCAGGAGCAGATGACCTGGTTTTGGATGAACCACTTCAACGTCAGCACGCGCAAGGCCGAAACGCGGCTGTGGATTGGTGATTACGAGGAGCGGGCGATCCGCCCCAACGCCCTGGGCAACTTCCGCAGCCTGCTGGAGGCCAGCATGCGCCACCCGGCGATGCTGCTCTACCTGGACAACGCCAGCAACGCCCAGGGCCACATCAACGAAAACTACGCCCGCGAGCTTTTGGAGCTGCACACCATGGGCGTGGGCAGCGGCTACACCCAGGCCGATGTGCAGGCCATGGCCCATGTGCTGACGGGCGTGGGTTTCAGCACCCGCGATGCCGATGCGCCGCCGCCCCGCATGGCCCCTGCGCTGCAGGCCGATTACCTGCGCGATGGCTTTTTCGAGTTCAACCCCAAGCGGCACGACTATGCGCCCCAGGTCTTGCTGGGCCAGCCGCTGCGGGCCAAGGGCATGGCGGCGGTGGACGAGGCGCTGGACCGCATCGTGGCCTCGCCCGCGACGGCGCAGTTCATGGCGCGCAAGCTGGCGGTGTTCTTCATCAGCGACAACCCGCCACCCGCCTTGGTGCAGCGCACGGCAGCGGCCTTTGCCCGCAGCCATGGTGATATTGCCGCCACCTTGCGTGCGCTGCTGACCGCGCCCGAGGCACTGGCCCAGCAAGGCCAGCGCTTCAAGGACCCCATGCACTATGTGCTGGGCGCCGTGCGCCTGGGCTATGACGGGCGCGTGGCCAGCGATGTGCGCCCGGTGATCGGCTGGATCAACCGCCTGGGCCAGCCCATCTACGGCCATGAAACGCCCGATGGCTACCCCGCCTCGCAATCGGACTGGGCCAGTTCCGGACAGATGGCCGCGCGCTTTGATGTGGCGCGCCAGATTGCGACGCGCAGTGCCGTGCTGTTCCGCGCCGAGCCGCAGGCCGCGCTGGAGCAGCCGCCATACCCGGACCTGGCGCAGCGCGCCACCGCGCAGGCCCGCGTGGCCCAGTGGAGTGCGGCATCGCGCGACGCGCTGGCCAAGGCTCGCAATGTGCCCGACTGGAACACCTACTTTCTCTCCGCCCCCGAAATGATGGTTCGCTGACGAGGTCCACCATGCAAAGACGCCACTTTCTCTCCGCCGCCGCCAGCCTGCCGCTGGCCTTCAGCCTGGCGCGGGCCCGCGCAGCCGCGCCCCGCAGCGATACACCGCGCTTTTTGCTGGTGTTCCTGCGCGGCGCCTATGACAGCAACAGCCTGCTGGTGCCCACGCACAGCGACTTCTACTACGCCGCGCGCCCCACGATTGCCATCGCCCGCCCGGGTGAGGCCAATGGCGCGCTGCCGCTGGATGCGCGCTGGGGCCTGCACCCGGCGATGGAGGGCAGCGTGCTGCCGCTGTGGCACAGCAAGCAGGCCTGCTTTGTGCCCTTTGCCGGCACCGACGACCTCTCGCGCAGCCATTTTGAAACCCAGGATTCGATCGAGCTGGGCCAGCCGCTCGATGCCCACCAGAGTTTGCGCAGCGGCTTCATGAACCGCCTGGCCCAAACCTTGCAGGGCCGCAGCGACCTGGCGCCGATGGCGTTTACCGCGCAGCTGCCGCTGTGCATGCGCGGGCCGGCCCGCATTGCCAACACTGCGCTGGCCAATGTCGGCAAGGGCGGCGTGGATGCCAACCGCAGCCGCGCCATTGCCGCCATGTATGCCGGCACCGCGCTGGCGCCGGCCGTCAACGAAGGCTTTGAGGTGCGCGCGGCCGTGCTGCGCGGCATGCAGGAGGAGATGGACAAGGCCGGGCGCGATGCCATCAGCGCCAAGGGCTTCAGCCTGGTGGCCCAGCGCATGGCCACCTTGATGCGCGACCAGTTCGACCTCGGCTTTGTCGATGTGGGCGGCTGGGACACCCATGTGAACCAGGGCAATGCCAGCGGCAACCTGGCCAACCGGCTGGACGACCTGGGCCGGGGCCTGGCCGCCTTTGCGCAGGAAATGGGGCCTGAGGCCTGGCGCCACACCGTGGTCGCGGTGGTCAGCGAGTTTGGCCGCACCTTCCGCGAAAACGGCAACAAGGGCACCGACCACGGCCATGGCACCGCGTACTGGATGCTGGGCGGCGGCCTGTCGGCGCAGGCCGGCGGGCGCATTGTCGGCGAGCAGATCGAGGTGAGCGAGGCGAATCTGTTCCAGAACCGCGACTACCCCGTGCTCAACGAGTACCGCAGCGTGCTGGGCGGTCTGTTTGCGCGCATGTACGGCCTGTCGCCGGCGCAGCTGCAGCAGGTGTTTCCGCAGGCCTCGGTCAAGGACCTGCGGCTGGTCTGATCCCGCTGGATCGTTTTAAAACTCACGCCCGCTGGCCATGGCCTTGCGGTGCCGGTCGACAAATTCCTGGTAGGTGTCGATGCCGCGCAGCTGCAAGATGGTGTTGCGCACCGCCGCTTCGACCAGCACCGCGATATTGCGTCCGGCCACCACCTGGATCACCACCTTCATCACCGGAATGCCCAGCACGTCCTGGGTCAGCGGTGCGGCGGGCAGCCGGTCGTAGTCGCGCTCCATGGTTTCCTTGCGCACCAGGTGCACAATCAGCTTGAGCCGCATCTTGCGGCGCACGGCCGTCTCACCAAAGATGGCGCGGATATCGAGCAGGCCGATGCCGCGCACTTCGAGCAGGTTCTGCAGCAGGTCGGGGCATTTGCCTTCGATCGTGGTCTGGTTGATGCGGTAGAGGTCCACGGCATCATCGGCCACCAGGCCGTTGCCCCGGGTGATCAGCTCCAGGCCCAGCTCGCTCTTGCCCAGGCCGGATTCACCGGTGATCAGCACGCCCATGCCCAGGATGTCCATGAACACGCCATGCATGGTAGTGCGGTCGGCGAAATGCTTGGACAGGAAGGCGCGCAGCACATCGATGACAAAGGCGGCCGACTCCTTGGTGGAGAACATCGGGATGTGCGCGCGCTCGCACATGGACAGCAGCTCATCGGGCGCGCCCTGGCCATCGGCCAGCACCAGCACCGGTGGCTCCAGGGTCACGATGCGGGCAATGCGGCGGCGGCAGTCTTCGGTGGTGGAGTTGGTGAGGTAGGCGATCTCGCGCTCGCCCAGCACCTGCGCCCGGTAGGGGTGGATGTAGTTGAGGTAGCCCACCAGGTCGGCGCTGGAGCGGGCGCTGCGCACCGCCACTTCGTCAAAGCGGCGTTCGGAGGCCCCCAGGCCCGCCAGCCATTCCCAGCGCAGCGAGGCACGGAACTCCTCGAACAACACATCTGCGCTTACGACATTGGGTTTCACGGTGCAGTCCTTTCAAAGCCAGAGCGCGCAGCAACGCCACCCGCCAGTGTCAAAGACTAGCAGGAAAAACGGGGTACAAGGCAGATACGGGTGCTCGCTTGGGGCCTGCTGGCGCAGGCGCGCGGCGTTCAGGCGTGGGCGGTCGAGGTGTTGTTGGCCGACGATTGCCAGGTGTCGATCATCTGGTGCAGCTGCTCGGCATTGGTGCTGGCCTTCATCTGCTCGCGCAGGCTGGCATTGGACAGCAGCTCGGCAATCTCGCCGAGGATCTCCAGGTGCTGCTGGGTGGCCGCTTCTGGCACCAGCAAAAAGATCAGCAGGTTGACCGGTTGCTCATCGGGCGCGTCAAAGCCAATGGCGCGCTCGAGCTGGAAGACCGCCGCCATCGGGGACTTGAGGCCCTTGATGCGCCCATGCGGAATGGCCACGCCATGCCCCAGACCGGTCGAGCCCAGTCGCTCACGTGCAAACAGGCTGTCGGTGACCAAGGCGCGCGAGAGGCCGTGCAGACTCTCGAACAGCAGGCCCGCTTCTTCAAATGCACGTTTTTTACTGGAAACATCCACACTCACTAGCACTTGAGCTGGAGGCAAGATAGAGGCAAGACAGTTCATAGTGGAGTGCGGCTATATGGCTAGCTACTGAGAGCATGATCAAACGAACGCAGCAACACCTGGATGCAGGTGTTGCTGCACGTATTATCGGTCAGTACTCAAACAGAATCTTTTTCCTCGGCAAAAAGCAGAGGGTTTACGCCATTGCTTGCCGCAACGCATCGCTGTAGTGAGATTGAACACGTTGCTTGTGACGGGCGACCATACGGTCCAGCCTGTCGACCAAAGCATCTACCGCGGCGTACAAATCGTGGTGAGAGCATTGAACACAGAGTTCGTCGCCCTTGACCCGCAGATTGCACACCACACGCTGCCGTTTCTCCTTTTCCTTCTGCTTTTCCACCGAAAGTAAAACTTTGGCATCCACCACCTGGTCAAAGTGTCGCGTAATGCGCATCAACTTGGATGTTACATATTCGCGCAGCGCCGGGGTCACCGCCAAATGGTGACCGCTGATCGTCAGGTTCATGAACAAGTCTCCTTCTGCAAACCAAGAAAAGTGACCGGATCCGTTGGAAGCCAGGCCACCCCGAGGGGGAAACACATGCATGCGTGTAAACCATGATGCGCCTGGACCTACAAAATTGCAAGTCTATGACAACCCGGTCCACTGGGTTTCTGGCTTGCATGGACCGCCAGAAGCTGCTGTGTTGGTTACAAATTGCCCGCGCCGTGCTGCAAAAAATGGAGGGCCCATGCGCCGTGCTGGGCGCTTTGGGGGCGATTGCAAGCGCTGGCAGGGCATGCCGATGCTGGGCGCTGTCACGTAAGGGCCTACGTGTTCGGGGGCCCGCTGCGCCCAATACTGCACCGCAATCCAAGGCATCCCGGCAGCCCGGGCGAGGTCATGGGGGTGGACGACTACAATCGAGCGCTTGCCTTGCCGAGGTTGCGCGGCTGTCCGTGCTTACTGTCTTTACGCAGGGTGCCTGTCCATAGTTCTGCATCACCATGACCCAGCCCGTACCTTCTGCACTGCATACCTCCAAGCTCCATTCCCTGCCCCTGCTGGCCCGCGGCAAGGTGCGCGACAACTACGCCGTCGGCAACGACCGCATTCTGATGGTGGCTTCGGACCGTCTGTCGGCCTTCGATGTGATCATGGGCGAGCCCATCCCGGGCAAGGGCGCGTTGCTGACGCAGATGGCGCTGTACTGGTTCGACAAGCTCGGCGACATCTGCCCCAACCACCTGACCGGCGAGGCGCCCGAGTCGGCCGTGCAGCCCGATGAAGTGGCCCAGGTGCATCTGCGCTCCATGCTGGTCAAGCGCCTCAAGCCCGTGCCGATCGAGGCCGTGGTGCGTGGCTACCTGGCGGGCAGCGGCTGGAAGGAATACCAGGAATCGCAAGCGGTCTGCGGCGTGCCCCTGCCCGCAGGCCTGATCAATTCCGCCAAGCTGGCCGAGCCCATCTACACGCCAGCGGCCAAGGCCGAAGCGGGCGAGCACGACGAGAACATCACCTTCGAGCGCACCGTCGAGATGGTGGGCCCCGAGCTGGCCGCGCAGATCCGCGACATCAGCATCGCCATCTACAAGAAGGCCGCCGCGATTGCGCTGACCAAGGGCATGATCATTGCCGACACCAAGTTTGAGTTTGGCCTGGACGAAGACGGCAAGCTGGTGCTGATGGACGAGGTGCTGACGCCCGACAGCTCACGCTACTGGCCGGTGGAAGGCTATGCCGACGCGCTGGCGACCGGCGCCAACCCCCCCAGCTATGACAAGCAGTTTGTGCGCGACTGGCTGGAGCAGGCCAAGGTCAACGGCAAGCCCTGGGACAAGACGGCCCCGGCACCGCGCCTGCCACAAGAAGTGATCGACAAGACCGCGGCCAAGTACCGCGAAGCGCTGGAACGCCTGACGGCCTGACGGCGGGGGCCTGATGGGCCCCGCAGACTGGTGTCTGCTGCGGCCCGCTCAGGCCGTGGCGCTCAGCCTGGCATCGGCTTTTTTCAGCCACAGGCGCAGGCTGTCCACCAGGTCCTTGCGGCTGAACGAGCAACTCTCCTCATCAAACAGCGCGCTCGATTCGAGCCGGTCGAGCAGCTGCAGCAATACCTCCTGGAACTGCGCAGGCAGCGCGCCGAGCAAATCGGTATAGCTGCGTGCCTGCTGGCTCAGGGCCGCTGCATCCATGTGGCCGGCCTCGAAATGGTCCAGCCCGTCTTGTAAGGCGCCCAATTGGCGCAGCGCAGCCGATTGCATCGTGGTCTCCTGGTGGCTCAACATGGCTGCAGTGTAGAGGCCTTTGTGCCGGCCGAGCCTGGGATTTGCCAGGGGCCATTGGCAGCGCAGCCTGGCTGCCCTGGCGCAAATGCCCGACAATAGCCCCCATGAATGCCCTGAACATTTCGGAAACCATGCAGGCCCTGGGGCTGCAGGCCAAACAAGCCTCTGCCCAGATGGCCAAAGCACCTTCTGCTATCAAAAACAAGGCCTTGCTGGCGCTGGCACGTTTGCTGCGCGACCAAACCGAGGCCTTGCAGGCCGACAACGCCAAGGACCTGGCACGCGCGCAGGCCAATGGCCTGTCGGCGCCGATGGTGGACCGCCTGCGCCTGACGCCCAAGGTGCTGGAGACCTGTGCCCAGGGCTGCGAGCAGCTGGCAGCCATGGCCGATGTGGTGGGCGAGGTGGTGGGCATGAAGCAGATGCCCAGCGGCATCCGCGTGGGCCAGATGCGCGTGCCCCTGGGTGTCTTCGGCATGATCTATGAAAGCCGCCCGAATGTGACCATCGAGGCGGCCAGCCTGTCGATCAAGAGCGGCAATGCCTGCATCTTGCGCGGCGGCTCCGAAGCCATCGATTCCAACAAGGCGCTGGCGCGCCTGGTGGAGCAGGCGCTGCTGGAGGCCGGTTTGCCCGCCACCGGTGTGCAGCTGGTGCAGACCACGGACCGCGAGGCCGTGGGCCAGCTGATTGCGATGCCCGAATTTGTCGATGTGATCATTCCGCGCGGCGGCAAGGGCCTGATCGAGCGCATCAGCCGCGAAGCCAAGGTGCCAGTGATCAAGCACCTGGATGGCAACTGCCATACCTATATCGATGCGCCTAGTGATCTGGACATGGCTGTCAAGGTGACCGAAAACGCCAAGACGCAGAAATACAGCCCCTGCAATGCGACCGAAAGCCTGCTGGTGGCGCGCGCCGTAGCGGCAGATTTTCTGCCCCGCATTGGCGCGGTGTTTGCCGCCAAGGGGGTGGAGATGCGGGCCGATGCCGAAGCGCTGGCGCTGCTGCAGGCCGTGCCCGGTGCCCGCCTGCAGGCAGCGACCGAGCAGGATTGGTCTGAAGAGTACCTGGCCGCCGTCATCAGCATCAAGGTGGTGGCCGGGGTGGACGAGGCGATTGCCCATATCAACCATTACTCCAGCCACCATACCGATGCGATCATCACGCGCGACCACATGCATGCGCAGCGCTTTTTGCGCGAGGTGGACTCGGCCAGCGTCATGGTCAACGCCAGCACGCGCTTTGCCGATGGCTTTGAATACGGGCTGGGCGCCGAAATCGGCATCAGCACCGACAAGTTCCATGCCCGGGGCCCGGTCGGCATCGAGGGCCTGACCTCGCTGAAATACATTGTGCTGGGCGAAGGCGAAGTGCGCGGCTGATACCGGTTGCGGCCGCTGATCTTTGCTGACCGGCCGCCTCTTGCCCACGTTATGATGCGGCCATGCCAGGCCGCTCCCTAGCGGCTGGCGCCTCATGCTATGAAAATTCTGATCCTCGGCGCAGGCCGCGTGGGCGAGAGTGTCGCCGAAAGCTTGCTGAGTGAAAAAAACGACATCACCGTGATCGACACGGATGGTGTGCGCCTGCGCGATCTCGAAGGCCGCTTCGATCTGCGCGGCGTCGTGGGCAATGGCATCAGCCCCGAGGTGCTGGCCGAGGCCGGTGCGGCGGACACGGACATGCTGATCGCCTGCACCTCCCAGGACGAGACCAATCTGACCGCCTGCAAGATCGCGCAGGTGCTGTTCAACATCCCCACCCGCATCGTGCGGGTGCGCTCGGTAGCCCTCAAAAGCCATGCCGAGCTGCTGTCCGACACCGGCTTTGGCGTGACGCATGCGTTCTGCCCCGAAGAAGCGCTGATGGGCTACATCGGCAAGCTGGTGACCTACCCCGAAGCACTGCAGGTGCGCGAATTTGCCCAGGGCCATGTGGCGCTGGCGTCGGTGCGCGCGCGTGGAGGCGCGCCGGTGGTGGGCCTGAGCGTGGCCGATGTGCGCCAGAACCTGCCCCATGGCACGGTGCGTGTGGTGGGCGTCTACCGCCGCTTCCACCACGAGGCCGACCGCCTGGTGCCCACCGAGGGCAGCACCCGCATTGAGCCGGGTGACGAGGTGTTTGTGCTGTCGGACAAGGAGCAGCTGGGCGATGTGCTGGCGGCCTTCAACCGCCAGGTGGGGGAGCAGGCCGAGGTGGTGCGCCGCGTCATGGTGGCCGGCGGCGGGCGCGTGGGCATGCGCTTGGCGCGCGCGCTGACCAAGGAATCGCGGCGCTTTCAGGTCAAGATCATCGAGAAAAGCGAGGACCGCTGCGTCTACCTCGCCTCGCGCCTGCCGTCCGACGTGCTGGTGCTCAAGGGCGATGCGACCGACGAGACCTTGATGGAGAACGAGAACGTCGAGGATGTGGACCTGTTCGTGGCCATCACCGATGACGACGAGGACAACATCATGTCCTGCCTGTTGGCCAAGAAGCTGGGTGCGACCCGGGTGCTGGCGCTGATCAACCGGCGCACCTATGCCGACCTGATGCATGGCACGCAGATTGACATTGCGCTGTCGCCCGCCCAGGCCACCTTGGGCGAGCTGCTGGCCTATGTGCGCCAGGGTGATGTGCAGGCCGTGCACAGCCTGCGCCGGGGCGTGGCCGAGGCGATCGAGATTGTGGCGCGCGGCGATGCGAAAACCTCGCGCGCCGTGGGCCGGCGGGTGGGCAGCCTGCGCCTGCCGCGCGATGTGCACATCGGCATGATTGTGCGCGGCCTGCCCGCGCCCGATGCGCGCAACACCAACGGCAGCGAGACCGCCGAGCGCGATGAAGAAGAACGCAATGACGAGCAGGTGGAGGTGATCGTGCCCACCAGCGGCACCATCATCCAGAGCAATGACCATGTCATTCTCTTCTTGCCGAACAAGCGCCTGGTGCATGAGGTCGAGGCCCTGTTCCGTGTCGGGGTGACCTTTTTCTAGGCCCGGCCGATGACTGATCTTCGTCCCGTGCTGCGCATATTGGGCATTTTGCTGCTGATGTTTGGCGGCACGATGGCCGTGCCCGCGATCTCCTCGCTGTGGCTCGATGACGGGGTGTTTGGCGTCTACCCGCTCACCATGGGTATCACCTGGGCCTGCGGCACGGTGCTGTGGTGGCTGGCGCGCCATGAGCAGCGCGAGCTGCAGGCGCGCCACGGCATCATGCTGGTCGCCTTTGTGTGGATGGTGTTCCCGCTGTTTGCCGCGCTGCCGCTCTACCTGGGCTTTGAGCGCATTGACCGGGCGCTGAGCTGGCAGCATGCCTATTTTGAAGCTGTCTCGGGCCTCACGACCACGGGCTCCACCGTGCTCAACCATGTGGATACCTTGCCGGTGTCGCTCAACATCTGGCGCACTTTCTTGCAGTGGATGGGGGGCATGGGCATTTTGATTCTGGCCGTGGCCATCCTGCCGATGATTGGCATGGGCGGCAGCCAGCTGTTCCGTGCCGAGGCTGCTGGCCCGGTGAAGGACACCAAGCTCACGCCGCGCATGGCCGAGACTGCCAAGGGCCTCTGGGGCGTGTACGGCCTGTTTTCCGTGCTCTGCGCGCTGGCCTACTGGCTGGCCGGCATGACGCCGCTCGATGCGGTGATGGTCATGTTCACCACAGTGAGCCTGGGCGGCCTCACGCCCCATGACGCAAGCTTTGCCTATTTCAACTCACCGCTGATCGAGGGCATCTGCACGGTCTTCATGCTGCTGGCCAGCTGCAACTTCGCGCTGTATTTTGTCGCCATCCGCAAACGCAATGTCTGGGTGCTGTACCGGCAGCCCGAGTTCCGCGCCACCATCGGCACCTTGCTGGGTGGCGGCTTGCTGGTGGCGGGCCTGCTGTGGTTCAAGGGCGTGTACGGGCCGCTCGAATCGCTGCGCATGGGCGTGTTCCACACCGTGTCGGTGGCCACCACCACCGGCTATGCGGCCGTGGATTTCGGCCTGTGGCCGCCATTTGCGCCGGTGTTCATGCTGCTGCTGTCGGGCGTGGCCACCAGCGCGGGCTCGACCGGCGGCGGCATCAAGATGATCCGCATGCTGCTGCTGCTCAAGCAGACCCGGCGCGAAATGCGCCGCCTAGTCCACCCCAATGCGGTGCAGCCGGTGACGGTGGGGGGCCTGGCGGTGGATGAGCGGGTGATCTTCTCGGTGCTGGCCTTCATGCTGGTGTACTGCGCCACCATTGCGGTGCTGACCATGGCCTTGCTGTTCACGGACATGGATTTGCACAACGCGTTGGGCGCTGTGCTTGCCAGCGTGAACTGCGCCGGTGTAGGCTGGGGCGATCTGGGCCCCAGCAACAATTTTGCCGGTCTGACCAGCTTTCAGCTGAGCGTGACCACCCTGGGCATGCTGATGGGCCGGCTGGAGATCCTCAGCTTTCTGGCCCTGTTGACACCGGCTTTCTGGAGAAGGTGAGTGCTTGCTAGGTAGGGCGGCAGCAAAGTTCTGGTGACTTTGGCCCTCAACTCTCTACAATTGGTACTCAATTGTTTTTTGCTCGTTTTTTTTGAGCCCTCAAACAGTATTCATTTATGGTCCCGAATCTCATAACAGCCCTAACGGGGCCCATCAACGAATTGGAACAGCGCATGCTCGATGCCATGCCCGCGATCGAGCGCTGGTTCCGTCTGGAGTGGATGGAGCACACGCCTCCGCTCTATTCGTCGGTGGATATCCGCAATGCCGGCTTCAAGCTTGCACCGGTTGATACCAACCTGTTCCCCGGCGGTTGGAACAACCTGACGCCAGAGATGGTGCCGCTGGCTGTGCAATCGGCAATGGCTGCGATTGAAAAGATCTGCCCCGAGGCGCGCAACCTGCTGATCATTCCCGAGAACCAGACGCGCAATCCCCAGTACCTGGCCAACTTGGTGCAGCTGCAGCATATCTTCTCGATGGCGGGGCTGAATGTGCGCATCGGCTCGATCGACCCGGAGGTCAAGGAGACCATCAAGCTCAAGGTCGGCAATAAGGAGCTGGTGATTGAGCCGGCGCTGCGCCATGGCCGCCGCGTGGGCCTGAAGTATTTCGACCCCTGCACGATCTTGCTGAACAATGACCTGTCCACCGGCGCGCCCGGCATTCTGGAAGAGGTGTATGAGCAGTTTGTGCTGCCGCCGCTGCATGCGGGCTGGAGCGTGCGCCGCAAGAGCCGCCATTTTCAAAGCTATGAAGAGGTGGCCAAGCGCTTTGGCAAGCTGATGGGGATCGACCCCTGGCTGATCAACCCGATGTTCAGCAGCCGCAAGGGCGTGGACTTCACCGATGGCAGCGAGCATGCACTCGATGAGTTGCGTGAAGATGTCGACGTGATGCTGACCAAAGTACGCCGCAAGTACAAGGAATACGGCATCAAGGAGACGCCCTTTGTCGTCGTCAAGGCCGACAACGGCACCTATGGCATGGGCGTGATGAGCGTGCATGACGCCAAGGAGCTGCGGCAGCTGTCGGTCAAGACCAAGAACCAGATGTCGCTGGTCAAGGACGGCCAGCAGGTGCACGACATGATCATCCAGGAGGGTGTGCAGACCGTCGAGCGCATGGACAAGGAAGCGGCCGAGCCGGTGGTCTACATGATTGACCGCTATGTGGTGGGCGGTTACTACCGCGCCCACTCCGACAAGGGCGCCGAGGACAACCTCAATGTGCCGGGCGCGCATTTCATCCCGCTGTCGTTCGAGCACGGCATCTCGCCGGGTGACTCGGTCGGGGCCAGCGCGCCCAACCGCTTCTATATGTATGGCGTGGTGGCGCGGCTGGCGATGCTGGCGGCCAGCTATGAGCTCGAGGCGACCGACCCGGACGCCGAAATCTACGACTGAGCCGTTTGCGGCCTTCCTGCAACCTCTGATTGCCACCCGCTGCTGATCCGCCATTCGGGCTTGTCCGGATGCGCGGCTTCACTGCGGGCGCAACAACAGGCGCACAATGCAAACCAATCCACTACAAGCATGCCTGATGCGGCATGGCACAAAGGCTTGATGTGCAACACAACAATAAATCCGCACTCCCCGCGCTGACGCTAGGCGCCATCGGGGTGGTGTATGGCGATATCGGCACCAGCGTGCTGTACTCGCTCAAAGAGGTGTTTGGCTCCGGCCATGTGCCTTTCACCCACGACAACGTCTACGGCGTCCTGTCCATCCTGTTCTGGACCTTGACCTTGATCGTCTCGCTCAAATACGTGGTCCTGGTGCTGCGGGCGGACAACAACGGCGAGGGCGGGCTGATTGCGATGCTGGCGCTGGCCTCGCAGGCGGTCAAGGACAAGCCCAGGCTGCGCTCGGTGCTGATGCTGGTCGGTATCTTTGGTACCTGTCTGTTCTACGGTGATGGCGTGATCACGCCGGCCATCTCGGTGCTCTCGGCCGTCGAAGGCCTGGAAGTGGTCTCGCCCGGCTTCAAGTCCTGGGTGATTCCGCTCACCTTGGTGGTCCTGCTGCTGCTGTTTTGGGTGCAAAAACGGGGCACGGCGGGCATCGGCAAGTTCTTCGGGCCCATCATGGTGGTCTGGTTCATCTGCATTGCCGCCTTGGGCGTCTGGAACATTGTGGACCACCCGCAGGTGCTGTGGGCGCTCAGCCCGCACCATGCGCTGGGCTTTATCGGCCGCCATCCCGGCATCAGCTTCATCATTCTGGGCGCCGTGGTGCTCTGCGTGACCGGGGCGGAGGCCTTGTATGCCGACATGGGCCATTTTGGCCGCAAGCCCATTCGCCTGGCCTGGTTCAGCGTGGCGATGCCTTCCTTGGTGCTCAATTACTTTGGCCAGGGCGCGCTGGTGCTGGAAAACGCTGAAGCCGTGAAGAACCCCTTCTTCATGCTGGCGCCCGGCTGGGCACTGCTGCCCCTGGTGCTGCTCGCGACGATGGCGACGGTGATCGCATCGCAGGCGCTGATCACCGGCGCCTTCAGCGTCACCAAGCAGGTCATCCAGCTCGGTTACCTGCCGCGCATCCAGATCCTGCACACCAGCGTGCGCGACACCGGGCAGATCTACATCCCCTTTGTGAACTGGAGCCTGTTCCTGACCATTGTGCTGGCGGTGATCCTGTTCAAGTCCAGCAGCAATATGGCAGCGGCCTACGGGATCGCGGTGACCCTGGACATGACCATCACCACGGTGCTCACCTTCTTTGTGCTGCGCTATGGCTGGAAATATGCGCTGTGGATGGCGCTGGCGCCGACGGTGTTCTTCTTCTGCATCGATATCACCTTCTTCGCCTCCAATCTGCTCAAGCTGCTCGATGGCGGCTGGTTCCCGCTGGCGATCGGCCTGTGCCTGTTCGTCGTGATGATGACCTGGAAGCGCGGGCGCGAGCTGGTCTACCAAAAGCTCCATGCCGATGGCATCGATCTGCAGTCCTTCCTGCAGATGGTGCTGCAGGCGCCGCCTACGCGGGTGCCGGGCACGGCGGTGTTCCTGACCTCCGACGCCCATGTGGTGCCCACAGCCTTGCTGCACAACCTCAAGCACAACAAGGTGTTGCATGAGCAGAACATGTTCGTCAACATCGTCTACCACGAGGTGCCCTGGATCGGCCTGGAAAAGCGCGCCGTGATCGAGCCGCTGGGCGGTGACTGCTGGCGCGTGCAGCTGAACTACGGCTTCAAGAACGATGTCGATGTGCCCAATGCGCTGCACCAGCTGCGCGGCCATGGCTGCGATACCGGGCAGATGGTGACCAGCTATTTCCTCTCGCGCGATGTGTTTGTGCCCACGGACAAGGCCAGCGCCGGCATGGCACCTTGGCGGCAGAAGTTGTTTGCCCAGATGCACCACAATGCAGCAGGTGCGGCAGAGTTCCTGCTGCTGCCCAGCAACAGCGTGGTGGAGCTGGGCTCCAAACTCGAAATTTAACCAGCCAGGGCTGCTCACCCGCTGCGCGCACCCCGGGCCAGCGAACACCGTGGCGGCGCGAAAGGGTGTATGCGGTTTTTCAAGGACATGAGCGCATCGGCGCTCATCGCAGGCTTTGTCACGGTGCTGGTGGGCCTGACCAGTTCCATCGCGATTGTGTTCCAGGCGGCGCAAAGCTTTGGCGCCACTCCCGCGCAGGTCTCGTCCTGGGTCTGGTCGCTGGGTATTGGTGTGGGCCTGTGCTGCTGGGTGCCCAGCATCTTGCTGCGCAAGCCGGTGGTCGTGGCCTGGTCCACTCCGGGTGCTGCGGTGCTGGCCACGGCCGGCGCCACCGGCGCATTCGGCATGGGCGATGCGATTGGCGCCTTCATCATCAGCGCCGTACTGATTGCGGTGGTGGGCATGACGGGCTGGTTCGAGCGGCTGATGAACCGCATCCCGATTGCGATTGCCTCGGCCCTGCTCGCGGGCGTGCTGACCCGCTTTGGCCTGGATGCCTTTGCCGCCGCGCAGACCAATACCTGGCTGGTGGTGGCCATGCTGGTCACCTACCTGCTGGGCCGGCGCCTGCTGCCGCGCTATGCGGTCATGCTGACCCTGGCGGTCGGCATTGTGGTGGCGCTGCTGCAGCACAAGATTCTGTGGTCTGCCGTGCAGCCGGGCCTGACGATGCCGGTGTTCACCATGCCCAGCTTCAGCTGGCAGGCCGCCATCAGCCTGGCGCTGCCGCTGTTTGTTGTCACGATGGCCTCGCAGAACCTGCCGGGCGTGGCCATCATCCGGGGCTCGGGTTACGACCTGCCGGTCTCCAAGCTGATCACGATGACGGGGCTGGCCACCTTGCTGCTGGCGCCCTTTGGCGCCTTTGGCATCAACCTGGCGGCCATCACCGCCGCCATCTGCATGGGGCCCGAATCCCACCCCGACAAGGCCAGGCGCTATGCGGCCGCCGTTGTCTGCGGCGTCATCTATGTGCTGATCGGCTGGTTCGGGGTCGTCATTGCCGGCCTGCTGACCGCATTCCCGCACGAGCTGGTGGTGGCGATCGCCGGCATTGCGCTGCTGGGCACCATCGGGGGCGGCCTGTACACGGCCTTGCAAGGCGAGCAGTACCGCGAAGCGGCGCTGATCACCTTCCTGGTTGCGGTGAGCGGCGTGACAATAGCCGGAGTGGGATCGGCCTTTTGGGGCGTGGTCGCAGGCAGCCTTGCGCTTTTTGTGCAACATTACGGCAAGCGCCGCTCGGCTTGAGCGCGCCTAGTTCTGTTCGTTTCTGCTTGCGTGGCCCTCTGGTGGGCAGGCAAGGCCATTGAATACACAGGGCGGCCCCCAGGCCGCCGACCCACACCATGCATATCCTCTTTGTTGCCGATCCGATTGAGTCCTTCAAGATCTACAAGGACAGTACCTTCGCGATGATGCGCAGCGCCCAGGCGCGCGGCCACCGCATCACCGTCTGCGAGCCGCGGCACATCCGCTGGATCAGCGGCGAGAAGGTCTCGGCCCAGGTGCGCGACATTGTGCTGACCGGTGACGAGACGCGCTGGTTTGACGAAGCACCCGGCCGCCGTGCCGAGCTGGCCGAGTTCGACGCCATCGTCATGCGCAAGGATCCGCCCTTCGACAGCGAGTACTTTTACGCCACGCACCTGCTCGGCCAGGCCGAGCGTGAAGGTGCCAAGGTCTTCAACAAGCCAGCCGCCTTGCGCGACCACCCCGAAAAGCTGGCCGTGATGGAGTTTGCCGAATACGCGCCCGTGACCCTGGTCACCCGCAGCGCGCAAGATATCCGCGACTTCCACGCCGAGCACCAGGACATCATCTTGAAGCCCCTGGACGGCATGGGTGGCATGGGCATCTTCCGCGTCGGTGCCGATGGCATGAACCTGGGCAGCATCATCGAAACATTGAACCTGGACGGCGCCCAGAGCGTGATGGTGCAAAAGTACCTGCCTGAAATCACCAAGGGCGACAAGCGCGTGCTGATCATTGGCGGCCAACCCGTGCCTTTCTGCCTGGCGCGCATTCCGCAGGGCAATGAAGTGCGTGGCAATCTGGCCGCTGGCGGCAAAGGCGTGGCGCAGGCACTGGAGCCGGAAGACCGAGTGATTGCCGAGCACATCGGCGCGCGCCTGGCACCGCGCGGCTTGCTGCTGATCGGCCTGGACATCATTGGCCACCGCATCACCGAGATCAATGTCACCAGCCCCACCTGCTTCCAGGAGATCGAGCAACAGGCCGGCTTCCCTGTGGGCGACATGTTCGTCGAAGCACTGGAAAAGGCCGTTGCAGGCGCCGTCTGACACACGCCTGCAAAAAAGACGGACGTTTTCCTGACGCCCCGGGAAAACGCCTATACAATAGCGTCTATCGACAGCACGATGCCTTGCAAAGCTGCCAGACTCGAAAGAGGGCGGTTCGCAA
>NZ_JBBGZG010000020.1:0-97437 GCF_037479315.1 Comamonas sp. MYb69
TGTGAAAGTAGGTCATCGTCAGGCTTTTATACTGATCAACCCCTCTGCTCTTCCCGAGTAGAGGGGTTTTTCTTTTGGCCGGCACCTGGCGGTGGAGAGCGGCGCATGCCGCATAATGGTCCATCCAGAACAACAAGGGCGTGCAGGGGGACCATGACACCGACTTATTCCATCGGGCAGCTGGCTGCAGAATTTGATCTGACCACCCGGGCCATCCGCTTCTATGAGGACATGGGCCTGTTGCACCCCGAGCGCACCGGCGCCGGCGGCAAGCAGCGCGTCTACTCGGCCAAGGAGCGCACGCGTCTGCGCCTGACCTTGCGCGCCAAGCGCCTGGGGCTGAGCTTGCAGGAAGCCAAGGAAATCATTGACCTCTATGAGTCACCGCGCGATACCGGTGTGCAGCTGAGCCGCTTTATCGAGGTGCTGACGGCGCATCGCCAGCGCCTGCAGACGCAGTTGGCAGATTTGCAGGCCAACTTGGCAGAAATTGATGGGCATATGCAAGAAGCCCATGCTTTGCTCGCAAAGCAGCCGTCAAAAAAATAATATATAGTTGACGTGAACGTAAACGTAATGATGCCGCTCTAGCGCCTTGGCGCGCGCCGGCGGCATCGGGTGCGCCATATAGATAGGAGACAAGACCATGTCCGGATTACCAGGCCTGAATTTCCAGTTGGGTGAGGATATCGACGCCCTGCGCGACGCCGTGCGCGAGTTCGCGCAGGCCGAAATCGCGCCGCGTGCCGCCGAGATCGACCGCAATGACCAGTTCCCGATGGACCTGTGGCGCAAGTTTGGCGACCTGGGCGTCCTGGGCATCACGGTGTCCGAGCAATACGGCGGCGCGGACATGGGCTACCTGGCTCATATGGTGGCGATGGAGGAGATCTCCCGCGCCAGCGCATCAGTGGGCCTGTCCTATGGCGCGCACAGCAACCTCTGCGTGAACCAGATCAACCGCAATGGCAATGAGGCCCAGAAGGCCAAGTACCTGCCCAAGCTGATCAGCGGTGAGCATGTGGGCGCGTTGGCGATGAGCGAGCCGGGTGCCGGCTCCGACGTCATCAGCATGAAGCTCAAGGCCGAAGACAAGGGCGGCTACTACCTGCTCAACGGCAACAAGATGTGGATCACCAACGGCCCGGATGCCGACACCCTGGTGGTGTACGCCAAGACCGAGCCGGAGATGGGCGCGCGGGGCGTGACCGCCTTCCTGATCGAGAAGGGCATGCCCGGCTTTTCGATTGCGCAGAAGCTGGACAAGCTGGGCATGCGCGGCAGCCATACGGGCGAGCTGGTGTTCCAGAACGTTGAAGTACCGGCCGAGAATGTGCTGGGCCAGGTCAATGGCGGCGCCAAGGTGCTGATGAGCGGGCTGGACTACGAACGCGCTGTGCTGACCGGTGGCCCGCTGGGCATCATGCAGTCGGTAATGGACAACGTGGTGCCCTATATCCACGACCGCAAGCAGTTTGGCCAGAGCATTGGTGAGTTCCAGCTCATCCAGGGCAAGGTGGCCGATATGTACACCGTGCTGCAAGCAGGCCGCTCTTTTGCCTATACGGTCGCTAAAAACCTCGATCTGCTCGGAACAGACCATGTTCGCCAAGTGCGCAAGGACTGCGCCAGCGTCATTCTGTGGTGCGCCGAGAAGGCCACCTGGATGGCCGGCGAAGGCGTGCAAATCTATGGCGGCAATGGGTATATCAACGAGTATCCCCTCGGCCGCCTCTGGAGAGATGCGAAACTCTATGAAATTGGCGCCGGCACCAGCGAGATTCGCCGCATGTTGATTGGGCGTGAGCTGTTCGCAGAAACCTGCTGACCGGCTGCGCTGCGCCATCCTGATACCCACACAACAAAGGATAGCCTTATGACTACGACCTCCATCAAAGACCTGTTTGACCACAACCGTTTGTGGGCAGAGCAGATGGAGCGTGACCGCCCCGGGTTCTTCACGGGCCTGATGTCGCAGCAGCACCCCAAGTACATGTGGATCGGTTGTTCGGACAGCCGCGTGCCCGCCAACCAGATCACCGGTCTGGAACCCGGTGAAGTGTTTGTGCACCGCAATGTGGCCAATGTGGTGGTTCCGAGCGATCTGAACTGCCTGTCGACCATCCAGTATTCGGTCGACCAGCTCAAGATCCAGGACCTGATGGTCGTGGGCCACTACGGCTGCGGCGGTGTGCTGGCGGCGCTCGAAGGCCTGCGCCTGGGCCTGGTCGACAACTGGACACGCCACGTGCGCGATGTGCGCGACAAGCACCTGGACCTGCTGCAAAGCCTCTCGCCCCAGCACCGCCATGATGCGCTGTGCGAGCTCAACGCCATCGAGCAGGTGGTGAATGTGGCGCAGAGCACCATCTTGCAGGACGCCTGGACGCGCGGCCAGAAGGTGACCTTGCACGGCTGGTGCTACAGCCTCAAGAACGGCCTGATCACCGACCTGGAGATGACCGTACCAGGCATTGGCGGACTGGCCGAAGTCCACCAGCGCGCCGTGGCCTTGGTGGCCGAACGCAAGCGCGATTAAACCCGCAAGGCAGCCCTGGGCCCAGGGCTGCCTTTTTTACAGCGCGAGCGGGCCCTGAGATGCCTGCCGCAAGACCCCAATTCAATCAGGAGACACCCGATGCATGATCCCGTCGTTATCGTTGGCGCAGCCCGTACCCCCATGGGTGCTTTCATGGGCGATTTTGCCGAGCTCTCGGCCAATGACCTGGGTGGCGCGGCCATCAAGGCTGCGGTGGAGCGCGCGGGTGTCGCCCCTGAAAAAGTGGAAGAAGTGCTGTTTGGCAACTGCCTGATGGCCGGCCAGGGCCAGGCCCCGGCGCGCCAGGCCTTGTTCAAGGGCGGCCTGCCCAAGAGCACCGGCGCCGTGACCCTGTCGAAGATGTGCGGCGCCGGCATGGAAGCCACCATCCTGGCCCATGACCAGCTGGTGGCTGGCAGCCGCGATGTGATGGTGGCCGGTGGCATGGAAAGCATGACCAACGCCCCCTACCTGCTCAAAAAGGGCCGTGGCGGCTACCGCATGGGCCATGACAAGGTGTTCGACCACATGATGCTCGATGGCCTGGAAGACGCCTATGAACCCGGCCGCTCGATGGGCACCTTTGGCGAGGACTGTGCCGCCAAGTACCAGTTCAGCCGCGAGCAGCAGGACCAGTTTGCCATTGCCAGCGTGCAGCGCGCGCAGGCCGCCACCGCGTCCGGCGCCTTCAAGGCCGAGATCACGCCGGTGACCGTGTCCACCCGCAAGGGCGATATCACCGTGACCGAAGACGAGGGCCCCGGCAAGGCGCGGCTGGACAAGATCGCCGCGCTCAAGCCCGCGTTCAAGAAGGATGGCACGATCACGGCGGCGTCGAGCTCCAGCATCAACGATGGCGCAGCGGCCCTGGTGCTGATGCGCGCATCCACCGCCAAGGAGCTGGGCTGCAAGCCGCTGGCCAAGATCGTGGCCCATGCCAGCTATGCGCAAGAGCCCGAGTGGTTCACCACCGCACCGATCGGCGCGACCGAGAAAGCGCTGAAAAAAGCCGGCTGGAAGGTCGAGGATGTGGACCTCTGGGAAATCAACGAAGCCTTTGCCGTGGTGCCGATGGCGCTGATGGCCGACATGAAGGTCTCGCACGACATCGTCAACGTCAACGGCGGCGCCTGCGCGCTGGGCCACCCCATTGGTGCCAGTGGTGCGCGCATTCTGGTGACCTTGCTGCACGCGCTGCAGGCCCGTGGCAAGCGCCGTGGCCTGGCCACCCTGTGCATCGGCGGAGGTGAGGCCACTGCGATGGCGATTGAAATCATGTAGTCTAGTCATCCTGAAAGAGGAGAAACTATGACGAACGAATCGGTGGGCCCCGGCCCGGGGCAGCTGCAAGCGCAGGACATCGAGTCCTTCTGGCAGGAGCTGGTCTACCAAGAGCGCCACCTAGCGCTGTTGCCCAACCAGGCCTTTGTGGCACAGGCCAATGAGATGCTGGCCCGCGTTGCCCCCGATTTGGCGCTGGAGCTGGAGCGCTCCGAAGGCAGCCTGTTTTCGCGCCTGGTGTTCAGTGCCCACGGCAATGTCGACCAGTTCGAGAACCTGATGGCCCTGGTGCGTGCCGCCCCCAGCCTGCCGGGCTACAAGGTGCAGGCCTTCCGCAACCGCAGCCCGATCCAGGATTTCAGCATGGCGATGGAGGGCCTGGAGCTCTCCTGCTCGGACGTGCTGGTGGCCCACTACGATGCCGGCGGCATCGTCGGCCTGGAGCTGGGCTTTGAGAAGATCATTGCGCCCGAGCAGCGCGAGCTGGCCCAGCACATGGCCTTTATCATGCTGGACCATGCGCTGGGTGAATGGGATTTCGCCGTGCGTGTGGGCCCGGTCGAGGTGGTCGATGGCTTTGCGCCCGAGGTCGCAGGTGTCGGCCCGCTGTCCGCTTTTCCTGCGCTGTTCGATGCCTTTTTGCGCGACAGCCTGGGGCGCAGCTACCGCTTCCCCACGGCAGACGACGACCGCTGGAAAATGCTCGAAGCACGCCGCCGCGATGCGGCGGCCGATGCCGTGCCCGATCTGCTGGGCCTGCGCCTGTCGGCCAATGCCGTGGCCACGCGCGCCGATCTGCCCTACTGCCTGCAATGGACCTTGGCGTTTGAAGACGGCGAGAGCCTGGACCAGGCGCGCGATGCGCAAGAAGGCCTGCAAGCAGCGCTCGAGCGCATGGAGACCGGCATTCTGGCCTACACCCGTATTGAAGGCATGCGCGAGCGCAGCGCCTGCTACTACGTCGATGATGCCGCTGCCGCCCAGCAGCTGCTGCAGCAGCAGGCGGTGGCCCTGCCCGGGCGCGTCGAGGTGTCATTCGATCCGTCCTGGGATGCCTACCTGGCCGTGTATGCGGCAGCCGGCGCTGCGGCGGCCGATGCGGACGGTGACGACCCGGAGGCCGCATGATCGAAACGACGGAGCAACTGCGCGCCCTCTACGCCCAGCCCGCCGAGCGCGCGCTGGCCAAGCAGCTTGGCCACCTCGATGCCCACTGCCAGCGCTTTATTGCGCTGTCGCCGCTGTGCGTGGTGGCCACGGCCGGGCAGGCGGCCGAGATGCTCGATGCCTCGCCCCGGGGCGGGCCGCCGGGCTTTGTCAAATGCCAGGGCGCGCAGCATCTGCTGCTGCCCGATGCCGGCGGTAACAACCGGCTCGATTCGCTCAGCAACCTGCTGACCGATGCGCGTATTGCGCTGCTGTTCCTGCTGCCCGGTGTGGATGAGACCTTGCGCGTCAACGGCACCGCAAAGCTGCGCGATGAGGCCCGCTTTATCGATGTGTTTGACGGCGAGCGCCAACGGCCCAAGCTGGTGATCGAGATCGAGGTGCGCGAAGCCTATCTGCACTGCGCCAAGGCCTTGATGCGCTCGCGCCTGTGGCAGGCCGAGGCACAGATTGCGCGCAGCACCCTGCCGACGCTCAACCAGATGATCCATGACCAGATGGGCCTGACTGCGGCGCCCGAGCCGCAGGCGGATATGGTGGCGCGCTACCAGCAGCAGATTCTGCAAGAGCAGGGACAGTGACAACAACCGCCAAGGAGGGCGTGGGAATGGCTGTGATTTTGGTGATTGGCGCCTCGCGCGGCATCGGCCTGGAGCTGGTGCGGGAATATGCGCAGGCCGGCTGGACCGTGCTGGCCACGGTGCGGGATACCGAGGCCCAGGCGCGCCTGCAGGCGCTGGGCGCGCAGGCGTTCCTGGTCGATGTGCTCCAGCCCGAGAGCGTGACCGCGCTGGCAACTGCGTTGGCCGGCCAGCAGATCGATGTGGCGATGTATGTGGCTGGGGTCATCCGCCGGCCCAATGCCCGCGAGGTGCCGACGCAGGCCGATTTTGATGCGGTGATGCACACCAATGTGCTGGGCGCCATGCAGCTGCTGCCGCAGATCGGCCCGATCGTGGAGGCCAGCGGCGGCGTGTTTGCCTTTATCTCGTCGTCGATGTCGCAGATCGAAGGCGTGGACGACAGCTACTCCTGGCTGTACCGCGTCAGCAAGACGGCGCTGAACATGGCGGTGGCCTCGGCCCAGCATGACTACCCAGGCGCGCGCCTGATTACCTTGGACCCGGGCTGGGTGCAGACCGACATGGGTGGGCAAGAAGCGCCCCTGACCGTGCAGCAAAGCGTGAGCGACATGCGCCAGACCCTGGCCTCGGTCACGGAGGCGGACAAGGGGCGCCTGCTGCACCACGATGGCCGCCGCGCCAAGCATTGGTAAGCCCAGCCTGCCAGACCGCGCCAGAACTAGAAAATCCGGAGACCAACCCATGCTTTTGAACGACGACCAGACGATGATCCGCGATGCGGTGCGTGAATTTGCCCAGGCCGAGCTGTGGCCGCACGCTGCGCAGTGGGACCGCGACCATGTGTTCCCCAAGGCGGCCCACCAGGGTCTGGCCCAGCTGGGTGCCTACGGCATCTGCGTGCCCGATGCACTGGGGGGCGCAGGGCTGGACTACATCAGCCTGGCTCTGGTGCTGGAAGAAATCGCCGCTGGCGACGGCGGCACCAGCACCGCCATCAGCGTGACCAACTGCCCCGTCAATGCGATCTTGATGCGCTACGGCAGTGATGCGCAAAAGAAGCAATGGCTGGCCCCTCTGGCGAGGGGCGAGATGCTGGGCGCCTTCTGCCTGACCGAGCCCCATGTGGGCTCGGATGCCAGCGCGCTGCGCACCACCGCCACCAGGCAGGGCGATGCCTATGTGATCAATGGCGTCAAGCAGTTCATCACCAGCGGCAAGAACGGGCAGATGGCGATCGTCATTGCGGTGACCGACAAGGGCGCCGGCAAAAAGGGCATGAGCGCCTTTATTGTGCCCACCGACAACCCGGGCTACCAGGTCGCACGGCTGGAAGACAAGCTCGGCCAGCACAGCAGCGATACCGCGCAGATCAATTTTGAGCACTGCGTGGTGCCGGCCGAGAACCTGATCGGTGCCGAAGGCGAGGGCTACAAGATTGCGCTGGGCGCGCTCGAAGGCGGGCGCATCGGCATTGCCGCGCAAAGCGTGGGTATGGCGCGCAGCGCCTTTGACGTGGCCGTGCAGTACGCCAAGGAGCGCGAGAGCTTTGGCACCGCCATCATCAACCACCAGGCCGTTGGCTTTCGCCTGGCCGAGTGTGCCACGCAGATCGAGGCCGCGCGCCAGCTGATCTGGCATGCCGCCAGCCTGCGCGATGCCGGCCAGCCTTGCCTCAAGGAAGCGGCCATGGCCAAGCTGTTTGCCAGCGAGATGGCCGAGCGCGTCTGCAGCGCCGCCATCCAGACCCTGGGCGGCTATGGCGTCGTCAATGATTTTCCGGTCGAGCGCATCTACCGCGATGTGCGGGTCTGCCAGATCTATGAAGGCACCAGCGATGTGCAGAAGATTCTGATCACCCGCGCGCTGGCCTGAAGACTTTCGCGCAGACGTACCAAAAACAAACCCGGCGCTGCCGGGTTTGTTGGTTTGAACAGGTTCTTAAAGCGCCAGGCGCCGGCCGTCGGCAAACACCATCAGCTCGCCGGGCTGGAAGGGCGTCCACCGCTCGTTGGTGGTCAGCGGCGCGGTCACCACCACGGCCACCCGGTCCTGCGGCGTGGTGCAGGTGGCAAAGTCGATGCTCAGGTCCTCATCGCTCAGCTGGGCCTGGGCAAAGGGATGCGCGCGCTCGGTGTAGCACAGAAAGGTATTGGCATGGGCCCAGAGCGCCTCGCCGTTGGAGAGCAGAAAGTTGAAGGTGCCCTGGGGCGCGATCTGCGCGGCCAGCTCGCGCAAGGTGTGGGTCAGCTCGGCAATGCTGGGCGTGCCGGCATGGGATTTCCACAGCTCCTGCATCAGCCAGCAAAACACATGCTCGCTGTCGGTGTCGCCCACCGGGTGAAAGTGGCTGTGCAGGCGGGGGCGGAAGTCCTTGAGGTCGCCATTGTGGGCAAACACCCAGTTCTTGCCCCAGAGCTCGCGCACAAAGGGGTGGCAGTTTTGCAGCAGCACCCGGCCCTGGGTGGCCTTGCGGATATGCGCAATCACATTGCGGCTGTGGATGGGGTAGCGGCGCACCAGCTCGGCCACGGGCGACTGGACGGCCGGTTGGTGGTCCACCAGCAGGCGCAGGCCGCCTTCTTCAAAAAAGGCAATGCCCCAGCCATCGCTGTGGTGGTCGGTATTGCCCGCCCGCTGCGAAAAGCCGCTGAAGCTGAAGTTGATGTCGGTGGGGGTGTTGCAGTTCATCCCCAGCAGTTGGCACATGGCAAAAACTCTTTGAAAACCGTTGGATGGCCCAGTGTAGACCATTCGCCAGCCGCTCAGGGCTTGGGGGCTGCAGGCGGCTGCAACTGGCGCGCGGCAATGCCGGCCAGCACGCAGACCACGGCCAGCATCAAAAAGGTGTCGCGAAAGCCCGCCACCCGCTCTGCCAGCGCAATGTCGATCGCGGGCGACTGGTTGGCATAGAAGGCCACGCGCCACTCCAGAAAGATGCCGCAGAGGCTGACCCCGGCGGCGCCGCCGAGCATGCGCAGAAAGCTGAAGCTGCTCGATCCCTGCGAGATCAGGCTCTTGTCCAGCGGCCGCATGCTGCCCAGCGTGAGCGAGGGGAGGATAAAGCCCAGGCCGACGCGGCCCAGCACCGTGTAGCCGATCAGCAGCCACAGCGGCGAGCCCGGCTGTAGCACACCCGTGAGCACAAAGGACAGCGCGAGCAGCGACAGGCCGCCGATCACCAGCCAGTGCACGGGGGTGCGGTCGGCCATGCGGCCAGCCAGCGCGATGACGCCGCCCAGCACCAGGCCGGCGGGCAGCATCGTGGTGCCGACCACCGAGGCCGAGTAGGACAGCCCCAGCTGCATGAACACCGGCAGCAAGTAGGTGGAGACAAACAAGGCCACGCCATAGATAAAGGCCACAATGCAGCCGGCCGCAAAAGGCTTGCAGGCAAACAGGCGCAGGTCCATCAGCGGCTTGCCGCCCTGGGCCAGCAGGCGCCGCTGCCAGGCGATGAACGCGGGCAGGCAGACCAGTGCAATGGCCAGCAGCACGGCGCTTTGCTGCCAGCCCGTGCCATGCAGCGCCACCAGGCCATTGAGCAGGCAGACGGTGCCGGTGGTCGCAATGGCCAGGCCCAGCCAGTCCAGGCTTTTGCCATGGCGGTCGGCGGCTGCGCCACCCGGCGCATTGACGGGCACAAACTTCAGCCCCAGCCAGACCGAGGCCAGGCACAGCGGCACCACCATGAAGAACACCGAACGCCAGCCCATCCAGTCGACCAGCAGGCCGCCCACGCTGGGGCCGATGGCCGGCGCCAGCACGATGCCCATGCCAAACAGGCCATTGGCGCGGCCCTGCTCATGGGCGGCAAAGGCATGCAGGATGATGATGGCCGGAATCGGCTGGATCACGCCGGCCGCCAGGCCTTCGACGACGCGCGCCACCAGCACCAGGTTGTAGTCGCTGCTAAAACCCCCGCCAATGCCCCCCAGCATCAGCAGCAGCACGGCGCCCAGGTAGGTGTTGCGGTAGCCGTAGCGCGACAGCAGCCAGGGCGTGGTCAGCATCGCCACCGTCGTGGCCACCATGAAGGACGAGGTCACCCATTGCGCGCGCGACTGGCCCAGCTGGAAGTGCAGGCTCATCGCCGGGATGGCGACATTGAAGATGGTCGAGGAGATGATCGAGGCCATCGTGCCCACCATGACGCTGAACAGCAGGTACCAGCGAAAGCGGTCCCCATAGAGGCTGCGCAGATCCTGGGAGGTGTGGTGTCTTATCTGCATGGCGTGGGCTGGGCGGATGGGGCGCGTGTGGCGAGGGGCCTGGTGGGGCGGCTGCAGGCAGGCCGACCCCGGGCGTTTGATGATGATCGGTAGCGCTGGGGCTTGTCAGTCACCCCGGTGGGGGCGGGCGCCGGGATCAGGCTGCGCACGGCCACAGGCCGGGCAGATGCAGCGCTGGCCGCGCTCGGCAGGGGCCAGGCGCTGCAAGGCCTGGGGATCAATATCGGCGGTCATGCACCAGCACTGGGCAGCGGGCAGGCCCTGGGCCACCGCGCAGCCATTGCTCTGGCCGCACAGGGGGCATTGCTGCGCCCAGGTGCTGCTGCCTGTGCGGGTGGCAGGCATCATGGCGTGCCGGTTGGCGCCGGTGTAGGGGCGGGGCGCGATGGCGGCAGTGCGTCTTCAGGCCGGGCGGTCAGCGTGCCTGCCAGCAGCTCGGGGATGCGCTCCACCCCCATGCGGAAACCGCAGGCCTGGGCATGGCCGCCGCCGCCCATGCTTTCGGCCAGCGGGATGCAGTTGAAATCCGAGCGCGAGCGCAGGCCGCATTTGGCGCCCTTGGGGCTGGCGCTCCACATCAGCGCAAAGCTGCCGCTTTGCTTGGCGAGGATGTCGCCCACCTGGCTGTGGAACATGCCCGGGGCATTGACCATCAGGCCGGCCACGCCGTTGAACACCAGCGGCTGCGCGCCTTCGGCGATATCGCTGCAGAGCTTGAGGTATTTCTCATCCATCGCGCCGCCACGGGCCATGAAGGCGCTCAGCTGCTCGGGGCTGAAGGCCGCAATCTCGGCCCAGCGCTCAAAGCTGCGCGGCTCCATGTCCAGCGCGGCCAAAAAGGCCCCACTCTCGGGGTACTGCCAGCGCCAGATGTCGCGGTCTTCGATGTGCAGCACCAGCGCGGGGATCGGGTCTTTGGGGAAGAAGAACTCCCAGGCCAGGCGCGCGCCGGACTTGTTCATGTCGAAATGCACGACGCCGCAGGTGCATTGGTAGCCATTGAGCTTCTCGGCCGCGCTCTTGTGGTGGTCCAGCAGCACCAGCTTGTGCGCCTGGGCCTCGATGGCTGCCAGCAGCTCGGGGCCAAAGGCAAAGTCCAGGATGTAGATCGTGCGGCCAGCCAGTGGGCCCAGGTCGTCCACGGTCTGGATTTCGCCATGGTCCAGGCCGCGAAACTCTGCATTGCCGGAGAAGAACAGCCAGGCCGCCAGCGCCGCGCCATAGCCATCGGGGCAGTTGCGGCCGTGGTAGAGGATGAGGGGCTGGGGATCGTGGATGTCGGCCGTCACCGGCAGCGAGAGGTCAGGCAGAAGTTTCATCCTGCCATTTTCCGCCAAGCGTATTACCTGAGAGCGACCAAGTACTGCGCGGGCATCCAGGGGAGTACCGCTGGATGCCCGCAAAGCGCCCGTTGCAGGCGCAGACGTTCAAGCCAGCGTATAGGCGGTCTTCACCGTGGTGTAGAACTCCTGCGCATAGCGGCCTTGCTCGCGCGGGCCGTAGCTCGATCCCTTGCGGCCGCCAAACGGCACATGGTAGTCCACGCCGGCGGTGGGCAGGTTCACCATCACCATGCCGGCCTGGGCATGGCGCTTGAAGTGGCTGGCGTACTTCAGGCTGGTGGTGGCAATGCCGGCAGACAGGCCAAAGGCGGTGTCGTTGGCGACGGCCAGCGCCTCTTCATAGTCCTGCACACGGATCACGCTGGCGACGGGTCCAAACACCTCTTCGCGGTTGATGCGCATCTGCGGCGTGCTGTCCACCAGCAAGGCGGGTTGCATGAAAAAGCCTTCCTTGCCGCTGCCGGTGTGGCAGGCAATGCGGCTGCCGCCGGTGGCCAGCACGGCGCCTTCGGCCTTGGCGATTTCCACATAGCTCAGGTCCTGCTCCAGCTGGGCCTGGCTTACGACGGGGCCGATATCGGTGCCGGCGGCGCGCGCATCGCCCACCTTGATCTTGGCCATGCGCTCTTGCAGCGCCTGCACAAAGGCGGGGTAGATCTTGTCGGTGACGATCAGGCGGCTCGATGCGGTGCAACGCTGGCCGGTCGAATAAAAGCAGCTCTGGGCCGACAGCTCCACGGCCTGGGCCAGGTCGGCATCGTCCAGCACCACCTGCGGGTTCTTGCCACCCATCTCCAGCTGTACCTTTTTGCCCGATTTGACGCAGGCCTCGGCAATGCCCCGGCCCACACCGACCGAGCCGGTAAAGCTGATCGCGGCCACATCGGGGTGCTGTACTAATGCATCGCCAATGATGCGGCCCCTGCCCATCACCAGGTTGAAGACGCCAGCGGGGATGCCGCTGCGGTGGATGATGTCGGCCAGCGCCCAGGCGCTGCCGGGCACCAGGTCGGCGGGCTTGATCACCACGCAGTTGCCAAAGGCGAGCGCCGGTGCAATCTTCCAGGCCGGAATCGCGATGGGGAAGTTCCAGGGGGTGATCAGGCCCACCACACCGATGGGCTCGCGCGTAATTTCCACGCCAATGCCGGGGCGCACCGACGGCAGGCTCTCACCAGCCAGGCGCAGGCATTCACCGGCAAAGAACTTGAAGATCTGGCCGGCGCGGGCCACTTCGCCAATGGCCTCGGGCCGGGTCTTGCCTTCTTCGCGCGCCAGCAGGTCGCCCAGTTCGTCCTTGCGCGCCAGGATCTCATTGCCGATCTTGTCGAGCGCATCATGGCGCGCCTGGATGCCCGAGACGCTCCAGGCCGGGAAGGCCGCCGTGGCCGCTGCCACTGCGGCATCCACATCGCTGGCATCGCCCTGCGCATACTGGCCGATCACGTCGGACAGGTCGCTGGGGTTGGTGTTGGGCGAGGTGGTCTTGCCGGGTGTCCAGCTGCCGTTGATAAGGTTGTTGTGTGTCGTCATAGGCTTGCCAGGCGGTTGGGGCCTGGTCTCTAAAAATGGGTGGATGGTGAGGTGGTCTTCAAAACGTTCTCAAGCAGCGCGGGCCAGGGCTGCCGCCTGGGACCAGGGCACTTCCTGCAGCGGCTGGCCATTGGCGATCAGGCTGCGCAGGTTGGCCAGTACCAGATCGGCCATGGCGCGGCGAGTCTCCTGCGTGCCGCTGGCGATATGCGGTGCCAGCACCACGTTGTCTTGCTGCAGCAGGCCGGGCAGGGGACGGGGCTCGTCTTCGAACACATCGAGGCCGGCGCCGGCAATGCGTTGGTGCTGCAGCGCGTCCAGCAAGGCCGCTTCATCGACCACGCTGCCGCGCGCCACATTGATCAGAAAGCCCTGCGGGCCCAGCGCTTGCAGCACCTGGGCATTGACCAGGTGGCGGGTGTCGTCGCCACCGGCGGCGGTGATGACCAGAAAGTCGCACCACTGGGCCAGATCCTGCAGCGATGCCATGTAACGGTGCGGCGAATCGCTGACCGGGCGGCGGTTGTGGTAGGCCACCTCCATGTCAAAACCGCTGGCGCGGCGCGCCACCTGGCGGCCAATGCGGCCCATGCCCAGGATGCCCAGACGCTTGCCCGAGGCACGGGTGTAGACGCCAAAGCGTTCGGTAGGCCACAGGCCCGCGCGCACAAAGCGGTCGGCCGCTGCCAGGCGGCGGGCGCTGTCCAGCAGCAGCGCAAAGGCCAGGTCGGCCACGCAGTCGTCCAGCACGCCGGGCGTGTAGCCCACGCGCGCGGACTGGGCGAGGATGGACTGCTGGTCCAGCGCATCAAAGCCCACACCAAAACTGCTGATGCCGCGCAGTGCCGGCAAGGCCTGGATCACCGAGGCCGATGCGCCCATGCTGGCTGATGTGACCAGGTAGGCAAACTCCGAACCGTGGTCAGCCAGGAACTGCTGCGGGTCCGCTTGTGCGCTCAGCACGGTGGTATCGAATTCCTGGGCCAGATCGGCATCAAGCGCGGGCAGCGGCATCTTGCCCATTTGCAGCACGCGCGGGCGTTGGGTGGCAGTCATGTGTGGAGGGGGCTTTAAACGGAAGGAGCCCGGCGCCCCAGCGGCGTAGTGCAGCTGGGGAGCCGGGCTGGTTAGGCGAGGTCGATCAGGCTTCAACCTTCTTGATCAGTGCTGCCAGCATATCGACTTCCTCGGGCTTGAGGTCAGCCAGCGGTGCGCGCACCGGACCGGCATCGTGGCCCACCAGCTTGGCGCCGGCCTTGATGATGGACACGGCGTAGCCAGCGCTGCGGTTGCGGATTTTCAGGTAGGGCATGAAGAAGTCCTTGAGCAGCTGGTGCTGGGTGGCGTGGTCATCGGTGCGCACGGCTTCGTAGAAGCGGATGGCGGTCTTGGGGATGAAGTTGAACACGGCAGATGAGTACACGGGCGTGCCCAGTGCCTTGTAGGCGGCGGCATAGACTTCGGCGGTCGGCAGGCCACCCAGGTAGGCCAGGCGGTCACCCATGGTCAGGTACATGGCCGACATGGCTTCGATGTCGCCCACGCCGTCCTTGAAGCCCACCAGGTTGGGGTTGCGTTCGCAGAGCTTGGCAACGGTCTCGGGGGTAAAGCGGCTCACGCCCCGGTTGTAGATGATGACGCCGAACTTCACGCTCTTGCACACGGCTTCGACGTGGGCGGCCAGGCCTTCCTGGCTGGCTTCGGTCATGTAGTGGGGCATCAGCAGGATGCCGTGGGCGCCAGCGGCTTCAGCAGCCTGTGCGCACTGGATCGCAAAGCGGGTCGGGCCGCCTGCACCGGCGATGATCGGCACCTTGCCCTTGCAGGTGTCCACGGCGGTCTTGATGATGGCGGGGTACTCTTCGGCGGTCAACGAGAAGAACTCACCGGTGCCGCCGGCGGCGAACAGTGCGCTGGCGCCAAACGGGGCCAGCCATTCCAGGCGCTCGGCATAGCCCTTGGCATTGAAGTTGCCTTGTGCATCGAAGTCGGTGACGGGGAAGGACAGCAGTCCGGAACTCATCACGTTCTTCACATCCTGGGGGCTCATGGTGCTCATATCAAACTTTCAAAGAAAAGAGAGGGAATCGACAGTGCCAAATCCGGGCGGCTCAATCGAGCTGCAGATTGGCGGTTTGAACGACCGTGCGCCAGCGCTGGCGTTCGGCCTTGAAAAATTGGTCGGTCTCGACCGGCGTCATCGTGACCACCTCGGCGCCCTGGCCGGTCAGGCGCGAGCGCACCTCGGGCGAGCGGATGGCGGTCAGCAAAGCCTGGTTGACCTTCTGAATGATCGCTTCGGGTGTCTTTGCCGGCAGGACCACGCCTTGCCAGGTGCCCGAAGCAAAGCCGGCTGCGCCTTGTTCGGCCAGGGTCGGCACATCGGCGATCAGCGGCATGCGGGTGTTCTTGGAAATGCCCAGCAGCTTCAACTTGCCGCTTTGCACATGGGGGTAGGTGGCCAGCATGCCGTTCATCAGCACCTGGGTCTGGCCGGCCACCGTGTCCTGCACCGATTGCACGCCACCCTTGTAGGGCACATAGACCCACTTGGCGCCCGTCAGCCGGGCCAGTTCCACACCGGCCAGGTGCGGCGCGCTGCCGGTGGCCGTGACGGCAAAGTTCAGGTCCTGCTTCTTGGACAGCGCCACCAGCTCTTGCAGGTTGTTGGCCTGCACCGAGGGGTGCACCACCAGCATGTGCGGCGAGTAGGCCAGCATGGCGGCGCCACGCAGGTCCTTGCTCGGGTCAAAACTCAGCTTGGTATAGATGGATGGCGAGATCGCGAGCGCTCCCAGGTCGCAGAGCAGCCAGGTATAGCCATCGGGCTGGGCGCGGGCGACAAACTCTGCCCCCAGATTGCCGTTGGCACCGGGCTTGTTGTCGATCACCACCGTCTGCTTGAGCTCTTGCGAGATCAGCTGGCCAATCGAGCGGGCAATGATGTCCGAGCTGCCGCCGGGTGGGTAGGGAACGATCAGCCGGATCGGCTTGCTCGGCCAGGCATCGGCCGCCAACAGCGGAGTCGATAACAAGCTACCGGCAGCCAGGGCCAGCGCTGAATAGATCAGGTGCGAACGGCGATGCATATGTCTCTGTCTCCTTTTTAGATATAAGACATCATACAACTCAAAATGCAGATCGCCAAGTATTGCTTGACTAGGGGAAACGCTTGGCTGGGAGTTGGGGCCGGGATTCAGGCTGTTTTTCGCGGCCTTGGCGCGGGTGCTTTGGCAGGCCCGGTGATGCGCCAGGGCGGCGTGGCTGGCGCTTTTGTGGGCGGTGTTGAGCGGGTGATGGCAGCAGCCCGGCGCAGGGCTGCTGCGCGGCTTAGCGCTTGCTGTCCGGCGTGCCGGCTGCTTGCTGCTCCTGGGCCAGGCGCTGGGCCAGGCGCAGTCGTTCGCGCGAGTTGGTCAGGTGGATGCGCATGGCGGCGCGGGCTGAGTCCGCATCCTGGCGCTCGATCGCAGAGAAGATTTCTTCATGCTCGCGGTTCACGCGCTTGAGGTAGTCCGGGTCGCGCGTGGGGATGTGGATCGAGGCAATCCGGTTGCGCGGAATCAACATGGAGCCAAAGTGCTGCAGGATCTCCTGGAAGTAGCGGTTGCCCGTCGCCTTGGCAATGCTGAGGTGAAAGTCCAGGTCATGGCTCACCGTCTCGCGGCCCAGCGCAAAGTTCTGCTCAAAGGCCTGCAGCGCAGTGCGCATCGCGCGCAGATGCGGCTCCTGGCGCCGGGTCGCTGCCAGGCCCGCCGCCTCGGTCTCCAGGCTGATGCGCAGCTCCAGCACCGCCAGCACGTCGACCGATTCACTCAGCTCATGGGCGCTCAGCACCATGCCCGGTGTGCTGCGCGCGGGCAGCACAAAGGTGCCGATGCCGTGCTTGGTCTCGACTAGGCCCGAGGCTTGCAGCTTGGACAGCGCCTCGCGCACCACCGTGCGGCTGACGTCATAGCTGCGCACCAGTTCGGTCTCGGTGGGCAGCTTGTCGCCCTCTTGCAACAGGCCTTGGCGGATCTTGTTTTCAAACTCTTCCGACAGCAAGTTGGCCAGGCTGCGGCTGCCTTTGGCGGCGCGGCTGCCGCGCAGGCTGGCGGCGGAGTCGGCAGCCATCGATGGGGTGGCGGAGAGTTCCGAAGGGCTTTTAAGCATGGCTGTGATCCGGCTGAAGGTGGGTCAAGCAGCTGCCTTGCGGGGTGTGGCAACCGTGCAAAGTGGCATCCTGGCTGGATGCCATTGACGGGGATGCGGTTGATTCCGAGGGGCTTTTAAGCATGGCTGTGATCCGGCAGAACGTGGGCCTGGCCTTTGGCTTTTGCGGCACGGCAACCGTAGCAAATGGCATCTGGGGCGGATGCCATTGACGGGGATGCAGGTGATTCCGAGGGGCTTTTAAGCATGGCTGTGATCCGGCAGAACGTGGGTCTGGCCGTTGGCATTCGCGGCACGGCAACCGTAGCAAATGGCATCTGGGGCGGATGCCATTGACGGGGATGCAGGTGATTCCGAGGGGCTTTTAAGCATGGCTGTGATCCGGCAGAACGTGGGTCTGGCCGTTGGCATTCGCGGCACGGCAACCGTAGCAAATGGCATCCGGGGCGGATGCCATTGACGGGGATGCGGGTAATTCCGAGGGGCTTTTAAGCATAGCTGTGATCATAATTCACACCTGTCGTCAGACAACACATGACTGATGCCTTGTTGTAACCTACTTTCCAATCATGCTCAAGCTTTTCTCGAAAACCACCGTATGTGCCGTCACTCTGCTGGCTGCTTCCCTGGCGCAAGCACAGACCTCCACGCTGGAGAAGATCAAGCAAAACGGCGCGATCACCATCGGTGCGCGCGACATGTCCGTGCCCTTCAGCTACAAGGTCAATGGCAATGCGGACCCCATCGGCATGATCAATGACATCTGCCTGAAGGTCGCAGAGGCGGCGCAAAAGGCGGCCGGCTTGCAGAAGATGGAAATCAAGTACCTGATCACCACGCCCACCAGCCGCATTCCGCTGATCCAGAACAACACTGTCGATCTGGACTGCACGCCGGTGACCAACACCGTCGCGCGCCAGGAGCAGGTCTCCTTCTCGCCGAGCTACTTCTCGGCCAACGTGACCCTGGCCGTGCGCAAGGACTCGGCAGTCAAGGGCATTGCCGATCTGCAAAACCGCAATGTGGCCACGGTGACCGGCACCACCTCGATCCAGCTGCTGCGCGCCTACAAGAAGGCCCAGAACGTGAAGTTCAACGAGGTCTATGGCAAGGACCCGTCCGAAGCCTTTGTGATGTTTGAATCGGGCAAGGCGGACGCCTTTGTGCTCGATGACGTGCAACTGGCCAGCTTTATCGCCACCTCGCCCCAGCGCGACCAGTACGTGATCCTGAACGAGCCGCTGCGCACCGAGCCCTATGGCGTGATGCTGCGCAAGGATGACCCGACGTTCAAGAAGCTGGTCGATGACACCGTCTACGCGATGATCAAGTCCGGCGAGATGGAAGCGCTCTACCAGAAGTGGTTCATGACCACGATCCCACCGCGCAACGTGAACATCAACTTCCCGCTCAGCGATTCGATCAAGGCGCTCTACGCCAACCCCAATGACAAGGGCATCTAAGAGACACCGAGCGATTGCGAATTTATGTTGAAGCTAAGTCAAAAAGTCGAGAGCCTGCCATCGTCGCCGAGCATGGCGATTTCCTCGCAGGCCAAGAAGATGAAGTCCGAAGGCATCGATGTCATCGACCTGAGCATTGGTGAGCCCGATTTCAATACGCCCGAGCACATCATCGATGCAGCGATGGCGGCGGCCAAGGCCGGTGCCACCAAGTACACGGTGCCGGCCGGCACCGAGAGCCTGCGCAAGGCGATTGCGCAGAAGTTCAAGCAGGACAACGAACTCGACTACTCCGTGGCCGAGATCACCACCGGTGTCGGCGCCAAGCAGCTGATCTTCAATGCCTTCATGGCAACCCTGGAGAGCGGCGATGAGGTCGTGGTGCCCACGCCTTGCTGGGTGTCCTATGGCGACATCGTGGCGCTGCATGGCGGCGTGCCGGTCTATGTGCCTTGCTCCGAGGCAGTGGGCTTCAAGCTCACGCCCGAGGCCCTGCGCCAGAGCATCACAGCTAAGACCCGCTGGTTGATCATCAACAGCCCTGGCAACCCCACCGGCGCGGTCTACAGCCGCGCCGAGCTGCAGGCGCTGGGCGAGGTGCTCAAGGACTTCCCCGATGTGCTGGTCATGTCCGACGAGATCTACGAGCACATCATCCTGACCGGTGTGCCCTTTGTCTCGTTCGCCCAGGCCTGTCCTTATCTGAAGGACCGCATGCTGATCATCAACGGCGTCTCCAAGTCGTACGCGATGACCGGCTGGCGCATTGGCTATGCGGCAGGCCCCGAGAAGTTGATTGGCGGCATGAACAAGCTCGAATCGCAAAGCTGCACCAGCGCCACCTCGGTGGCACAGGCCGCTGCGCAAGCAGCCTTGCTGGGCGACCAGGACTGCGTGCGCCAGGCGCGCCAGACCTTTGTGGACCGGCTCGAGACAATCCGCCGCGAGCTGGCCATCGTGCCTGAGCTGACCCTGTCGTCGGTGCCCGATGGCGCCTTCTACCTGTTCCTCGGCTGCCAGAGCCTGATCGGCCGCCGCACGGCCGACGGCAAGGTGCTGGACAGCGATGCTGCCGTGTCGGGCTTCCTGCTCAACGCCGCCAAGGTGGCGACCGTGCCGGGCGCTGCCTTTGGCATGTCGCCTTATGTTCGTCTGTCGTTCGCCACCGACCCCGCGCTGGTGGTGAAGGCACTGAAGAACATCCGTTCTGCCATTGACGGCCTGGCACAAGGCTGAGCACCCAAGGCGCTTTTCATAAGCGCCTTTTTTTATGGAAAAGGAGCAGCAGATGCAGGCACAAACTCCCCCACTGCAACGCTTGCTGTTGACTGGTGCTGCCGGCGGCCTGGGCCAGGTGCTGCGCCAGCGTCTGCGTGGCCTGGCGCCCGTCTTGCGCGTGTCCGACATCGCCGGCATGGGCGCGCCACGGGATGCACAAGAAGAAGTCAACACCTGCGACCTGGCCGACAAGCAGGCGGTCGATGCGATGGTGGCCGGTTGCGACGCCATCGTGCACCTGGGCGGTGTGTCGGTGGAGCGGCCTTTTGAAGAGGTGCTGGAGGCCAATATCAAAGGCATCTTCCACCTCTACGAGGCCGCGCGCCGCCACGGCGTGAAGCGCATTGTGTTTGCCAGCTCCAACCATGTGATCGGCTTTTACCAGCAAAGCGAGAAGATCGACGCCAACGCGCGCCGCCGACCCGATGGCTACTACGGCCTGTCCAAGTCCTTTGGCGAGGACATGGCGAGTTTCTACTTTGACCGCTATGGCATCGAGACGGTGAGCATACGCATTGGCTCGTCCTTCCCCGCGCCCAAGGACCGGCGCATGATGCACAGCTGGCTGAGCTATGACGACCTGGTGCAGCTGGTCGAGAAAAGCCTGTTCACCCCGAACGTCGGCCATACCGTCGTCTACGGCGCATCGGCCAACCGCGATCTCTGGTGGGACAACCATGCCGCCGCCCACCTGGGCTTTGTGCCCAAGGACAGCTCCGAGCCCTGGCGCGCCCAGGTGGAGGCACAACCCGCCCCTGCGGCCAACGACCCGGTCGCCGTCTACCAGGGCGGCGCCTTCACCGCCCAAGGCCCCTTTGGCGATGCGCCGGAGCAGCCTGCATGACAGCCGCTGAGCTGGTGCTCGACGCCCGCAACGCCACCGGCGAAAGCCCTGTGTGGCGTGCGCAGGAGGCTGCGCTGTACTGGGCCGACATACCGTGCGGCCTGCTGCAGCGCTGGCAGCCCGGGCAGCGCAGCGCCACGCAGTGGCAGCTGCCGCAGATGCTGGCCTGCATGGCCGCCTGGCAGGGCGAGCCGCGCAGCTGGATTGCCGGCTTGGAAGACGGCATTTACCAGGTGACCTTGGGCGATGGTGAGGCGCACACCCAACCACTGGCTGCCGTCGACCACGCGATGCCGGGCATGCGCTTTAACGATGGCCGCTGCGACCGCCAGGGCCGCTTTGTGGCCGGCACCATGCTGATGGACATGGCGGCTGCGCAGCCGGTGGGCAAGCTCTACCGCTTGGGGGCAGAGGACATGGCGGCAGGCGGCGCGCAGGACCTGCAGCTGGGCCCGCTGATCACGCCCAACGGCCTGGCCTTCAGCCCCGATGGCCGGACCATGTACCTGTCGGATTCGCACCCCAGTAGCCAGCAGATCTGGGCCTTTGACTACGACACGGGCAGCGGCACGCCCCACAACCGCCGCCTGTTTGTCGATATGAAAATTCTGCCGGGCCGGCCCGATGGCGCGGCCATCGATGTGGACGGCTGCTACTGGATCTGCGGCAATGACGCCGGCCTGGTGCACCGCTTCCGGCCCGATGGGCAGCTGGACCGCTCGCTGGCGCTGCCGGTCAAAAAGCCGGCGATGTGCGCCTTTGGCGGACCTGCGCTGGATGTGCTCTATGTCACATCGATTCGGCCCGACGGTATCGATCTGTCGGACCAACCGCTGGCCGGTGGCGTGTTTGCGCTGCGCCCAGGCGTTTCAGGAATGGAGGAGACGGAATTTCGGCCCCTGTAAACAGGCGAGGTGTGTGTGACCCAGAGACCCGGAAACCATCCGGGCATGTTCCCCAACCACAGAGATAACGAGGTAGACAAATGCGACTTTCCACTCTCAGTGCAGCGCTGGCTGCCGGTCTGCTGGCGCTCAGCGCGCAGGCCACTGAATTTCGTTCATCGGATATCCACCCGGACGAATACCCGACCGTGCAGGCGGTGAAGTTCATGGGCGAGCGCCTCAAGGCGCTATCAGGCGGCAAGCACAGCATCCGCGTCTACCCGAACGGGGCGCTGGGGGGCGAGAAGGAAACCATCGAGCAGGCCAAGATTGGTGCGCTGGCGATGGTGCGTGTCAATGTGGGCGCGATGAACAATGTCTGCAACGAGACCGTGGTGCCCACCATGCCCTTCCTGTTCCGCTCGGTGGAGCATATGCACAAGGTGCTCGATGGCCCCGTGGGCGAGGAGATCCTCAAAGCCTGTGAGAAGCAGGGCTTCATCGGCCTGGGCTTTTACGACAGTGGTGCGCGCTCGATGTTCACTGCCAAGCGGCCGGTCAAGAGCCTGGCCGACATGAAGGGCATGAAGGTGCGCGTGCAGCAGTCCGATCTCTGGGTGAGCATGCTCGAAGCCATGGGCGCCAATGCGACGCCGATGCCGATGGGCGAGGTCTACACCGGGCTGAAAACCGGCCTCATCGATGCGGCCGAAAACAACTACCCGACCTTCGAGAGCTCGCGCTCGTTCGAAGTCGCCAAGTACTTCAGCAAGACCGAGCACTCGATGGCGCCGGAGATTTTGCTGTTCTCCAAACGCACCTTTGACAAGCTCTCGCCCGAGGAGCAGCGCTGGGTGCGCCAGGCCGCCAAGGAGTCGGTGCCCTATATGCGCAAGCAGTGGGCCGAGCGTGAGGCCAAGTCGCTCGAGGTCGTGAAGGCGGGCGGCGCCGAGATCATCGAGGTGGACAAGGCCCCGTTCCAGGCGGCGATGCGGCCGGTCTACGACAAGTTCATCACCGATGCCAAGTTGAAAGACCTGGTCAAGCGCGCGCAAGACACCCCTTGAGCGCTGGCTGAGTGAACGCCACCGCCAGCCCTCAGATGGGGCTGGCTCCTTGCAACTCTTTGCCCGGAGGCTGTACGCCCCGGGTCTGCACGGGCACCACGATGTTTACCAAGATTTGCAGCGCCTTGTCGCGCTTGTGCATGTGGCTGGGTATTGCCGGCCTGATGCTGCTGATTGCCGCCGTCAGCTGGCAGGTGTTTGGCCGCTATGTGCTCAACAACACGCCGACCTGGGCCGAGAGCCTGTCGCTGTTGCTGGTGCTCTATGTGACCATGTTCGGCGTGGCCGTCGGTGTGCGCGACAGCGGCCATATCGGGCTGGAGTCGCTGCTGGTGCTGGCACCGGACTGGCTGCGCACCAAGATGGAGTTTCTGATCCATGCGCTGATCCTGCTGTTTGGCGCGGCCATGGCCTATGGCTGCGCGTCGCTGGCCGAATCGGTCTGGGACTACCGCCTGCCGACCCTGGGTGTGTCCGAAGGCTGGAAATACGTGCCCGCCATCATTGCCGGCAGCCTGATCGTGCTGTTTTCCATCGAACACCTGATCGCACTCGCGCAAGGCCGCGAAGTGCAGCCCAACTAGGAGCGCGGCGATGACCACAGCCTTGCTGATCCTGAGCCTGAGCTTTGCCGTCCTGCTGCTGCTGGGCGTGCCGGTGGCCTTCTCCATTGGCCTGTCTGCGCTGGCCACCTTGGCCTACGAGGGGCTGCCGCTGGAGGTGGGTTTTCAACAGATGACCGCCGGCATGGGGGTGTTCTCCTTTCTGGCGATTCCGTTCTTCATCTTTGCCGGTGAGCTGATGCTGCACGGCGGCATTGCCGACCGCATCGTCAACTTTGCGCGGGCGCTGATCGGCCATGTGCGCGGCGGCCTGGGCATGTCCAATGTGGTGGCCTGCACCTTGTTTGGCGGCGTCTCGGGCTCGCCGGTGGCCGATGTCTCGGCCATGGGCGCGGTGATGATCCCGATGATGAAGAAAGAGGGCTACCACGCCGACTACGCCGTCAACGTGACCACGCATGCGGCCCTGGTGGGCGCACTGATGCCCACCAGCCACAACATCATCATCTATGCGCTGGCGGCCAGCGGCAAGGTGTCGATTGCGGCGCTGATTCTGGCGGCCATCATCCCGGCGCTGATCCTGACCCTGAGCAACCTGGGCGCGGCCTACTGGGTGGCACGCCGGCGCGGCTACCCGGCCGGCACCTTTCCCGGCTGGCAGGTCGTGGGCCGCAGCCTGGCCGCGGCGCTGCCGGGTCTGTTTGTCGTGGTGCTGATTCTGGGCGGCATTCTGTCGGGTGTGTTCACCGCGACCGAGTCGGCCGTGGTCGCCGTGCTCTATGCGCTGGCGCTCACGGTGTTTGTCTACCGGTCGCTGAGCTGGTCGCACTTTGTCAAGGCCGCCTCCAAGGCGGTGCGCAACACCGGCATCATCTTGCTGCTGATCGGCATCTCCAGCACCTTTGGCTACCTGATCAGCCTCTATGGTGTGGCCGAGCTCACCGGCCAGATGCTGGCCCAGGTCACCACCACGCCCTGGATGGTGTTCCTGCTGATCAACATCATCCTGTTCCTGCTCGGCACCTTCCTCGACATGGCCGCCACCATCTTGCTGTGCACGCCCATCTTCCTGCCGATTGCCCAGCACTACGGCATGAGCTCGGTGCAGTTCGGCATTGTGCTGCTGATCAACTGCGCGCTGGGGCTGAACACCCCGCCAGTGGGCACCACCCAGTTTGTCGGCTGTGCCATTGGCGGTGTGTCGGTGGGCACCGTCATGCGCACCATCTGGCCTTTCTATGGCGCGCTGATCTTTGCGCTGGGCCTGGTGACCTTTGTGCCGGCCTTCACCACCTGGCTGCCGCAGATCTTCATGACCGTGCGCTAAGCCTTCACTGTCTCCCAACTCCTTCACCCCCTCTGCTTTCTTCTGCGTTTTCACGATGAGTACCTCACACGCCATTCGCCAACTCCGCATCACGCCGATTGCCTTCCGCGATCCGCCGCTGCTCAACGCTGCCGGCATCCACGAGCCCTGGGCGCTGCGCTCCATCATCGAGATCGAGACCGCCTCGGGCCTGGTGGGGATCAACGAGAGCTATGGCGACCAGCCCATGCTCGATGCACTGGCCAAGGCGGCACCGGCCTTGGTGGGGCTGTCGCCCTGGGCGCTCAACGAGATGGAGCAGCGGGTGGCCGCGCTGGTGGCGCCACCAGCGCAGACGGCCTCGGAGTTTCTGGGCCAGCAGGTGTCGCTCGCGCCGGGCACCCATGTATCCAAAACGGTGGCCAAGGTGGTCAGTGCATTTGAGGTGGCCATGCTCGATCTGCAAGGCCAGATGGCGAATGCGCCGGTGGTCGATCTGCTGGGTGGCGCGGCGCGCTCCAGTGTGCCGTTCTCGGCCTACCTGTTCTACAAGTACGCCGAGCATGCCGGCCAGCCCTATGCCCCCGATGCCTGGGGCGAGGCGCTGACACCGCAGCAGCTGGTGGCGCAGGCCCAGCGCATGATTGGCCAGTACGGCTTCCAGAGCATCAAGCTCAAGGCCGGGGCCTTGCCGCCTGACGAGGAGGCCGCCGGCATTCTCGCCCTGGCCGAGGCCTTTCCCGGCCTGCCTTTGCGCATCGATCCGAATGCCAACTGGACGGTGGAGACCAGCCTGCGCATTGTCGACAAGCTGCGCGGTGTGCTGGAGTACTACGAAGACCCGGCCCCCGGGCTGGACGGCATGGCCGCTGTGGCCCGCGCCTGCGAGGTGCCGCTGGCCACCAATATGGTGGTGACCGATTTTGCCGAGTTCCGGCGCAATGCCGAGATGGGCTGCCCGGTGAAGATTGTGCTGAGCGACCACCACTACTGGGGCGGCCTGCGCGCCACGCAGCGCCTGTCCACCCTGTGCCGTACCTTCGATTTGGGCCTGTCGATGCACAGCAATTCGCACCTGGGCATCAGCCTGGTGGCGATGACGCATCTCTGTGCCAGCGTGCCCTTGCTCACCTATGCCTGCGACACCCACTACCCCTGGCAGGACGAGGAGGTCATCGAAGGCGGGCGTCTGCAGTTTGAAGCGGGCAGCCTGCGCGTGCCCAGCACGCCAGGCCTGGGCGTGCGCCTGGACCGCAATGCGCTGGCACGCCTGCATGACAACTACCTGCACTGCGGCATTCGCAACCGCGATGACCTGGGCCAGATGCGCAAGTACGACCCGAGCTTCGACGGCAAGCAGCCGCGCTTCTGATCCCCAACGAGTTCATTGACCTTTCGACGATTACAAACCAAGGAGACATCCATGCAACGCAGAACCCTGATCCAAAGCTCGCTCGCGGCCAGCGCCCTGATGCTGGGCGCCGGCCTGGCCAGCAGCTCCGCGCTGGCACAAAGCAGCTGGCCCACCGGTAAATCCATCACCTACCTGGTGCCGTTTCCGCCCGGCGGCAATACCGATACCTTGGCACGTGTGATCGCCCAGCCGCTGGGCAAGGCGCTGGGCACGCCGATGATCATCGAGAACAAAGGCGGGGCCGGCGGCAGCGTGGGCTCGGCACTGGCCGCGCGCGCAGCGCCCGATGGCTACACCATCCTGGGCGGCACCATCAGCTCGCATGCGATCAATATCAGTCTGTATTCCAAGCTCGACTACGACCCGGTCAAATCCTTCACGCCGGTCGCGATGCTGGGCTCGGGCCCGCTGGTGTTGGTGGTGCCCGCCTCCAGCCCCTTCAAGACCCTGGTCGATGTGATGGCCGGCAGCAAGGCCAAGTCCTCCAGCGGCGGGCTGACCTCGGCCTCGCCCGGTAGCGGCACCTCCAACCACATGGCGCTGGAGCTGCTGGCCTACCAGACGGGCGTCAAGTTCACCCATGTGCCCTACAAGGGCAGCGGCCCGGCGGTGCAGGATGTCATCGGCGGCCAGGTCGACATGATGTTTGACACCGCCCTGGTCGTGGGCCCGCATATCCAGGCCGGCAAGCTGCGCCCGATCGCGGTGACCAGCTCCAAGCGCCTGGAATCGCTGCCCGATGTGCCGACCATTGCCGAGGCTGGTGAAAAGGGCTTTGACATGGGATCCTGGCAAGCGGTGTTTGCACCTGCGGGTACACCCAAGCCCGTGGTGGACCGCCTGCATGCCGAGATCATGAAGATCGTCGCCACGCCCGAAGTGCAGACGCGTTTGAAGGCCTTTGGCATGCAGCCGTCGACGATGACGCCGGCCGAGCTGGCCGAGTTCCAGAAGGCCGAGGTGGCCAAATGGGCGCAGGTGATCCAGGCCGCCGGCATCAAGGCCGATTGAGCGTTTGCGTGCGGCCCTGTCGCGCAAAGCGACAGGTGCCAGGCGGGCCGGCAGCGCGCATGCGCTACGCTGCCGGAGCACCGCCGTAGAGAGTATTTGCCATGACACAAGCCAGAACGACCCCACTTTCGATTTCCATGCATGCGGCGGACAACGTCGCGATCATCGCCAATGACGGCGGGCTGCCGGCCGGCACGGTGCTGCCCTCGGGCCTGCGCCTGGTCGAGCAGGTGCCGCAGGCGCACAAGGTGGCCTTGCTGGACATTGCGCAGGGCGAGGCCGTGCGCCGCTACAACGTGGTGATCGGCTATGCGCGCCAGGCCATTGCCGCGGGCAGCTGGGTGCATGAGCGCCTGCTGCAGATGCCCGAGGCCCGCTCGCTCGAAGGCCTGCCGATTGCCACGGTGCCCGCGCCCGATCTGCCGCCACTGGAGGGCTATACCTTTGAGGGCTACCGCAATGCCGATGGCACGGTGGGCACCCGCAATATCCTGGCCATCACCACCACGGTGCAGTGCGTGGCGGGCGTGCTGGATTTTGCGGTGCGCCGCATCAAGGCCGAGCTGCTGCCGCGCTACCCGCAGGTCGACGATGTCGTCGGGCTGGAGCACAGCTATGGCTGCGGTGTGGCGATTGATGCGGTGGGCGCCGAGATCCCGCAGCGCACCTTGCGCAACATCAGCCACAACCCGAACTTTGGCGGCGAGGTGATGGTCGTCAGCCTGGGCTGCGAAAAGCTGCAGCCCGAGCGCCTGCTGCCACCGGGCTCTTTCCCCATCACCGATGAGCGCGCGCCCGAGCTCGATGTGGTCTGCCTGCAGGACGAGGCACATGTGGGCTTTATGTCGATGGTGCAGTCCATCATGACGCGGGCCGAGGCGCACCTGGCACGGCTGAACCAGCGCCGGCGCGAGACCGTGCCAGCCAGTGCGCTGGTCGTGGGCGTGCAGTGCGGCGGCAGTGATGCCTTCAGCGGCGTCACCGCCAACCCGGCCGTCGGCTTTTGCACCGATCTGCTGGTGCGCGCAGGGGCGACCGTGATGTTCAGCGAAGTGACCGAGGTGCGCGATGGCATTGACCAACTCACCTCGCGCGCCTCAACCCCTGAGGTGGCGCAGGCGATGATCGACGAGATGGCCTGGTACGACGCCTACCTGGACAAGGGCAAGGTGGACCGCAGCGCCAACACCACGCCGGGCAACAAGAAGGGCGGCCTGTCCAACATCGTGGAAAAGGCGATGGGCTCGATCATCAAGAGCGGCACAGCGCCCATCACCGGCGTGCTCTCGCCTGGCCAGAGACTCGCCGATCGCGGCATCGAGCGCGGCTTGGTCTATGCGGCGACGCCCGCGAGCGACTTCATCTGCGGCACCTTGCAGCTGGCCGCTGGCATGAACCTGCATGTGTTCACCACCGGGCGCGGTACGCCCTATGGCCTGGCGCAGGTGCCTGTGATCAAGGTGGCCACGCGCAGCGATCTGGCGCGCCGCTGGCATGACCTGATGGATGTGAACGCCGGGCGCATTGCCGATGGCGAAGCGACCATCGAGGAGATGGGCTGGGAGATGTTTCGCCTGATGCTGGAGGTGGCCAGTGGCCGCAAGAAGACCTGGGCGGAAGAGTGGCAGCTGCACAATGCGCTGGTGCTGTTCAACCCCGCCCCGGTGACCTGAGCACGCAGAGGCTTGGCCTCTACTTCTTCCACTTCTCGCGCAGCGCGGCGCAGTGGTCCTGGGCCGGCAGCGCCGGGGTGCTGTGTACCCAGTCGCGGTCGGCCGTATCGGCCTGGGCCTGGCTGCCCGCCTGGCCAATGGCCACCACCGATCGGGTGCCCGCAGGCAGCCAGGTCGGAATGCCGATGCTGCGCAGCACATGGCCGCGCCCGGCGATCAGCAGCACCGTCTTGCCTGGCTGCAGCTGGGCGGTGGCGGCCTGGGCCATGCTGTCGTCCTTGGCCAGCTGGATGCGCGCCATCGGGGCCAGCTGGCCCTCGGGCAGCAGGCCGCAGTGGCCGTCGGCTATCGCATCGAGCTGGCGCTGCCATGCAGCAGCGGGCAGGTGGCTGTCCCAGCGCGTTTGCTGCATCACATCGCGCATCTGCGCACGCGGCAGATTGCCGCCCAGCACGGGCACCCCCGCCTGCACCGCCGTCATCACCGCCGGGCCGTAGTGGCGCCAAGGCCAGCCCTTGTCATTCCAGGCCAGCGCCTGCTGCACCTGGGCTTCGCTGGCGCTGGGGGCCAGGCCCTGGGTGCTGTGGCCGGCGTCGGCCATCTCCAGCACGACAGCGGCCAATTGCCGCCGTGCCGCCCAATGGGCCACCGTGGCCTGCTGCCAGGCTTGGTGCGCGGCGGCATCATGCTGCTCGCCCAGCAGCAGCACATCGGGCGCTTCGGCCAGTGACATGGTCGACCGGTCCAACTCGGCGTTGGCCGAGGCGGAGTTTTGCGGCGCCTGGCTGGCGCAACCGGCCAGCAGCGCCAAGCCCAACAGGCCGGGCAGCCAGCCGCCAGTGCGAATGACATTTATTTGCATCATTCGCGCATGGTAATGGCTGGCCGGCGGCCTGGGGGCTTGAAGGGTTGCCGTGTTTTCTTAACGGCGCTGGCCGTTGGTCCAGATCGCGCCGGTGGTCAATGCACCTTCCATCGACACATTGACCAGGGTGGCGCCCGTCAGGTTGGCGCCGGCCAGGTTGGAGTTGTCCAGGCTGACATTGACCAGCTCGGCGCCCTGGAAGTTGGCGCCCTGCAGGTTGGAGTTGGACAGGTCCACATTGGTGAAGCTATGGCCGGCAAAGTTGGCCTGTGGCAGGTTGGAGCCCGACATATTGGCGTTCACATGGGCTTGGTTGCTGCCGCCGCTGCTGCGCTTTTGGCTGCGCATGGTGGCCGACGTTTTGCCCTGGCCTTCGACGACGACGGCTGCGCCACCGGCACCGCCGTGCACGGTGCTGCTGCGGCCGGGGATATTGGTCTCGGCCACGGCGCCACGGCCCGAGGCCGCATTGACGACGGAGCCATTGACGGTGACCGAGGCACCCTGGCTGCCGCCGCGCACATCGACGCCGGGGGCCGAGATGACGGCGCCTTGCGCCCAGACGCCGCCAGCGGCCAGGCTCAGGGTCAGCACGGCCAGGGCCTGCTTGATTGTGGGTTGTTGCATGCTTGTCCTTTCTTGCGCTACTCGGTGAGTGGCGCGTTGTGACTCAGGTTGGAGGGCTGCATGCCTGGGGCATGCGCGGCAGAGGGAGGCCCCTCGGTCGGCACCACCTGCTCCTGCGAGAGCGGCGGGGTGTTGGTATCTGCCGCCGCATCGCCATCGGCGGCAGGCGGCTCTGGCCAGGCAAAGGGCTGCTGGCTCAGCTGCGAGAGCGGGTCGGCCACGCGCTGGGGGCGATCGGGCGGCGCGCTGGGGTGTTTTTCTTCGACCTGCAAGGCCACGGCATTGATGCGCGCGGCCAGCTCCTGCATCCAGGCTTCGTCGATCACCGGTTGCTTGTCGTTGCTGCGGCTGAAGATCAGCGCCAGAAACTCACGCGCCTTGGGCGAGCCAGCATCGGCAGCGCGCCGGTAGTACTGGATGGCGGTGGCGAAATTGCGCTGCACACCGCGCCCCAGGTGGTAGCGGTAGGCCAGCTCCAGCAGCGCATTGGCATTGCCCTCGTCGGCACGGGCGCGCAGGCGGCCCAGCTGCTCGGCAGTGCTGGCGCGCTGGTAGCTGGCGATGCGGCCCAGGTTTTGCGCCGCCGTCTGGCTGCTGCCGGCCTGGGCCTGGGCGTACAGCTCCTTGGCCTCGTTCATGCGCCCTTCAAGCTCGCGCTCGACGGCCAGGTCATTGAGCGCCATCGCATCGCCATCGCGCGCGGCCTGCTCCAGCAGCAAGCGCGACTGCTGCATGGCCTTGGGGCCGGTCACCCGGAGCTCGACCAGGGACAGCAGGTAGGTGGCCTTGGCCAGGCGCGCATCGGCTGCGCGCTGCAGCCACTGGCGGCCGGTGGGCACATCCCGCACTCCGCCGGTGCCCGTGCCCAGCATGTAGCCCAGCGCCGCCATGGCCCGGGCATCGCCTTGGGCGGCGGCCTGGCCCAGCCACTGGCGGGCCTGGGCGCCCGCTTGCGGCAGGCCGGCGTTCTGGTAGTAGTACATGCCCAGCTCGAACTGGGCGCTGACATCGCCTTCCTGCGCCTGTCTGCGCAGCGCCTGCAGGCTGGCATCGCTGCGCGGGGCCGGCATGCGGATGGACGACGCGGCGCCCGGCGCGGCGGGCGCTGCCGGGGCCTGGCTGCTGCTGGTGGCTGCGCCGGCATCGCCACCGCCGGCTGATGGCAGCACGATGGCGGCCCAGCTGGCGCAGGCCTGCAGCAGCAGCCCGCCGGTCAGCGCCAGGAGGCCGGCACGGCGGCCGGTTGCTGCGAGGCGCCTCATCGCGTTTTGCCGCGGCGTGCGGGGGCGGCGGCAGGGGCCGGTTGGGCGGGAACAGCGGCCACGGGGCCTTCCACTTCCCAGCGCAGCTGCGACTGGGCAATGACGCCGGTCTGCGCAGCAATCTGCTGCTGCACGGCCTCGATTGTGGTCAGGCCCTCGATCGGTGCGAGCTGGGCCTGGGTCAGGGCCACCGGCACGCGGCCGGTCAGCGGCTTGGTGGTCTGGGCGCAGTACACCTGCTCCACGCCGGGGCGGGCGGTCTCGATCAGGAAGGAGTTGGCCTGCGACACATCGGGCACCATCAAGCCGATGCGACCCTGGGCCACCACCGCCTGCTGCTGCGGGTTGGGATAGACCTGGGTGACCACCTGGGCGGCATCCTGGTAGTAGCAGTAGAGGAAGCCGGTGCGGGCCGGTGCCACGCGCAGCACCACCGAGCTGCCGATGGGCAGCTGCGATGCCAGCTCCTTGTGGCCGAGCAGGGACAGCGCCAGCGCGTCGGTGGTCGGCTCGTTGTCCGGCAGGCCATGCGGGCGCGGCTTCAGCTCATCGCTTTGCGGCGAGTAGCTGGAGGCGATCTTGTCATCGGCCGACATGCCGGCATACAGGCGCAGCAGGCCCATATAGGTCTCGAAGTTGACGACGCCAACCGGGGTCAGGTCCAGCGATGCCTGGTAGAGCGCCAGCGCATTGCGCAGCGCGGTGGAGTCGTTGCCATCGATGGGGCCACTCCAGGCGCCTTCGGCCTGCAGCACGCGCTGGGCCAGGGTGATGCGGTCGGCCGCGCCTTGCTCGTCAAACCAGGTGCGCATCTGGCGTTTGAATTCGGGGTGGTTCTGCTCGTAGTCGATGCATTCCCAGTACGGCACCTTGGCCCATTTGCCCACCAGCTCGATGGTGGCCAGGTCGACCAGCAGGCGCACGGCCGCGCCTGCGCCCTGGTTCACATCGGCAGCCACTTCATACTGCACGCCCAGGCGGTAGATGTGCTTGGGCAGGCCGGTGGCGCGTCCGCCGATCTCGACCGAGCGGCCGCCGGTGGCGACGACCAGCTCGTTGGCCGAATCCAGACCGGGGTAGAGCGTGCGGGAGTTCATGTCGCCCAGATGCAGGTCGAGCCCCACGACCGTGCCCAGCAAGTCCCAGCTGTAGCCGGTGTCGGTATTGGCGGTGGAGACGCCCAGGCTGCTGCGCTTGGAGACCACCGTCTTGTCGCCAAAGCTGATGGCGCCCGAGACATAGATCTGCGGCTTGCGCAGCTCGATCTGGCCGTTGTTGAGCAGCAGGCTGGTCATCGTCTGCACGGTGTCCTGCTTGAGCGCATCGACCTCATAGTCCACCACGCGGAAGGCCTGGCTGGTGCGCGACATGCGCGACAGCGCCGTGATCACCATCTCCTTGGTGCCGGTGGAAAAGAGGCCCGAGGGATCGGGGATGCTCTTGACCGCCACCAGGGTCGAGGGCACCTGCTCGGCCGCCAGCATGCGGTCCATGCAGGCCAGGCCTTCGCGCATCGCCGATGCGGATTTGGTGGGCGTGACCAGCGGCGACTGCTCGGTGATGCCCTTTTCAATGATGTCCTTGCGGTCGGACAAGGTGGGCTGGATGCTGCAGGCAGACATGGCCAGCACGCAGGGCGCAAGCGCCAGGCGGCGAATCGATGAAAGATGCATGGTGGTTGTTCGTTATGGCGATGGTGGGGCTGCCGCTGGGGTCAGCGTCCTGCCGGGCTCCCTCGTCCCGGGGTGGCTGCGCAGAGTTTTCTGGCTCTGGCGCAGAAGCCATCGTGTTTATTTGCAGATATTGATGACGGAGCCACGTACGACGGTCACCTGGTCGGCATTGCCCGCCCCATAGCGGTTACCGATACCGGCCGTGCCTTCGTTGATCTGGGGGGCGGCACCCACATTGGTATTGCAGTTCTTGCCCGAGGGGCCAGTGACCATTTCACGCTCGATGGCGGATCTGGAGTCCTGCTCCGTCAGGTAGTTGCGGGCCATGGCATTGCTCACCTTGTTGCGTGAGGCGGGGTCGAGCCCGGTGCGGCCTGCGGGTGGCTTTTGCTGCGCCTGCGCGGCGGCGCACAACAGGGCGAGAACCCATACCCCGGCATAGCTGGCTTTCATGCGCAGTCTCCTGGAGGGACCCTCTGCACAGCGGTCGGCAGGCTAAGAAATGCGGCCGCATCCTATAGCGCTGACGAATGCTCTGCAGAAGATCTTTTTGATAGGGGCCGGCCAGCGAACGGTCTCCAGACGCAATCGGTGGCCAGCGGGGATGAAGGGGCGGGGATTACTTGCCGTCGTTGGATGCGAGGTTTTGCTCGGCCTTGGTCATCGCGCCGATCGCCATATTGGCCACGGCACCATTGGTGACCGAGACTTCCTGCTTGTTATTGCCGCCGATATTGACGTTGCCCTTGTTGGACGCCAGGTTTTGCGTGGCAGTGGCACCAGCGCCAATGGCCATATTGGCGACAGCGCCGTTTTTCACGGTGACCTTCTGGTCGTTGTTGCCTTTGATCTTCACTTCTGCCTGGGCAGACATGGCGATAGCCGAAACCGACACCAGAATTGCGAAAAACTTCTTCATAAAAATCTCCTCGTTACTGAAAGAATATGGTGCACATCCTTGTGATGCACCTCTGCAGTCAGCTCCCCTGTCGGAGAAACCGAACCGTTCATCGGCGTGCGGCCGCAGGGCGCCCTGCTACCGTCCGCCAATGTTCACTACGCTGCGCATGCCGGTGCCGGTGGCCTGGTTGACCACGGGGCCACCGACGGAAACCACCTGGCTGCCACTGCCAACACCGCCATTGCGCGACGCAATATTCAATTCGCTATAGGCCCCGAAACTGGCCATGTTCGCGACCACGCCATTGACCGAGGTCACCTGGTTGTTGCCGCGGATCTGGCGAATGTTCTTGTTTGACGAGATATTCATCACCGCCTGGGCCGCTGGGCCGGAGATATTGACGATGCCGCCATTGACCACCACCTGCTGGTTGTTCTGGGCGAATACCGAGGCGCTCAGCCCCAGGCCTGCGCACAGCAGCAGATGCCGCTGTTTTGCCAGTGCCTGGATGAATGCCTGCTTGGCGCCTGTAATGGATTGATGGCCCATGGTCAATAGCTCCTTGCCGATAGACGAAAACTTGCTAAGGCGTGTTTTTAACTGCAGTCCGGCACGGAGAAATGACGAGTTGAAACCGGGTGATTCATGAATATTTCATGACATAAGAAATATCTAGTAGCAATCAGATTTTGTTTTTTGAAACTGCCTATAGAAAACAAATATGCAGGTAACAAGTGGATTACATATGAGGCTATAAGTTGAATAGATGCATAGGCAATTTCTTTACAAAGATCTGCAAATTGGCAACTCGCTTTACTTTTGAGCTTTGTTTTTACGAATACGTAAAAAAGCCTGCTCCAACTGGGCAGGCTTAGAAGAGGATTAGCTGAGTTGCTATAAAAAAAGCAGCCACAGGGGCTGCTCTTGGTGTTTACCCTGGGGTACACCTTGGGCGCTGGCGCTGAGCGCCACAAGCTCTATTCAGGCACCGGCCTTGACCTTCAGGCGCCAGGCGTGCAGCAAAGGCTCGGTGTAACCCGAGGGCTGCTCCTTGCCCTTGAACACCAGGTCCAGAGCGGCCTGGAAGGCGGCGCCCTGGGAGTTGGCCACCAGGCTCTTGTAAGCCGCGTCGCCGGCGTTCTGGCCATCGACCACCTTGGCCATGCGGGCAAAGCTGTCGCGCACCATCGCCTCGGTCACGATGCCGTGCTGCAGCCAGTTGGCGATGTGCTGGCTGGAGATGCGCAAGGTGGCGCGGTCTTCCATCAGGCCCACGTTGTGGATGTCGGGCACCTTGGAGCAGCCCACGCCCTGGTCGATCCAGCGCACCACATAGCCCAGGATGCCCTGCACGTTGTTGTCCACTTCCTGCTGCTTGTCGGCGTCGCTCCAGTTCGGGTTGGCGGCCACGGGCACCTGCAAGATGGCATTGAGCAGGTTGTCGCGCTCGGCATCGGCGCTGGTCTTTTCCAGCTCCTTTTGCACCTCGGCCACATTGACCTGGTGGTAATGCAGCGCATGCAGGGTGGCGCCGGTGGGCGAGGGCACCCAGGCGGTGTTGGCGCCGGCCTTGGGCTGGGCAATCTTCTGCTCGAGCATGGCCTTCATCAGGTCGGGCATGGCCCACATGCCCTTGCCGATCTGGGCGCGGCCGCGCAGGCCCATGGTCAGGCCCACCAGCACATTGCTCTTCTCATAGGCGGGCAGCCAGGCGCAGGTCTTCATGTCGGCCTTGCGCACCATGGGGCCGGCGTACATGGCGGTGTGCATTTCATCGCCGGTGCGGTCCAGGAAGCCGGTGTTGATGAAGGCCACGCGCGCAGGCGCTGCGGCAATCGCGGCCTTCAGGTTCACCGTGGTGCGGCGCTCTTCGTCCATGATGCCGAGCTTGACGGTGTTGGCGGGCAGCCCCAGCATCTGCTCGACGCGGCCAAACAGCTCGTTGGCAAAGGCCGCTTCGGCCGGGCCGTGCATCTTGGGCTTGACGATATAGACACTGCCGGTGCGGCTGTTGCGGATGCCCTGGGCGCCCTTGCCCTGCAGGTCGTGCATGGCAATCGCCGTGGTCACCACCGCGTCCATGATGCCTTCGGGGATCTCTTTCTGGTCCGCGCCCCAGAGGATGGCCGGGTTGGTCATCAGGTGGCCGACATTGCGCAGGAACATCAGCGAGCGGCCATGGAGCTTGAGGCGGTCGCCATTGGCGCCCGTGTACTCGCGGTCGGCGTTCAGACCCCGGGTCACCGTCTTGCCGCCCTTGTCGAAGGACTCGGTCAGGCTGCCCTTGAGAATGCCCAGCCAGTTGGCATAGCCGTTGACCTTGTCTTCGGCATCCACCGCCGCCACCGAGTCTTCCAGATCGAGAATCGTCGACAGCGCCGCTTCCACCACCACGTCGGAGACGCCGGCGGCATCGCTGCTGCCAATGGGCGTGGCCTTGTTGATGATGATGTCGATGTGGATGCCGTTGTTCTTCAGCAGCACCGATTGGGGTGCGGCGGCATCACCTTGGTAGCCGACAAACTTGGCGGCGTCCTTCAAGCCGGTCTTGCTGCCGTCCTTCAGGGAGATGGCCAGTTGGCCGCCTTCAACAGCGTAGCCGGTGGCATCGGCATGCGAGCCTTGGGCCAGTGATGCGGCCTGGTCCAGGAACTGGCGGGCATAGGCCACGACCTTGGCACCGCGCACGGGGTTGTAGCCCTTGCCCTTTTCTGCGCCACCGTCTTCGCTGATGGCATCGGTGCCGTAGAGCGCGTCATACAGCGAACCCCAACGGGCGTTGGCGGCATTCAGTGCATAGCGGGCATTGAGAATGGGCACCACCAGCTGGGGGCCGGCTTGCACGGCCAATTCGGAGTCCACGTTCTCGGTGCTGGCCTTTACGTCTTGGGGCTGCTCGACCAGGTAGCCGATCTGGGTCAGAAACTGGCGGTAGGCCGGCATGTCGGTGATCGGGCCGGGGTGGGCCTTGTGCCAGCTGTCCAGCTCGGCCTGCAGGCGGTCGCGCTCGGCCAGCAGGGCCGCGTTCTTGGGCGCCAGGTCAGAGACGATGGCATCAAAACCTTGCCAGAACGCAGCGGGCTCCACGCCCGTGCCTGGCAGCACCTGGGTGTTCACAAAGTCATACAGAACCTGGGCCACTTGCAGGCCGTGGACGGTGGTGCGTTCAGTCATGGTGTCTACCTTTCAATACTTAACAACTGCAGGTGCGCGGGAGCACCCATCAGCACACTTTATTCCATACCCACCATGGCAATCAATCCATTAAAAACACTTTGATATATGACTTTTATGGATGTAATCAACGGTTGCTAACGCCTCGTTAGGTGGGTGTGGATGTGATGGTTTGAATGATCCGATCCGACGGATTTATATATCAAGCCTCTGTCAGGGCTGCTGCCGGCGTAGGCGCTGGCTCGCTGCAGCGCCCTAGCACAGCTGTTGCCCAAAAGTAGCAAGCGATCAGAAAAAGCGCGCAAAGCTTGATGAAAATCAGAAATGATCAGATACAATCATTTTCATCAGGAGGCGGTAATTTCCCACGCGCCTTCGCTTTTCAGGAGTGTTTCCATGGCGAATTTGACCGACAGCTTGAATGATCTGATGTCTCTGGAAGGCGCTTTGTGCGCAGCGGTTGTCGACTACAACAGCGGCATGATGCTGGCCAGCGCCGGCACCGGCGTGGACATGGAACTGGCAGCTGCCGGTAACACCGAAGTGGTGCGCGCCAAGATGAAGACCATCAAGGCCCTGGGCCTGAACGAGAACATCGACGACATCCTCATCACCCTGGGCAAGCAGTACCACATCATCCGTCCTTGCTCGCGCCTGGCCGGCATCTTTGTGTACTACGTGCTCGACAACAAGCGCGCCAACCTGGCGCTCGCACGCCGCAAGGTGACCGACGTCGAAAGCGCGATGACCATGTAAGGGTGGGCCGCGCCGCGCTAGGCCGGGCTGCGCTAGGCCGCGCCAGCGCTGCTGAGCGGCCATGGTTGTTACCTGGCGTACCACCATGGCGCCGCCGCGTCGCAAATAACATACGCTTTGTTACGAGTTGCGGGCTGCGCTGCTGCCCGCTGTTTTTGCCGGTGGGCACAAGCCAGCCCATGCGCGGCTGCTATCCAAATGTCAGATTCCTGCGCCGGCTGCACCTGCCTGGGTGACAGCCGCATGCAGAGAATGATTGCTCTGATCAGAAGTGACTTATTAGAATCATCTATACCTTAATAAGGTGGTAGTGCTTGATATAGATCACATGGATTGGAGATCGACATGGCAAATCTGAACGACAGCTTGAGCGACTTGATGACGATGGACGGCGCGCTGTGCGCTGCCGTGGTGGACTACAGCAGCGGCATGATGCTGGGCAGCATCGGCAGCGGTGTGGACATGGAGCTGGCAGCGGCTGGCAACACCGAAGTGGTGCGCGCCAAGATGAAGACGATGAAGGCCCTGGGCCTGAACGACAACATCGACGACATCCTCATCACCTTGGGCAAGCAGTACCACCTCATCCGCCCATCGCAGAAGCTGGCTGGCATCTTCGTCTACTACGTGCTGGACAAGGCCCGCTCCAACCTGGCGCTGGCCCGCCGCAAGGTGGCCGATGTCGAGTCGAACATGAGCATGTAAATACGCGCTAGGCGGCGTTGGCCGCCACCGCACAACGGGCCCCGATGGGCCCGTTGGCTTTTGCAGCGCCCGTGCTGCGCAGGCTAGGCCGAGACCAGCGGCGCGCGGAACTGGTAGCCCACTTTTTGCTGCGATTGCAGCGGCACCGCCAGCGGCGTGGCCTTTTCGATGCGGCGGCGCAGGCGGTAGATGGTGGCGTGCAGGCTGTTGTCGGAGTCGCTGGCCGTCGGGTAGCCCAGCAGCTCACGGATCTGGTCGCGGCCTACGACGGCGCCCTGGGCTTTTAGAAAACACTGCACCAGCATCAGGTCGGTGGGGCTCAGGTCCACGCTCTGGCCATCGGGGGTCAGCAGCAGGCTGCGGTGGCTGTCGAGCTTCCAGGCCGTGGCGACCTGGGCGGTGGTCATGATGCGGCGGTGCACGGCGCGCACGGCCAGCTCCACCTGCTCGAAGGTCACCGGCTTGGTCAGGTACATGTCGGCGCCGGCATTGATGACCTCGGCAAACACTTCGGGGCCCAGCCGGCCCGAGACGATCAGCACGCCCGCCTGGTTGCGCTTGCGCAGAATGCGCAGCAGCTCGGTGCCGTTGACGCCGGGCAGCATCAGGTCCAGCACATAGAAGTCAAAACGGTAGGGCTCGATGTCGGCCAGCAGGTCGCTGCTGTCGTTGTAAACCTGTACCTGAACGCCCTGGTTGCGCAAGTGCTGGGCCAGAAATTCGCTGTATTCGGGGTCGTCGTCGACCAGGGCGAGCGTGGCGGGGAGCATGGTGGTTCCGTGAAATGGTGCAGTCGGTGAAAAGTCCTGAGAAGCGCGGTGCCAGCTTCTGCAGGGGCAAGCGGCCGGTGGCCATCGCCTGGCTGGCTAATCGTCCAGCCCTTGGGGCAACTCAATGCGCATGATGGTGCCGTTTGGCTGGCGCGGCAAGGCCTGCACGGTGCCCTGGTGCAACTGCACCACCGAGCGCACGATGAACAGACCCAGGCCCGCGCCCGCCCGGTGGCGGTGTTCGGTGCCGCGCGTGCCTTTCTCGAACAGGCGCGGGCGCAGGCTGTCGGGGATGCCCGGGCCTTCGTCGATCACCTCGATGATCAGCGCCAACGGGTCGTCCGAATCGGCCAGGCGCAGCAGCACCGGGCTGTCAGCCGGGGCGTAGTTGAGCGCATTGTTGAGCAGGTTGCGGATGGTCAGCCGCATCAGCGCCGGGTGCAGCTGCACCGTGCGCGCCTCGGCATCCCAGACCACCTGGATGCGCGGGCGGGCATCGGCAGCGATGTCGTGCAGCACCAGGTTGACGAGGGTCGGCAGGTCGGTATCGGACGAGGCGCCAGCGCGCCCGCCCACGGCAAGAATGGTGCCTGCGGCCAGGGTGTTGTCCAGGGTGCCGATGACCTGCTGGAGCACATGCTCGGCGCGCAGCAAGGCCTTGGTGGCCGGGGTGGTCTGGCTCAGCTGCAGCTCGGCAATGGCCGACATGGTGGCCTGCATCGCGGCCGAGGCGTTGTTGAGTGGCTGGCGGATCTCATGCGAGAGCAGCTGCAGCATTTCGCTGTGCTCGGTGAGCATGGCGGTGCGCCAGTCCAGCAAGGTGCGCAGCTTGAGCAGCTCGCTTTTCTCCTCGGTGCGCTCCAGATCGGTGGAGGAGAGCGCGGCCAGCTGCGCGCGCAGGTCGTCGGTTTGCGCCGCGTTGGCGTATTCGGCGCTGCAGTCCTGCATCAGCATCAGCACGCCCTGGGCGGTTTTGGTGCCGGCCGGCCCGGGCCAGAGGTGGGGTGACAGGCTGACGCGGCGCCAGGCGACCTGGCCACGGGCATTGGTCTTGCGCGTGTCGAACTGCTGGCGCATGCCCTGGGCGGCGGCCTGCAGCGCGTCGTGGTGCTGCTGGGCAAAGTCGGGGGGCAGCGCTTCGTCGAGCAGTTGGCCGACGATGCCGGTGGTGGGCACGCCAAACCATTCGCACCACTGCGGCGTGGCCAGGCGCAGGCGCTGGTCACGGCCCCAGTAGGCCATGGCGACGGGGCTGCTGCCAAACAGGCGCAGTAGCTGGGCGGGGGCGTACCAGAGGGCGTCGGCGCTGGAGGGGGTGCTGGTGGGCGGCGTTGAAGCTGGCGGCATAGGAGCGGGGGCGCAGGAAAAGAGCGGCTGTCAATGATGTCGCAGCGGGATGTGCGCTTTCATGCGCCCGCCAGGCCGGAGCCCCGATGATAATAGGCTGTGGCCCTGCCAGCGCGTCGCACAAGCGGCGGCCAGCGGGCTTTGCGTATTTTCTGTGTTCTGTCTGGTATGGATCGCCTCAAGCAGCTCGAATCATTTGTCGCCATCGCCTCGCGCGGCAGCCTCACGGCCGCTGCCAAGGCCGAAGGCGTGGCCCCGGCCATCATGGGCCGCAGGCTCGATGCGCTGGAGGAGCGCCTGGGCGTCAAGCTGCTGGTGCGCACCACCCGCAAGCTCACCCTGACCTACGAGGGCGCGGCCTTTCTGGAAGACTGCCAGCGCCTGCTGGCCGAGCTGGCCAGTGTCGAGGCCAGCGTCAGCGCCGGCGGCATCAAGGCCACAGGCCATCTGCGCGTGACCGCGCCGGCCGGCTTTGGGCGCCGCCATGTGGCGCCGCTGCTGCCGCTCTACCATGCGCGCCACCCCGACGTGACGATCTCGCTGAACCTGAGCGACCGCCTGGTCGACCTGGCCGGTGAGGGCTATGACTGCGCGATCCGCGTGGGCGACCTGCCCGACTCCTCGCTGGTCAGCGTGCGCGTGGCGGACAACCGGCGCCTGTGCGTGGCCACGCCCGAGTACCTGCGCCGCCGCGGCATTCCCCGCCACCCCAGCGAGCTGAGCCAGCATGACTGCCTGACCTTGTCGAGCGAGGCCTCGCAGACGCGGGGCTGGGCGTTTCGCATGCCGGCAGCCACTGGCGCCAGCGAGGTGGTCTACCTCAAGCCCGGCGGCCCGCTCGATTGCTCGGACGGCCAGGTGCTGCACGACTGGTGCCAGCAAGGCTGGGGCATTGCCTGGCGCAGTACCTGGGAGGTCGAGTCCGAGATTGCCGCCGGCCGCCTGGTCGAGGTGCTGGAGGACTTTGCCGCGCCGCCCAACGGCATCTATGTGATGTTCCAGCAGCGCAAGCACCTGCCGCTGCGGGTGCGCTTGTGGATCGATTTCGTCAAGCAGCACTACGAACGAGCCGATTTCTGGAAAAAGATGGAGTAACACGATGACTTTGGAAGCTGTTCTGGCCTGCCTGCACCTGCTGGCCTTGTTGACCATGGTGGTTTTTCTCTCCAGCGAGGCGGCGCTGTGCCGCGCCGAGTGGATGAATGGGGCCGTGGTGCAGCGCCTGGCGCGCCTCGATCTGATCTACGCCTTTGCTGCGCTGGCGGTGCTGGCCACCGGCCTGCTGCGCCTGTTTCTGGGCGCCAAGGGCGTGACCTGGTATGTCAGCCAGCCGCTGTTTCACCTGAAGATGACCTTGGTCGTCGTCGGCGTGGTGCTGTCGTTCAAGCCGACAGCCGTGTTCCGCCGCTGGTTACGGCAATTGCGCGACAATGGCGCTTTGCCCGGGGACGCCGAGGTGCGCGCCACGCGTAAATGGGTCATGTGGCAAGCCCATCTGATTCCCGTGATCGCCGCCGTCGCCGTGTTTTATGCCCGGGGCTGGTAAACCGGCCTGGCGCTGGTAACTGCTTCGTCTAAGTTTCAAATATGTTGCAAGTCAAAAAAGATTTGCTCGCAGTGCTTGCTGCCGAGCTCGAGAAATTGTCGCCTGGCGCAGGTAGCCGTGCGGCCTTTGAAACGCCCAAGGTGGCCGCCCACGGCGACTATGCCGTGACCGCCGCGATGCAGCTGGCCAAGCCGCTCAAGGCCAACCCCCGCGCACTGGGCGAGCAGCTCAAGGCTGCACTGGAGGCCACGCCCGCCTTTGCGCAATGGGTGGATGCGGTAGAGATCGCCGGCCCCGGCTTTTTGAACCTGCGCCTCAAGCCCGCTGTCAAGCAGCAGGTGGTGCAGGAAGTGCTGGCCCAGGGCGAGCGCTTTGGCATGCAGCCCCAGCGCGATGAAAAGATCATCGTAGAGTTTGTCTCGGCCAACCCCACTGGTCCGCTGCACGTGGGCCACGGCCGCCAGGCCGCGCTGGGCGATGCGATCTGCAACCTCTACGGCAGCCAGGGCTGGTCCGTGCACCGCGAGTTCTACTACAACGACGCGGGCGTGCAGATCGACACCTTGACCAAGAGCACCCAGCTGCGTGCCAAGGGCTTCAAGCCCGGTGACGACTGCTGGCCCACCGACAGCGAGAACCCGCTGGCCAAGAACTTCTACAACGGCGACTACATTGGCGACATTGCCCAGGCCTTCCTCGCCAAGCAGACCATCGAGGCCGACGACCGTGCGTTCACCGCCAATGGCGATGTCGAGGACTACGACAACATCCGCAACTTTGCGGTGGCCTACCTGCGCAACGAGCAGGACAAGGACCTGCAGGCCTTCAACCTCAAGTTTGACGAGTACTACCTCGAATCGAGCCTGTACCAGAACGGCCATGTGGAAGAAACCGTCAAGCGCCTGATCGCCAGCGGCCACACCTATGAGCAGGATGGCGCGCTGTGGCTGCGCACCACCGACTTCGGTGACGACAAGGACCGCGTGATGCGCAAGTCCGATGGCACCTACACCTACTTCCTGCCCGATGTGGCCTACCACACGCAGAAGTTCCTGCGCGGCTACGGCAAGGCCGTCAACATCCAGGGCACGGACCACCACGGCACCATCGCCCGCGTGCGCGCCGGTCTGCAGGCGGTCAATGTCGGCATCCCCCAGGGCTACCCGGACTATGTGCTGCACACCATGGTGCGCGTGGTGCGCGGTGGTGAAGAAGTCAAGATCAGCAAGCGCGCCGGCAGCTATGTCACCTTGCGCGACCTGATCGAGTGGACCAGCAAGGATGCGGTGCGCTTTTTCCTGCTCTCGCGCAAGCCCGATACCGAGTACACCTTCGATGTCGACCTGGCCGTGGCCCAGAACAACGACAACCCGGTGTTCTACGTGCAGTACGCCCATGCGCGCATCTGCTCGGTGCTGCGCGGCTGGCAGGAGCAGGGCGGCGCTGGCCTGCCTGCGCTGAGCGGCATTGACCTGGGCGCGCTGCAAGGCCCGCAGGCCCAGGCGCTGATGCAGATGCTGGCCCAGTACCCCGAGATGCTGAGCAACGCCGCCGCTGGCAATGCGCCGCACGATGTTACGTTCTATCTGCGTGACCTGGCCTCGGCCTACCACAGCTACTATGATGCAGAGCGTATCTTGGTGGATGACGAAGCCACCAAACTGGCCCGTCTGGCACTCGTGGCAGCGGTCGCGCAGGTGCTGCGCAATGGCCTGGCCGTGCTGGGTGTGAGTGCACCAGAGCGCATGTGATTTTGCGAACAAAGGTAATAACTGCAATGCGACGACATCAACGTGGTGGAACCATCCTGGGCCTGATCCTGGGGCTGCTGGTGGGCGTGGGCGCGGCCTTGGCCGTGGCCGTGTACGTCACCAATGTGCCGGTGCCGTTTGTCAACAAAGGTGGCGTCAAGGGCGAGGCCAAGGACAAGGCCGAGGCGCAGCGCAACCAGAACTGGGACCCGAACTCGCCGCTCTATGGCAAGAACCCCGCGCGAGCGCCAGCGGCTGTGGCGCCGGCCGCGCAGGGCGTGGTGGTGCCAGAGCCGCCGCGCACCGTGGCTGACAACGCCACCCCGCCGGTGGAAAACAAGCCCGCCAAGCCCGAGGTGGTGCTGCCCGATCCAGCCAAGCCCGCCGACAAGCCAGCGGACAAGACCCAGGTTGCCAAGCTCGACCCCAAGGCCGGCCAGGGCGCCGATCCGCTGGGCGATCTGGCCAAGTCGCGCAGTGCCGATGGCACCGACGGCTTCCAGTACTTTGTGCAGGCAGGCGCTTTTCGCAGCCAGTCCGATGGCGATGCACAACGCGCCAAGCTGGCGATGATGGGCTGGGAAGCGCGTGTGAGCGAGCGCGAAGTCAATGGCCGCACGGTTTACCGGGTGCGCGTGGGCCCATTCAACAAGCGCGATGATGCCGATGGCCTCAAAGGCAAGCTCGATGGCGCCGGCGTGGATGCGCAAATCGTCCGCGTACAGCGTTGAACTTTTGGCGGTGCAGGACACTCCTAACCGCAACTTGTCACTGGAGTTAACAAAACATGAAACGTCGTGAGTTTTCCACTTTGGCGGCTTCCGCTACTGCCGCTTCCGCGCTGAGCCTGCCTTTCGCTACTGGCGCCAACGCACAGGCCAAGTTCAAGGAAGGCAAGGACTACCTGAAGCTGGCCAAGCCCGTCACCCCCGATGCGCCCGCTGGCAAGGTCGAGGTGATCGAATTCTTCTGGTACAGCTGCCCCCACTGCAATGCCTTCGAGCCGCAGTTTGAAGCCTGGGCCAAGACTGCCCCCAAGAACCTGCAGATCCGCCGCGTGCCCGTGGCCTTCAACAACACCTTTGTGCCCCAGCAAAAGATCTACTTTGCGCTGGAGTCGATGGGCCTGATCCCTGACGTGCATGTCAAGGTTTTCCGTGCCATCCACGTGGAGCGCCAACGCCTGAACAAGGACGACGAGATCTTTGCCTGGATGGACAAGAACGGCGTGGACCTGGCCAAGTTCAAGGAAGCCTACAACTCCTTCAGCGTCGCAGGCCAGGTGCGCAAGGCCACCCAGCTGCAAGAGTCCTACGGCGTCGAAGGCGTTCCATCGCTGGGCGTGGCGGGCAAGTACTACACCGACGGCACCCGTGCCGGCTCGATGAGCAACGTGCTGCAAGTGGTAGAGTTCCTGGCGGCACAAGGCTGAGCGGCCTCCCCAACGCTTTAGACAAAGCCCGCACGCGCGGGCTTTTTTGTGCCAAAAACGGCCCAACGCTCCAGCATGGCTACAATGGGGCAGAGCAAGATTCATGCCTTATGAGACACCGTATTTTTAACACTTTGTTGGTGGCAGTGGCCCTGGCCGTGCCGCTGCTGTCGCACGCCGAGCGTGCAGACCGCACCAAGCCCATGAACATCGAGGCGGACGATGGCCGCCACGATGAACTCAAGCAGACCAGTGTCTTCACGGGCAATGTGGTGGTGACCAAGGGCACCATCATCATCCGTGGCGCGCAGCTGACCGTGAGCCAGGACCGCGACGGCTTCCAGCACGGCGTGGTCACCGCTGCGCCGGGCAAGCTCGCGTTCTTCCGCCAAAAGCGGGATTCCGCCCCTGGCGCGCCCGACGAGTTCGTCGAAGGCGAAGGCGAGGTCATCACCTATAACGGCCGCGACGACACCGTGCACTTTGAGCGCCGCGGCGAGCTGCGCCGCTACCGCGAGACCACGTTGACCGACCAGGTCAGTGGCCCGCTGATCGTCTACAACAACCTGAGCGACACCTTCACTGTCTCCGGCCAGAAGGGTGCCCAGGCGGCGGCCGATCCCAAGCCCGGCGCGCCCAAGAAGGACCGCGTGCGCGTGATCCTGACGCCCAAGGCCGACGGCAAGGCGGACGACAAGGCCAGCGCCCCGGCCAAGCCCGCTGCCGATGACAAGACGCCATTGCGCCCCAGCACCCAACTGAACGACGGAGCCAAGTAACCGTGGCAGAAAACTCGTCGACCATTTCCGTCAATGCCCGGGTCGCCAACAGCGACCACCGCAGCCAGCTGGAGGTCTTGCACCTGGAGAAGTCCTACGGCAGCCGCAAGGTGGTCAAGGATGTATCGCTGTCGGTGCGCAAGGGCGAAGTGGTGGGTTTGCTCGGCCCTAATGGCGCGGGCAAGACCACCTCGTTCTACATGATCGTGGGCCTGGTACGCAGCGATGGCGGGGATATCCGCATCGATGGGCAGTCGGTAGCCAATATGCCGATCCACCAGCGCTCGCAGCTGGGCCTGTCCTACCTGCCGCAGGAAGCCTCGATCTTTCGCAAGCTCAGCGTGCAGGACAATGTGCGCGCCGTGCTGGAGCTGCAAAAGGATGAGCATGGCAAGCCGCTCTCGCGTGCCGAGGTCGAGCGCCAGCTCACCGCGCTGCTGCAGGAGCTGCGGGTCGAGCACCTGCGCGAGTCACCGTCGGTGGCGCTGTCCGGGGGCGAGCGCCGCCGCGTCGAGATCGCCCGTGCGCTGGCCACCCAGCCCCGTTTCATCTTGCTCGATGAGCCCTTCGCCGGCATCGACCCCATCGCCGTGATCGAGATCCAGCGCATTGTCGCCTTCCTCAAGGAGCGCGGCATTGGTGTGCTGATCACCGACCACAATGTGCGCGAAACCCTGGGTATCTGTGACCATGCCTGCATCATCAGCGATGGCAAGGTGCTGGCCGCCGGGACGCCGCAAGAGATTGTGGAGAACGCAGAGGTCCGGAGGGTGTATCTGGGTGAACATTTCCGTATGTGACACCGCACGCCTTGGCGGGCGTGCCAGCCAAGCTACCGACCTGCGCTGCGGGCCCGGTAGGGCTGATCTGTTGCCAACTGCCGCAGCCGCTGCAAAGGCGCAGCCATGATGCCGTCGCTGTCGCTGCGCGTATCGCAGAACCTGACCCTGACGCCCCAGCTGCAGCAGTCGATCCGCCTGCTGCAGCTGTCCACGCAGGAGCTGACGCAGGAAGTCGAGCAGATGCTCGACGAAAACCCGTTTCTGGAGCGCGAGGGCGATGAGGCCCCCGAGGCCGAAGCCGGTAAAGAAGCCGCTGAATCTGCCGAAGCTGCAGAAGCAGCCGACAAGGCTGCCGATACTGCTGCCAGCGCCGACACCAGCAACAGCAGCGATTTCGAGCCCGGAACCTCCGACCTGCCGCTGGATTTTGCTGCGGGCAAGGAAACCGGCGTCGATGCCGAGGCCGCTACCGGCGATTCGGCATCGGACTGGGAAGAGTGGGGCGGCGATCTGCCCGCCCGCTCCAGCGCAGGCGATGACGACGACGAGACGCCGATGTCCGACCGGCGCAGCGAGCACCTGAGCCTGCAGGATGTGCTGCACCGCCAGGCCTTGTCGCTGCGCCTGTGCCAGGAAGACCGGGCCGCGCTCTACTTTCTGATCGAATCGCTGAACGACGACGGCTACCTCGAAGAAACGCTGGCCGAGCTCGCGCAAAGCTTTGGCGATGCTTCGGACCCCGAGCGCTACGAGGCGCTGCTGCACCACCTGACCGTGGCGCTGCGCTTGCTGCAAAGCCTGGATCCGATTGGTGTGGGCGCGCGCAACCTGTCCGAGTGCATGCAGCTGCAGATCAAGGCCCAGCAGCGCCTGTTGGATGAAGAGGGCTCGGACACGCCCGAGGCCGATGCGCTGGCGCTGGAGACCGCCTTGCTGGTCTGCCAGGAGTCCCTTGATCTGCTGGCGCGCCGTGATGTGCGCAAGCTGGTGCAGCTGACCGGTTGCAACGAGGCGGCGGTGCGCAGCGCGCTGGCGCTGATCGCCAAGCTCGAACCCCGCCCCGGCCGGCCCTATGCCGATGTGGACCGCAACACCATCATCCCCGATGTCATCGTGCGACCCAGCAATGAGCGCGGCCTGCCGGTGCCCGGTTTCAGCGTGCAGCTCAATGCCGAGGTGATGCCGCGCCTGCGCGTGCAGGATGTCTACGCCAATGCCTTGCGCAGCCACAAGGGCAGCGAAGGCCATGGCGCGCTGCAGCAGCGGCTGCAGGAGGCGCGCTGGTTCATCAAGAACATCCAGCAGCGCTTTGACACCATCTTGCGCGTCTCGCAGGCCATCGTCGAACGCCAGCGCAATTTCTTTGTGCATGGCGAGCTGGCGATGCGCCCCATGGTGCTGCGCGAGATTGCCGATGAGCTGGGCCTGCACGAATCCACCATCAGCCGCGTGACCACGGCCAAGTACATGGCCACGCCGCAGGGCACGTTTGAGCTCAAGTACTTCTTTGGCTCGGGCCTGGGCACCGAGACCGGGGGCAGTGCGTCGAGCACGGCCGTCAAGGCGCTGATCAAGCAGCTGCTGGATGAGGAAAGCGCCAAGAAGCCGCTGTCGGATGCAAAGATCGCCGATCTGCTGCAGGCCCAGGGCATTGAATGCGCGCGCCGCACGGTGGCCAAGTACCGCGAGGCCATGCGCATCCCGCCCGCCAGCTTGCGCAAGGCGCTGTAGCCAAAGTCTCAGCCACCATAAAAAAACCGCAGCTGCCTGGGCACTGCGGTTTTCGCTTGTGGAAGCTGCCGATTTACTTCGGCCACAGCCACCAGATGAACAAGGCCAGAGCGGCGAGCATCAGGCCGAACTTGGTGAACTTGTAGGCCGTCTTGTTCCAGGCCTTGAAGCGGCGGCGGTACTGGCCCATGTAGAACGAGATCTTGAAGATGCGGCTGATGAAGCCGCGCGGATCGCCTTCGTTGTTGGGCGAGCTGGCAGCAGCCACCACATGCGTGCCCAGCCAGCGGTTGAGCCACTGTGCAAAGCCATTGGTCATCGGGCGCTCGACATCGCAGAACAGCACGATGCGGTTGCCTTCGGAGCGGTTCTCGGCCCAGTGCATGAAGGTCTCGTCAAAGATCACGCCTTCGCCCTCGCGCCAGCTGTAGGGCGTGCCATCGACCTCGATCATGCAGCGGTCGTCATTGGGCGCCAGCACAGCCAGGTGGTAGCGCAGCGAGCCGGCATAGGGGTCGCGGTGCAGGTTGAGCTTGGCGCCGGGCGGCAGCTCGGCAAACATGGCCGCCTTGATGCCGGGGATGGACTGCACCAGCGCCGTGGTCTTGGGGCAGAGCTCCATCGCAGATGGGTGGGCCTGGCCATACCACTTCAGGTAGAAGCGCTTCCAGCCGGTCTTGAAGAAGGAGTTGAAGCCCGCATCGTCGTTGTTGGCCGCCGCCTTGATCTGCATGGCCTGGTGCAGGCCGATGGCCTCTTCGCGGATCTCGCGCCAGTGGGCCTGCAAGGGGGCCAGGTCGGGGAAGGTGCTGGTGGGCAGGTAGGGCGTGCGCGGTACCTTGCTGAACATCAGCATGAACACATTGAACGGCGCCGTGAAGGTGGAGTGGTCAAACAGCTGGCGCAGCAGCTTGTGCCGCACCTTGCCGCGCAGGTGCATGTAGAGGCCGCAGCCAAAGAAAAGCAGCACCAGGGCCAGAACGATGATTTTTGCCATAGACAGCGATTTTAGCGACTGCGCTGTGGCGGCGGTCTGCGCAAGCGCAAACTGGCGCGCGGCAAGGGCTGCGGGGCGGTGGGATGGCCTGCTGCCAGCAGGCCTATTGCGGTTTTGTCAACGGCAGGCCGGGTGGGCTTACCTGGGCTGGGCGGCAAAGGCGGTCTTGAGGCGCTGCAGCATCTCGCGGTTGAGCTGGCGCTGCTGGCCGCTCCAGTGCGTCATCGCCTTGTTCAGCTCGGCCTGCAGCGCATTGGCGGTCTGCCAGTCGCCTTGGCCTGCGGCCCAGATCGCGTATTCGGCCATCACATCAAAGCTGCCCGAGTGCTGGCGCGCAAAGTCAAAGCTCTTGCGCGCCATCGCCTGGTCGCCCAGCTGGGCATAGGCCTTGGCCACCAGCAGGCCCACGGCCTCGGCGCGGAAATGCACATCGGCCTGGGCAATCACGCGCAGCTGCTGCAGCGCCTGCTGCGGATGGCCGGCCTGGTAGGCCGCTTGCGCGGCGCCCCAGCGGATATCGAGGTCGTTGGCAAACGGGCCCTTCATGCTGGCCTCGAAGTGGCCAAAGGCCTGCTCGGCCTGGCCATTGGCCAGCAGGGCCTGGGCCAGGCGGATCTGGTTCTGCGCGGTGGGGCTGTAGTCGTAGGCGGCCTGGGCTTCGCGCACTTCGCGGGTCGGGTCCAGCGCCTTGACGGCATTGCTCGCCAGGCTGCGGGCATGGCGCTGCAGGCGCGAGTTGGGCAGGTAGATGGCAAAGAAATACACCACGCTGCCCAGGAAGGGGAAGGCCAGCAGCACAAACAGCCAGTAGTTGTTCTGGCCGCTGCGCACGGCGTGGACCGCAAAAAACAGCGCAATGATGACGTGTACGCCGGCTCCGAGGTAGGGCATCCGCATTCTCTCTGAGTGATGGAGGGGAAGGGCGGCTGCACCGAGGGCTGCGGCCCGCTCTGGGGCCAGACTATAGCAGCCAGCCACCCGTTACGCCTGCGCTATGGGAGCCGGGCTGGCGAATGCCACTGGCACAGTCCACATTCCCGTGCGCTTGGCAGACAATGGGGCAAGCGCGTATGCTTGCCCCCCTGCTTATGAACCAACTGCATTTGTTTTTGCCCTGCGCCGCCGGCGTCGAGGGCCTTTTGGCGGACGAAGTCCATGCCATCACCGGCGCCAGCGGCCAGGACCTCCTGGTGGCGCGCGGCGGCGTCATGCTGCGCGGCATGTGGCGCGATGCGCTGCTGCTGAACCTGCACAGCCGCCTGGCCCAGCGCGTGCTGGTCGAGCTCTCGCACAGCATGTACCGCAACGAGAACGACCTTTACCGCGCCGCCAGCGAGGTGGCCTGGGAGATCTGGTTCTCGCCCAAGGAGACCTTCAAGATCGAGGTCACCTCCCAGCACAGCCCGCTGACCAGCCTGAACTTTGCCGCGCTGCGCGTCAAGGATGCGATTGCCGACCGCTTCCGCGAGCGGCGCCACGGCGTGCGCCCCAGTGTGGAGACGCACCACCCCGATGTGCGCGTGCACCTGCACCTGACCACCGATGGCGCCACCATCTATATCGACACCTCGGGCGAGGCGCTGTTCAAGCGCGGCTGGCGCGAGGACAAGGGCGATGCGCCGCTCAAGGAAACGCTGGCCGCGGCGATGATTGCCGCGAGCGGCTGGGACCCGCACGGTGACGACCCGCAGCCGCTCTACGACCCCTGCTGCGGCAGCGGCACGGTGCTGATTGAAGCGGCCCAGATCGCGCGCAAGATCCCGGCCGGCATTCTGCGCCGCTTTGCGTTTGAAAAGCTCGTGCCCTTCCAGCGCCATGTCTGGGAAGCGATGCTGGACGAGGCCGAGCGCCAGATCCTGCCCCAGAGCCCCGTGGGCATCTATGGCTCGGACATCTCGTTCCGCATGGTCGATTTTGCCCAGCGCAATGCCGAGCGCGCCGGTGTGGCCGAGACCATCGAGCTGCGCGGCGGCGATGCGTTGCAGCGCATGCCCCCCTGCGAGCAGCCCGGCATGATGCTGCTCAACCCGCCGTACGGCGAGCGTATCGCGGCGGCGGGCTCTGCGGGCCGCAATGCGGCCGAGCGCATGGGCCATGTCGAGCGCGCAGGGCGCGAGACGGCGCAGACCGAAGATGGCGGCGAGTTCTTCACCCAGCTGGCCAGCCACTGGAAAAAGAACTACAGCGGCTGGAGCGCCTGGATGCTGACGCCTGACCTTAAACTGCCCGGCAAGATGCGCCTCAAGGAATCGCGCCGCACCCCCATGTGGAATGGCCCCATCGAGTGCCGCTTGTTCCGCTTTGACATGATCAAGGGGGCGCTCAAGCCCCGGGGAGAGCAGCCCGCGCCAGGCGGTCAACCATGAAGGTGGTGCTCAAGTGGCCATCGTGCAATGAAGGCTACACTGGACCACTGCCCCGGCCGGTGGTGCTGGACACCAATGTGGTGCTCGACATGCTGATCTTTGATGACCCGCATATCCCGCCGATCCGCACGCTGGTGGCCCAAGGCGCGCTGCGCTGGATTGCCGATGAGGCCCAGCGCATCGAGCTCGAACGCGTGCTGCACTACAGCCAGATCGCTCCGCGCGTGAGCTTCTACGGCAAGACACCCGAGGGTGTGATGGCCGCCTTCGATGCGGCCGTGCAGTATGTCGATGCCGCGCCCAAGATCCGCTTTAGCTGCACCGACCCGGACGACCAGCATTTTCTGGACCTGGCCAGCCAGCACCAGGCCTTGCTGGTGAGCAAGGACAAGGCGGTGCTCAAGCAGCGCAAAAGGGTGGCCACCTACTATGGCGCCACCGTGGGCAACCTGCTGCAGATGGAGCCTGCCGAGGCCCAAGCGCTGGCCTGAGCGCCCGCGCCAGCACAGGGCGGACGCGGCTTCAACTGTTGCGCCCCAACCACCCATGGCCTGGCGGGCGATGCGCGGCCTGTGCAGCCCGTCTGGGCGCGCATCGCTATCATGGGACCCATTGCGCAGGGACGGCCCTGCATGGCGCTGCAGCAGCGGCGCGCACCTCCGCCAGGACGGCCTGGCCATTCCAATATTCCGTTTGTTCAAGGAGTTCGATATGGCCTGGGTGTATTTGCTGGTTGCCGGTGTGCTGGAGGTGGTGTGGGCGTTCACGATGAAGCAGTCCCATGGTTTTACTAACATCAAATACAGCGCGATCACGCTGGTGGCGATGATCGCCAGCTTTGGCCTGCTGTCGGTCGCGATGCGCAGCCTGCCGCTGGGCACGGCCTACACCATCTGGACGGGCATTGGCGCCGTGGGTGCCTTTATCGTGGGCATCACCGTGCTGGGCGAGGCGCTGACGCCGATGCGTGTGGTAGCGGCCTTGCTGATCGTCAGCGGTCTGGTACTGATGAAGCTGTCCTCTTCCTAATGGCCTGCGGGCGGCTGCAGCGGGGATGCCTTAGGCCTGTGAACGTGTTTGCAGGCCCTGCGACAATAGCGGGATGACCGATTCCTCTACCGCTGCAGGCACCGTGCCTCGCAAGTCCCCGTCCCGGCTTTCCACGGTTGACAAGACCCGCATCGATGACACCCGCATCAAGGTGGTGCGGCCGCTGATCACGCCCGCCCTGCTCGAGGAGTGGCTGCCGATCACCGACGAGGCCTACCAGCTGGTGGAATCGAGCCGCGCGGCCATCTCCAAGATCCTGCACGGCCAGGACGACCGCCTGGTCGTCGTGGTGGGCCCTTGCTCCATCCACGACCATGACCTGGCGATGGACTATGCCCGCCAGCTCAAGGTGCAGGCCGAGGCTTTGAAGGATGACCTGCTGGTGGTGATGCGCGTGTATTTTGAGAAGCCGCGCACGACGGTGGGCTGGAAGGGCTATATCAACGACCCGCACCTCGATGGCAGCTTTGCCGTCAACGAGGGGCTGGAGCTGGCGCGCCGCCTGCTGCTCGATATTCTGGCGCTGGGCCTGCCAGCCGGCACCGAGTTTCTGGACCTGCTGTCGCCGCAGTTCATCAGCGACCTGGTCAGCTGGGGCGCCATTGGCGCGCGCACCACCGAGAGCCAGAGCCACCGCCAGCTGGCCAGCGGCCTGTCCTGCCCGGTGGGCTTCAAGAACGGCACCGATGGCGGCGTCAAGGTGGCGAGCGACGCGATTTTGGCGGCGCAGTCCGAGCATGCCTTCATGGGCATGACCAAGATGGGCCAGAGCGCCATCTTCGAGACCCGGGGCAACCAGGACTGCCACATCATCCTGCGCGGCGGCAAGCAGCCCAACTACAGCGCGGCCGATGTGCAGGCCGCCTGCGAGGTGCTGGCCAAGGCCGGCCTGCACGAGCAGGTGATGATCGACCTGTCGCATGCCAACAGCAGCAAGCAGCACCGCCGCCAGATCGAGGCGGCCGCCGATGTGGCCCAGCAGGTGGCAGGGGGCGACCGCCGCATCACCGGCGTGATGATCGAGAGCCATATCCACGAAGGCCGCCAGGACATCGTTGAAGGCCAGCCGCTGGCCTATGGCGTCTCGCTCACCGATGCCTGCATCAGCATGGAGCAGACCGTGCCGGTGCTGGCCCAGCTGGCGCAAGCGGTGCAGGCGCGCCGCGCTGCCAACCAAGGCTAAAACAAGGCAGGCGCAGGTTTAACGCTGCGCCGCGCCCAGCATGATCACGCCCATGCCGGCCAGGCACAGCAGCACGCCGGCGATGTCCCAGCTGCTGGGGCGGATGCCGTCGACCAGCCACAGCCAGGCAATCGCCGTCGTCACATAGACCCCGCCATACGCGGCATAGACCCGGCCCGATGCGGTCGGGTGCAGGCTCAGCAGCCAGACAAAGGCCAGCAGCGCCAGCGCCGCTGGCAACAGCACCCAGGCCGGCGCCTTGTCCTTGAGCCAGAGATAGGGCAGGTAGCAGCCCACAATCTCGGCAATCGCCGTCAGCACAAACAAGGCGGTGGTGGTCAGCAGGGACATCAAGGGGCTTTCTCAAACAGAGGCAGGCGGGCGGCCAGTTCAGCGTCGTACTGCGCCAGTTGCTGCAGCTGGGCAAAGGCCGGCGCTGCAGCGGGCACGATGCGGTTGCCGCAGACCTGGCTATAGCCATCCAGAAAAGAGGACGCCAGCTCGGCGCTGTGCAACCAGGTATCGGCGCAGGCCAGCAGCGCTGCGCATGCGGCCTCGCTGCGCCCCAGCTGGGCAATCGCCCAGAGCGCGGCTTGGCTTTCGACCTCGTCCAGATCGGCATGGTCTTGCACCAGCAGATCCAGCGCCCGCTGCTGCTCAGCGGCAGACAGCTGCTGCTCGGCCAGCAGGCGGCCGATTTCGGCAATGGCGGGTACGCGCGAGGGCATGCCGTATTGGTTCAGGCTCATCGGTGGGAGTGTTGCAGATAACCGCCACGTAGGCGGCTGGGGGCAGCAAGCGGGCATGCAAGCTGCCCATAGCGGATCAATCCCGATTAGAATTTCATAAATTGAGACATTAGTCTCGTAATAAGTAACTTATATACTGAAATATGAATTCTGAAGCGGATGGAAAACTAGTCAGCGCCTTGGTGCGCGGCGTCAGTATTTTGCAGTGCTTTAACAACAAGCAGCAAGAACTCAGTGGCAAAGAGCTGATGGACCTGACGGGTTTGCCCAAACCGACCTTGTTCCGCCTGACCGAGACCCTGTGCGAGCTGGGCCTGCTGCGCTATTCGGAGCGCCTGTCCAAATACGTGCTGGGCATTGGCGTGCTGAACCTGGCCTCGCCGCTGCTCTCGCGCATGACGGTGCGCCAGTTTGCCCGCCCGCAGATGCAGGAGCTGGCCAACTACATGGGCGGCCAGATCCAGCTGGCCGTCGGCGAAGGCCGGCGCCTGGTGCTGGCCGAGCTGGCCAATGGCATGGACAACAAGGTCTTCACGCCAGAGATCGGCGTGGCCGTGTCCTTGGTGCGCACTGCCACTGGCCGCGCCTACCTGCTGGGCCAGAGCGAAGCCGAGCGCCAGGCCTATCTGGACGAACTCGATGGCCGCGCGCCCGAGCGTGCTGCGCTGCTGCGCGAGCGCCTGGACGATGCGCGCCAGGACCTGGCCTTGCACGGCTTTTGCCGCAGCCATGGCGATCTGCACCGCGAGATTCTGTCGATCGCCGTGCCGCTGTCGCAGCCTATCGATGGCGAGCGCTGGGTGTTTGGCGCCTCGGTCCCCACCTACAACCCCAAGAGCCGCGAGCTGGAGACCGACATCGGCCCGCGCCTCGTGACCCTGGTGCGCTCGCTCGAAGGGCTGATCGGCACCTCCAGCCTGTCCTGATCCGAGCGGGCATCGCATCGCAAAAAACAACCACAGGAGACAAGCATGAAAGTATTGGACGGCATCAAGGTGCTGGAGATTGGCGGCCTGGGACCGGGCCCGTTCTGCGCGATGCACCTGGCCGACCTGGGCGCCGATGTGATCTCCATCGTGCGCGAGGAAAAGGGCGCAGCCCCCACCGGCAACCTGCTCAACCGGGGCAAGCGCTCGGTGTTTGCCGACCTGAAAAGCCCCGAGGGCAAGGCCTTGGTGTTGGCCCTGGTGCAGGAGGCCGATGTGCTGATCGAAGGCATGCGCCCCGGCGTGATGGAGCGCCTGGGCTTGGGCCCGGCCGAATGCCAGGCGCTGAACCCGAAGCTGGTCTATGGCCGCATGACCGGCTGGGGCCAGACCGGCCCGCTGGCCCCGCGCGCCGGCCATGACAACAACTACGCAGCGGTCTCGGGTGCGCTCTGGGGCTGCAGCCCGGCCGATGCGCGGCCCGTGTCGTCGTTTGCGATGGTGGGCGATATCGGCGGCGGCGCGCTCTACCTGATGACCGGCCTGCTCGCTGGTGTGATCCAGACGCGCAGCAGCGGCAAGGGCTGCGTGGTGGATGCCGCGATTGTCGATGGCGCCGCCCATATGCTGAACCTGGCGCTCAGCGCCCGCCAGCGCGGCATCGTGGCCGATGTGCGCGGCCAGAGCATCCACGACAGCGCACCGTTCTACGAGACCTATGTCTGCGCCGATGGTGAGCACATCACCATTGGCAGCATCGAGCCGCAGTTCTATGCGCTGCTGCTGCAGACCCTGGGCCTGGCCGATGACCCGGACTTTGCCGCGCCCCAGTCGCAATGGGACAAGGCGCTGTGGCCGCGCCGCCGTGCACGCCTGCAGGCGCTGTTTATCACCGAGCCGCGCGCACACTGGCAGCAGGTGTTCGAGGGCAGCGATGTCTGCTTTGGCGCAGTGCTGAGCCCCTTGGAGGCATCTGACCACCCGCATATGCAGGCGCGTGGCGTCTACCACGAGCAAGGCGGCGTGTTGCAGGCAGCGCCCGCACCGCGCTTTGACGGCCAGGCCTATGACACGCCGGCGATGTGCGCCGCTGGCGCGCATACCGAGGCCGTGCTGGCGCAGGTCACGGCAGGGGATGCGAGCGCTGCCTGGCGCCGCTGAGCTTCCCAGGTGCGACAATGCCCTGCCCAGACAAGGTCTGGCTGGGCACCGATGAAGGGAGCAGCCAATGGGCATCGTGGTTTTTTACCTGCGCAACAGCGCCGAGGATGCCGAGGGCGTGCCGCCCGACTGGCAGCCGCAGTGCCTGGCCTATAGCGACCAGCAGATGAGCGAGGCGCTGGCGCAATGCCAGCGCCTGCGTGCCGATCCGCGCCATGCGCATGTGGTGATGTCGTCCGAGCTGCGCGACATGGTCGGCCAGATAGGGGTGGCCGCCGTGGAAGACGGCCGCACCCCCGATGGCGAGCACTATGACTGGAGCAAGGCCGGGCGGGCAGGGATGAGCCGCCGCAATGCGATGGAGCCGCCCAAAACGCGCGGCAGCGCCAGCAACGAATAAGCCGGATTTTTCAGCTTCGCGCAGGCCACTGGAAAGGCGCAGGCTGCTTGTTCAAAAAAGCCTGCACGGCTTCGCGGTGCTGGGCCGTGCCCATCGCCAGCGCCTGGGCGTTCGCCTCTTGTTCCAGCAGCGCGGGCAAGTCGTTCGCCGCCATCGCCAGCGAGCGTTTGATCAAGCTCAGCGCCACCGGCGATGCGCCCACAAAGCTGTGCGCAATCGCCTGGGCCCGTGCCTGCAGCTGCTCGGGGGCGACCAGCTCGCTGGCAATGCCCAGCTGCAAGGCCTCATGGGCAGAGACCTCGCGGCCCGACAGCATCAGCTCCCGCGCACGCTGCACGCCAACAACGCGCGGCAAGGTGTAGAACGCCGCGCAATCGGGCACCACGCCGACGCGGATAAACGACATCGCAAAACGCGCCCGGTCGGACGCAATGATGAAGTCTGCCGCCAGCGCCAGGCTAAAGCCCGCACCATAGGCGGCACCGTCCACCGCCGCAATCACCGGCTTGTCCAGCAGCATCAGGTCCTTGAGCCAGTGGTGCAGGCTGGACAGCCGCGCGCGCCAGCCGGCATTGTCCAGGCCCGATGCCGCAATATTGCCCAGGTCACCGCCCGAGCAAAAGTGCTCGCCCACGCCGGTCAGCACCAGCGCGCGCAGGCTGGCATCGGTCTGCACCAGGCGCACCACCTCGGCCATCTCCTCGCGCATCTGTGGGTCAAAGGCATTGCGCTTGGCCGGGTAGTTAAAGCGCAAGGTGGCCACGCCGTCCTGGCGCTCAAAAATGATGCGTTCGTAGCTTTGGCTCATGCAGCGCTCCGGGGCACGTAGGACGCACGCATGTCGCGCCCGCCGCGCAGTGCGGCGCCGCCATCGACCGGGATGATGGCGCCCGTCACATAGCTGGCCAGCTCGGACGACAGGAACAGGGCCATGTGGGCGACGTCATCGGTGCTGCCCATGCGCAGCAGCGGCACGGTAGAGACGGCGCGCTCCAGCGCATCGGCGGTGGGCGCCAGGCGGCGCATGCCCTCGGTATCGCCGATGGGGCCGGGCGAGATGCTGTTGACGCGGATGCCGTCCTCGCCCCATTCCAGCGCCAGCACCTTGGTCATCATGTCGATGCCGGCCTTGGCCGCGCAGGCATGGACCTGGTACATGGTCGGGTTGACGCCTTGCGGTGCCGAGATATTGATGACGCTGGCGCCGGGCTTGCGCAGCATCGGGTAGGCCAGGCGCAGCACATGGAAACTGCCATTGAGGTCGATGTCGACAACGGTCTTGAAGCCATTGGGCGACAGATCCTTGGCCGGCGCAATGAAGTTGCCCGCCGCGCCCGATACCAGTACATCAATGGGGCCAAAGCGGGCATGGGCCTGCTCCAGCGCGGCCTGCACGGCAGCCGGGTCGCGCACATCGGCGCTCAGGCCCAGCGCCTGCGCGCCCAGTGCCTCCAGCTCGGCGGCGGCCTGGGCCACCTTGTCGGCCGAGCGGCTCATGACCACGACATGCGCGCCCGCGCGGGCGAAGGCCTTGGCAATGCCCAGGTTGATGCCACTGCTGCCGCCTGCGACAAACACATGCTGGTGGCGAAAGGAGAAAGAGCTCATGGGTGTTCCGTATACAAAGAAAGGGAGGGGGCGGCGGCTTGCTGCGCCGCCTCCTGCAGTGCGCGCCACTGGATCTTGCCGGTGGCGGATTTGGGCAGCGCGGCGAGAAAGTCCACCGCGCGCGGCACCTTGTAGGCGGCCATCTGCGCGCGGCTCCAGCCGATGATCTCGTCCTCGGAGCTCTGCGCGCCGGGCCGCAGCACCACCAGGGCCTTGACCGATTCGCCGCGTTTGGCGTCGGGCACGGCGATCACGCAGGCCTCCAGCACGGCCGGGTGGCTGTAGAGCATGTTCTCGACCTCGGCGGGCCAGACCTTGTAGCCATTGGCATTGATCATGCGTTTCAAGCGGTCGCGCATGAAGTAGTAGCCATCCGCGTCCACCGAGGCCAGGTCGCCGGTGCGAAAGTAGCGCCGGCCATGGCGCTCGAAAAAGGCCTCGCGGTTGGCCTCGTCATTGCGCCAGTAGCCCTGCATCACCTGCGCGCCGCTGGAGACCAGCTCGCCCACCTCGCCAGCTGGCAGCTCTTCCAGGGTCTCGGGGTCGACGATCATCGAATGCACGCCCTGGGTGGGCACGCCCAGGCACTGGCGCTTGGTGTGGCCTGGCGGGTTGGCGTGCAAGAAGGCGGCGGTCTCGGTCAGGCCATAGCCTTCGCTGTAGTGCAGGCCATAGCGCTCGGCCAGCATCTGCGAGACGGCCTCGGGCATAGCCGCGCCGCCACCGGCCAGCATGGCCAGGCTCGACAGGTCCAGCCCATGGGCAGCGGCCTGGCTGAACAGGTCGATCACCATGCTGGGCGGCGCGGTCCAGGCGGTGACCTGGTGGCGCTCGATCAGCCGGGCAGCCAGCAGCGCATCCCAGCGCGGCATCATCACCACGGTGCCGCCCACGGCAATGGGCATGTTCATGCCGTACTGCGTGCCCAGCATGTGGAACATCGGCGCGACCGACAGAAACACCAGGTCGTCATTGAAGCCGCGCCACAGACGCGAACCAGTGAGCGACGCCAGCACCGAATGGTGGCTGTGCATGCAGCCCTTGGGGTGGCCGGTGGTGCCCGAGGTATAGGGGATGGTGGCCAGCATGTCGGCCTTCGCCACACGCGGGCCAGGCGCCAGCTGCAGCGCCAGTGCTGCGGCAAAGCCATGGTAGGGGCCGGCGGGCAGCGGCAGACGCGGCGCGGTCACCACCTCGGGCAGGGCATCGGGCGGCGGCGTGGTGGGCAGCGCATCGCTGTAGGCATGCACGACCACCGCATCGAGCAGGCCTTCGTCCACACAGGGCTGGGCGCTGGCCAGCAGCTCCTGGGCGACGATGGCCAGGCGCGCGCCGCTGTTGTCGGCGTAGTAGCGCAGCTCGGTGGCGGTGGTCATTGCGCTCACCGGCACCACTACGCCACCGGCGCGGAAGATGGCATAGCAGGCGATGACGAACTGCGGGCAGTTCTGGCTTTGCAGCAGCACGCGCTGGCCCGGTGCCAGCTGCAGGCACTGCTGCAAGAAGCCGGCCAGCGCCTCCACCTGGCCCAGCAGCTGGGCATAGCTGGTGCTGGCGCCCGCGTAGATGATGGCGGCCTTGTCGGGGTAGCGCTGGGCCGAGGCGCTCAGATTGTCGTCCAGCGTGATGCGGGGCACGCGCAGATCGCGCGAGACCCCTTTGGGCCAGTAGAAGGGCAGCGCAGGGCGTGGGGAGGCGGTGGAGGTGGAGGTGTCAGGCATCGGCAGCTCGCCTCAATCCAGCTGCAGCTGCTGGCTTTGGATCAGCGCGCCCCAGGTCTGCTGGTCATCGGCCACCAGCTTGGCAAAACCGGCTTGCGGCATGCCGCCGGGGCGCCCGCCCAGCTCGCGGTAGCGGCGCATGATGTCGGGGTCCTGCAGCACGGCTTGCAGGTTGTCGGCCAGCTTTTTCTGCACCTCGGGCGGGGTCTTGGCGGGCACGAAGAAGCCCATCCAACCGACCTGGTTGAAGTTGCGCATGCCCAGCTCGGTCATCGTCGGCACCTCAGGCAGATTGGGCTCGCGCTGGTCGCCAGTCACCGCCAAGGGGCGCAGCTTGCCGTCCTTGATATGGACCAGGGAGGCGGTCATGTTGTCGAACATGAACTGGGTCTCGCCGGTCACGATCGCCATGGTGCCGGGGGCCGATCCCTTGTAGGGGATGTGGACCACGTCGGTGCCGGTGCGCTCCTTGAAGAGCTCGCCCATCAGGTGCGTGGTCTGGCCCACACCGGCGGACGAGAACGACAGCTTGCCCGGCTGCGCCTTGGCCGCCGCCACCAGCGCATCCAGGCTCTGGATCGGCGACTTGGCGGGCACGACCAGCACGTTGGCAAACGAGATCATGTCGGTCAGCGGGGCAAAGTCGCCGGGCTTGTAGCTGAGCTTTTTATAGGCCGTGTAGTTGATGGCATTGGAGCCGCTGTTGCCCACCAGCACGGTGTAGCCATCGGGCTGGGCGCGCGCGACCAGGCTGGCGCCCAGGCTGCCCCCGGCGCCCGGCTTGTTGTCGACGATCACCGACTGGCCCAGGCGCTGGCCCAGCTTTTGCGCCAGCAGGCGCGCCGGGATATCGGTCGACCCGCCTGCGGCGCCGGGCACGATCAAGGTGATGGTGCGTGTGGGCCAGGGGGCCTCGGCATGGACGCTGAGCGCGCTGGCGAGCAGCGCCAGGGCCGCCAAGGCCCGCAGGGGCTGGCGTGGATGGCTGGTACGTGGCATGGTTTTGTCTCCTGCTGCGCGCTTCTGTGGCGCGTCTAAGGGCTGTGCAACTACGAGTTCCGGGCTGGACGGGGTTCAGGCACCTTTCCAGGCCGGTGGGCGTTTTTCCGCAAAGGCGGCTGCGCCTTCGCGCGCGTCCTGCGAGCTGAAGACCGGCGCGGTGATGACGGCCTGGCGGTCGAACATCTCCGCCAGTGGCCATCCGCCCGACTGGCTGGCCACCTGCTTGCTCGCGGCGACTGCCAGCGGGCCGTTGGCGGCAATGGTCTGGGCCAGTGCCAGCGCGGCATCGAGTGCGCCGCCGGGCTCGGTCAGGCGGTTGACCAGGCCCAGCTGGGCAAAGCGCTCGGCGCCAAACATATCGCCGGTCAGAATGCATTCCATCGCCACGTGGTAGGGCAGGCGTTTGGGCAGACGCAGCAGGCCACCGGCCGATGCGGCCAGGCCCCGCTTGACTTCGGGCAGGCCAAATTTGGCATCGTGCGCGGCGACGATCAGGTCGCAGGCGAGCGCCACCTCAAAGCCGCCAGCCAGCGCATAGCCTTCGACCGCCGCGATCAGTGGCTTGGCTGGCGGCCGCATCGTCAGCCCGCAAAAGCCGCGCCCCGGCAGGCTGGGGCGCTTGCCCTGCAAAAAGCCTTTCAGGTCCATGCCGGCGCAAAAGCTGCCGCCCGCGCCGGTGATGATGCCCACCCTGAGCTCCGGCTGGCTGTCCAGCGCATCGAGCGCGCTGGCCATCGCCTCGGCCATCTCCAGGGTGGCGGCATTGCGCGCCTGGGGGCGGTTGAGCTGCATGATGAGCACCGGGCCACGGGTTTCGACCAGGAGTTCTGCGGTTTCAGAGCCAGACATGGGGACCTTTCAAAGGGTGCTGCAGGGCAGGGGGTTTTGAGGCGCTAAGACAGCCCAGCAAACCGAAGGTTTGCGGTTGAGGCTGAGCGCCCCCGACGATGCGCAAAGCCGCAGGCAGTACAAAAGTACGACAAGGCGTGCAACGACGTATCAAGGGCTGTGTTAGTGCCTCAGCGTGGTTGCATGCGGATGGCGCCGTCCAGGCGAATGGTTTCGCCGTTCAGCATCGGGTTCTCCAGAATGTGCAGCGCCGTCATCGCGTACTCGGGCGGGCGGCCCAGGCGGGCCGGGTTGGGGACCGAGGCGGCCAGCGACTGGCGCACGTTCTCGGGCAGCTTGGCGAGGATGGGGGTGTCGAACAGGCCAGGGGCAATGGTGCAGACGCGGATCATCTTGGAGGCCAGATCGCGGGCGGCAACGATGGTCATGCCGATGACGGCGGCCTTGGACGAGGCATAGGGAATCTGGCCGATCTGGCCTTCATAGCCCGCGACCGACGCGGTCAGCACGCAGGCGCCGCGCTCGCCCTCGACCGGCTCGTTCTGCGCCATGGCCACGGCCGACAGGCGCAAGGTGTTGAAGGTGCCGATCTGGTTGATGCGGATGATGTTCGTGTACTTTTCCAGCGAGCCGGGGCTGCCGTCCTTCTCGATCAAACGCACCGGGCCACCAATGCCGGCGCAATGCACCAGCGCACGGAACTGGCCCCAGGCCTGGGCGGCAGACACCGCCTTTTGCATCTGCTCGGCATCGGCCACATCGGCCTTGATGAACTTAAGCTGGCCGCCGTACTGCTTTTCCATCGCCGCGCCGCGCTCTTCGTTCAGGTCCACCGCCACCACGTTCAGGCCGCGCTCCAAGAGGGCCACGGCGCTGGCTTCGCCCAGCCCCGATACGCCGCCGGTCACGAGGGCGGTCATTCCTTGAGTCAATTGCATCTCAACAATCCTTGTCAGTTCAAACGTTCAATCCGATGGAGCCCGGAGGGCCTTGAGGCGCTTAGCGCAGCACCTCAATAATCGTGGCGTTGGCCATGCCTCCGGCTTCGCACATCGACTGCAGGCCATAGCGCTGGCCGCTGTCTTCGAGCGCATGCAGCATCGTGGTCATCAGCCGGATGCCCGATGCGCCCAGCGGGTGGCCCAGCGCAATGGCGCCGCCGCGCGGGTTCAGGCGCTCGCCATCGGCGCCCAGCTCCTTTTGCCAGGCCAGCGGCACCGAGGCAAAGGCCTCGTTGATCTCGTAGTGCGCAATGTCGGCCAGCTGCATGCGCGCCTTGGCCAGCACGCGCTGGGTCGCAGGGATGGGGGCGGTCAGCATGTAAAGCGGGTCGTCGCCTACGACATCGAAGGCCACAAAGCGGGCGCGTGGGCGCAGGCCCAGTTGCAAGGCGCGCTCCTCGCTCATGATCAGCATGGCGCTGGCGCCATCGGTCATCTGCGAGGCATTGCCGGCGGTGGTGCTCCACTGGATCTGCGGGAAGCGGGCCGAGAGTTCCTCGTTCTCGAACACGGCCTTGAGCCCGGCGAGCTTCTCGGGCGTAGTGCTGGCGCGGATGGTTTCATCGGCGCTGACAAGGCCCAGCGGGCTGCGGATGGGCACGATCTCGCGTGCAAACGCGCCGCTGCTTTGGGCGGCATGGGCGCGCTGGTGCGAGCGGGCGGCATAGGCGTCCAGATCGCTGCGCGACAGGCCCCATTTGGCGGCCACCAGATCGGCCGACACGCCCTGGCCCACGAGGCCCGGTGCATAGCGCTCGTCAAAGCGGGCACCGGTGGTGTTCTTGCCCATGCGCGAGCTGCCCATCGGCACCCGGCTCATCGATTCGACCCCGCAGGCGATGACGATGTCCTGCGTGCCGGACATGATGGCCTGCGCCGCAAAGTGCACCGCCTGCTGGCTGGAGCCGCACTTGCGGTCGATGGTGGTCGAGGGCACATGCGCGGGCAGGCCGGCGGCCAGCCAGGCCAGGCGCCCGGGCGTGCCGGCCTGCTCGCCAGCCTGGCTGACGCAGCCGCAGATCACGTCATCGACGGTTGCGGGGTCGAGCTGGTTGCGGGCCACCAGCTGCTCCAGCACCTGCGAGAGCAGGTCGACCGGGTGGAGTTCGGCCAGGGCGCCATCGGGCTTGGCCCGGGCCATGGGGCTGCGGATGGCATCGACTATGACGGGTGTTTTCATCATTTAATGAGACTTGTGGATCATTAAATTAATAATAGGTTTCAAAAAACCGAATACCTACTGGTATTTACCCGCAGTAAATTTCCGAGTAAACACCAGATACTGTCCGTGAAATCTCGAAATTCGAGACGACTGATTCAAAATTAGAGTAAAGATGTAACACAGGTGATTGCGTGCAGCGCTCTCCTGTGCACCACGGAGACCGAGGAGATGCACAACTTCTTCAGCTGGGCCCAGGCCCAGCCCGAGCGGGTGGTTTTGACGCAGGCCGACACTGGCCGGCGCTACACCGCAGGCGAGATAGCGCAGGGCGCAGAGCGGATGGCGCAGTGGCTGGCGCAGCAGGGGCTGCAGGCCGAAGAGACCATCGCGGTGCTGCTGGAGAACCGCTATGAGATTGTGCAGCTGGTGCTGGCCGCGCGTCTGGCCGGCCTGTATGCCGCCGTCATCAGCACGCACCTGACAGCCGCCGAGGTGGCCTATATCGCCCAGGACAGCGGCGCCCGGATGCTGCTGGTCTCCAGCAAGACCTGGCCTACCGCGCAAGAGGCGGTGCAGGGCCTGGCGCTGGCCTGCTATTCGGTCGATGGCGATACGCCCGGTGTGGCGCCCCTGGCCAACGCGCTGGCCGCCGTGCCCCAGGGCGCGCAGATCGACCTGGCCACGCGCCCACTGGGCCGCGATCTGCTCTATTCCAGCGGCACCACCGGCCGGCCTAAGGGAATCAAAAAGCCCTTGCTCGCAGCGGCTTACCGCCAGCAGCGCGACCCCGAGGTCGCCGCCTGGATGCGCAGCATGCGGTTTGATGAAGACGCCGTCTACCTCTCGCCCGCGCCGCTCTACCATGCGGCGCCCTTGCGCTACAGCCTGCGCACCCTGGATGTCGGCGGCTCGGCCATCATCATGAGCCGCTTTGACCCCGAGCAGGCGCTGGCGCTGATCGAGCGCTACCAGGTCACGCACAGCCAGTGGGTGCCGACGATGCTGGGGCGCCTGCTCAAGCTCCCTGACGAGGTCAAGCGCCGCTACCGGCTGGACAGCCACCGCGTGGCGATCCATGCGGCAGCGCCTTGTCCCTTGGCAGTCAAGCAAGGCATGCTGGACTGGTGGGGCGATATCTTGCTGGAGTACTACGCCGGCTCCGAAGGCTGCGGCACCACCTTGATCGATTCGGCCCAGTGGCGGGAACGGCCGGGCTCGGTCGGCCGGGCCATCAGCGGCCAGCTGCATATTGTTGGTGACGACGGCCAGGAGCTGGGTGTTGGCGAAGTGGGCCGCGTGTATTTCTCGGGCGGTGGCGCTTTCCAGTACCTCAATGACGAGCGCAAGACGCGCGAGGCCATCGATGTGCGCGGCTGGGCCACCTATGGCGACATCGGCCATGTCGATGCCGAAGGTTTTCTGTTCCTGAGCGACCGGCGCGCCGATCTGATTTTGTCGGGCGGGGTCAACCTCTACCCGCAGGAGATCGAGAACGCGCTGGCCCGGCATGCGGCCGTGGAAGAGGTGGCCGTCGTCGGCGTGCCCGATGAGGACTTTGGCGAGCAGACCCTGGCCGTCGTGGTGCTCAAGCCCGGCTTTGCGCCCGACGAGGCCATGGCACGCGCGATTGTCGACCAGGCCGCTGGCAGCCTGTCCAAGGTCAAGCGGCCCCAGCGCCTGGTGTTCGAGCCCAGCCTGCCTCGGCTGGAGACGGGCAAGCTGCTGCGCCGCGTGCTCAAGGACCGTTTCAAGGAGGCGCCGCAGGCGGGTTTTGGCCTGCGCAGTAGCAGCGGCGCCCAGGGCTGATGCCCCTCATTCATTTTTCTTCATTTCACCCTTTGACCACCATGCAAGACCTGACCCAACGCAGCGTGTTCCGCGAAGACCATGTGCAGTTCCGTGATGCCGTCCGCCATTTCTTTGACAAGGAGATCGTGCCCTTCCATGCGCAGTGGGAGCGCGATGGCATTGTGCCCAAGGAGGTCTGGCGCAAGGCCGGCCGCGAGGGCCTCTTGAACACCATGCTGCCCGAGCCCTATGGCAGCGGTGGCGACTTTGGCCATGCTGCGGTGCTGATCGAAGAGATTGCCCGCACGGGTGCCAGCGGCCTGGGCTTTCCGCTGCACTCGGACATCGTCGCGCCCTATATCCATGCCTATGGCAATACCGCGCAAAAGGACCGCTGGCTGCCCAAGATGGCGGCCGGCGAGATGATCGGCGCGATTGCGATGACCGAGCCCGGCGCGGGCAGCGACCTCAAATCGGTGCGCACCACGGCCAAGCGTGACGGCGACCACTATGTGATCAATGGCGCCAAGACCTTCATCACCAACGGCATCAATGCCGAGATCGTTGTCGTGGTCTGCAAGACGGCACCGGATCTGGGGGCCAAGGGCGTGTCGCTGATCGTGGTGGAAGAGGGCACCCCGGGCTTTGCCAAGGGCCGCAAGCTCGAAAAGATTGGCCTCATGGCGCAGGACACCTCGGAGCTGTTCTTTGACAACGTGCGCGTACCGGTGGACAACCTGCTGGGCGACGAGAACATGGGCTTCAAGTACCTGATGCACGAGCTGGCGCAGGAGCGCCTGGTGGTGGCGGTGCGCGCTGCGATGTCGATCGAGGCCTTTTTGCAGAAGACCGTGGACTACACCCGTGAGCGCAAGGCCTTTGGCCAGACCGTGTTCGAGTTCCAGAACACCCGCTTCAAGCTGGCCGAGGCCAAGGCCCAGGCGACGATGCTGCGCGTGTTTGTCGATGACTGCATGCGCCTGCACCTGACGCGCGAGCTGACACCGGACCGCGCGGCCATGGTCAAGCTCAATGCGACGGCGCTGCAAAACAAGCTGCTTGACGAATTTTTGCAGCTGCACGGCGGCTACGGCTACATGACCGAGTACCAGGTCGGCCGGGCCTGGACCGATGCCCGCATTGGCCGCATCTACGGCGGCAGCGACGAGATCATGAAGGAAATCATTGCCCGAACGCTTTGACCATGACCAGCGCCCCGAGCACGCCACAGAGCGCGCCAGCGGCATAACCAGCAACAAGGAGACAAACCATGCAAAACCGCCGCTCGGCCCTGGGCCGTGTGCTCACCACTGCCGCCTGCGCTGCCCTGGTGCTTGCCACCGGCAGCGCCCTGGCCGCCGACAACTACCCCAGCAAGCCCATCCGCCTGGTGGTGCCCTACCCGGCAGGGGGCGGCACCGACATCATTGCCCGCCTGATGGGCACCCAGCTGTCGCAGCGCTGGGGCCAGCCGGTGATTGTGGACAACAAGCCCGGTGCCAGCGGCATGATGGGCAACGACCTGGTGGCCAAGGCGCCGGGCGACGGCTACACGGTGCTGCTGGGCATCACCGCGCTGGTGCAGATCCCCGCGCTGTACAAGAAGGTACCCTACCAGCTGAGTGACCTGGCACCCGTGTCGCAGGCGGTCAAGTCGGCCGACCTGGTGTTTGTGCCGCGCAGCTCGGGTATCACCAGCCTGCAGCAGTTTGTCGCCAAGGCCAAGGCCCAACCCGGCAAGCTCAACTTCGGCTCCTACGGCAATGCCACCTCGTCGCACCTGCATGGCGAGCAGCTCAAGCTCAAGGCCGGCATCGACATGGTGCACATCCCCTACCAGGGCTCGGGCCCGGAGATGGCGGCCATGCTGGGCGGCCAGCTGGAGTCGGCCTTTATCGATGCGGCCGCTGCCTACCCACATATCAAATCGGACAAGGTCAGCATCCTGGCGGTGACCGGCGCGCCGCGCCACCCCGCGCTGCCCGATGTGCCGACGATGGCCGAGGCCGGCTACAGCGGCTTTGAGGCCAATGGCTGGTTTGGCTACTTTGTACCCGCCAGCACCCCGCAGCCGATTGTGGACAAGCTGGGCAATGAGCTGGCTGCCATCGTCAAGATGCCCGAGATCAGCAAGCGCCTGCTGGACATGGGCCTGATCCCCGTGGGCTCGACGCCGGCGGAGTTCAAGCCGCTGCTCGCGCGCGATGCGGCGCACTGGAAATCGATTGTCGATGCGGCGAAGATCTCGATGGATTGACGCGAAAACACAGCGCTTTAACGGGACTTCAGGGCGGTGGCGCAGTACAGGAGAAGCCCAGCCATGGCAGACTATCGTCTATGTCCCCTCCCGCCTTGCTTGTTGCCGATGACCACCCCCTGTTTCGCGCTGCCGTGGTGCAGGTGATCCGGGGGCGTTTTGGCGCCTTCGAGGTGCTCGAAGCCTCCAGTGCCAGCTCGCTCAGCGCAGCGCTGGCGGCGCACCCGGGCATTGAGCTGGTGCTGCTCGATCTGACGATGCCGGGCACGCATGGCTTTTCGGCGCTGCTGCATGTGCGCGGCGCCTACCCGCAGTTGCCGGTGGTGGTTATCTCGTCCAACGACCACCCGCGCATCATCCGCCGCGCCCAGCAGTTTGGCGCCTCGGGCTTTATCTCCAAGGCCGCCGCCGCCGACGCGATCACCGCAGCGATCGAGGCGGTACTGGAAGGTGACACCGTCTTTCCCTCGATGGCCGCCGAGCTGTCGCAAGAAGATGCCGAGCTGGCCGCCCGCATGGCGCAGCTGACACCGCACCAGTTCAAGACCCTGCTGTACCTCGCCGATGGCCTGCTCAACAAGCAGATTGCGCAGGAGATGGGCGTGACCGAGCACACGGTCAAGGTGCATGTGACCGCGATCCTGAAAAAGCTGGGCTGCCACAGCCGCACCCAGGTTGCCGTGCTGGTGCGCAACCTGGAGGCCGATGGCGGCCTGCCCACGGACGACTCAGCGCTGGCGTAGCAGCAGCTGGCCGACCAGCGCACGCAGCGCCGCCGGCCGCGCGGGCTGCGTCAGCACCCCCCAACCCAGCGCAATGGCCTGCTGGCTGGCGGCATCTTGGCTGTCCGCATCCGTGCTGAGCCAGACGACGCCCGGCGCCTTGGGCCCGCAGGCCTGCAAGGCACGGACTGCTGCTGGCGTGGCATACGCGGCATCCACCACCAGCAAGGCAGGCCACCCGTCTTGGCTGCGTTGGGCCTGTGCCAAGGCCGCCTCGGCATCGGCTTGCGGCACCACCTGGCAGCCCCAGCGCTGCAGCAGCGGGGCGGCGCCGTGGATGGCGGCCGGGCCAATGCACCAGGCGCTGGCGCCTTGCAGCGGTGCGGCGTTGACGCCTGCAGGCGCTGCCTCAGTGGTTTGGCGTGGTGGCTCCGGGGCCAAGGCGGTTTGGCTCAGCGGCACCTCGACCCAGAAGACCGAGCCCCGGCCCAGCGCCGAGCGCAGCCCAATCGGGTGCTGCAACAGGCGCCCCAGGCGCTCGACAATGGCCAGGCCCAGGCCGGCGCCCCGCTCATGCTGGCGGCCTGTCTCCAGCCGGCGGAATTCTTCAAAAATCTCGCGGTGCAGGCTCTCGGGGATGCCCGGGCCCTGGTCATGCACCTCGATACGCAAATGCTGGCCGACGCGGCGGCAGCCCAGCACGATGCGGCCCTGGCGCGTGTAGCGGATGGCGTTGGAGAGAAAGTTCTGCACGATGCGGCGCAGCAGCGCCTCGTCGCTGTGCACCACCGCGCGGCAGGGAACGACCTGCAGCTGCAGGCCATGGCCCTGGGCCAGCACGCCCAGGCTGCTGCCCAGCTGGGCCAGCATGGGCTGGAGCGCAAAGTCGCGGCGGTTCACCTCGAGCTGGCCCGATTCCATGCGTGCGATATCGAGCAGGCTGTTCAGGATGTCGTCCTGCGAGGCCAGCGCGCCTTCGACATCGCTGGCCAACTGCAAGGCCTTGTCGCCCTGCACATGCTGGCGCAGCAGCGATGCAAACACGCGCGCGGCATTCAGCGGCTGCAGCAGGTCATGCACGGCGGCGGCGACAAACTTGGACTTGTAGCGGTTGGCCTGCTCGGCCTCGCGCTTGGCCTGGGCCAGGTCCTCGGTGCGGTCGGCGATGCGCTTTTCCAGCGCATCGGCCAGCGAGCGCAGCTCGCGCGCGGCATTCTTGTAGCTGGTGATGTCGGCATAGCTGGTCACAAAGCCGCCATCGGGCAGGGGGTTGCCCCGGATCTCCAGCACGGTGCCGTCGGCCTTTTCGCTCTCGCGCGCATGGGGCTTGCCGCTGCGCAAAAACTGCATGCGCCGCTCGATGGCCTCGTCGATGGGCCCGGTGCCCAGCAGGCCCCGGCGCGCGTTGTACCGGTACAGCTCCTCGACCGGCATGCCCACTTTCAACAGGCCCGCCGGCAGCCGGAACAGCTCCATGTAGCGCGAGTTCCAGGCGACCAGGTTCAGCGCGGCATCGATCACCACCACGCCCTGGGGCAGGTGTTCCAGGCTCTGGCTGTGGCCGGCATCGGCCTGGTGGGCAGCGGCCACGATGCCATCTTGCGCGCTGCGCAGCTCTTGGGCGTGTTGCTTGAGCAGCGCTTCGAGCTCTTCGCGGCTGCGCTGGCGCAAGGCCGATAAGCGCTGGCGCTGGCGCGCATAGAGCAGCAGCAGCGACAGCGCCAGCCAGCTGCCGCCCGCCGCCCCAGCGGCCCACCAGGCAGAGGCCAGGCTGTTGTCCACATCGTGCAGGATATGCAGCTGCCAGCTGGTTTCGGGCAAGGTCACGGTTTGCCAGAGCTTGCGGCCCACAGCCGGGTCCTGCCAATGCACGAGCGCGCCGCCTTCGTCCAGCGGCTGCTCCTGCGCATAGCGCATGGGCTTGAGCGGTTGGCTGCGGTACTGCTGGGTGCGGTCCATCTCCTGCTGCGCAAGGGCATCGATGGGTTTGAGCTTGCGGTAGCGCCAGTCCTCGTTGCTGGCCAGAAACACGACGCCGTTGGTATCGCTGGCCAGCACGATGTCGGGGTTCTGGATCCATTCGCGCTCGAGCTCCAGCAGCACGATCTTGATCGCGATCAGGCCCAGCACCCGGTGCTGGCCGCCGGCATCGCTGCTGATGGCGCGCGAGAGGAAGTAACCGGCCTCGCCGGTGGTCACACCGATGCCGTAGAAGCTGCCCTTGTCCTGCGCCAGCGCCAGTTGCACATAGGGGCGAAAGCTGTAGTCCTCGCCCACATTGCTGGACGGCGTGCGCCAGTTGCTGGCGGCCAGGGCCACGCCCTGGGCATCGATCAAGGTGAGGGTGGAGGCCAGGCTGGCGCCGTTGGCCTGCTCCAGCTTGCGGTTGAGGCGTACTACCTGCTCGGGGCTTTGCGGGTGGGTCAGCGCCTCGCGCAGCTCGGCATCGAGCGCCAGCACATCGGGCAGCACCCGGTAGCGGTCCAGGCGCTGGCTGAGCGCCTGCGCATACAGGACGAGCTGGCGGTGGGCCTGCAGGTTTTCCTCGGCCAGGCTGTGCTGCAGCATCCAGTGCCAGGCGCCCGCGGCAGCAGCGGCCGTGCTCAGCAGCACGGCGCAGAAGGTCCACAGGGATCGCAGGGAGCGGCGGGGAATCATGGCTAAGGTGTAACAACGGGCTAGGTAGTTTCCCTGGGTTTGGGTTTTCCGTAGCTCTGGGAAGGCAGCGCCTAATACTAATGTCTAATGGGCAATCTGTAAGGGCTGGGATACAAACGCGCCTCAGCGCACCGAGTTGGTGCCGAGAATCTTTGGAGCCCCACCATGCAGATCGATACCACCGCCAGCCAGGCGCCCGTCCAGGCACCGCCTTTTTACCGGACTTTGTACTTCCAGGTGATTATCGGCATCACCATCGGTGTCTTGTTGGGGCATTTCGAGCCCCAATATGGTGCGGCGATGAAGCCCTTTGGCGATGCCTTCATCAAGCTGATCAAGATGATCATCGCGCCGGTGATTTTCCTGACCATCGTGACCGGCATTGCGAACATGACGCACCTGAGCACCGTGGGCCGTGTGTTCGGCAAGGCCATGGTGTACTTCCTGACCTTCTCGACCCTGGCGCTGATCGTGGGCCTGATCGTGGCCAATGTGATGCAGCCGGGCGCCGGCATGCACATCAATGTGGCCGATCTGGACCAGAAGGAAGTCAGCTCCTACGTGGCCAAGTCGCATGACATGACCTTGACCGGTTTTGTGATGGACATCATCCCCAAGACCCTGATCAGCCCCTTTGTCGGCGACAACATTCTGCAAGTGCTGCTGGTGGCGGTGCTGTTCGGCGTATCGCTGGCGATGGTTGGTGACAGCGGCAAGCCCGTGCTCAACCTGCTCGAATCGCTGACCAAGCCCGTCTTCAAGCTGGTCAACATCGTGATGAAGCTCGCCCCCATCGGCGCCTTTGGTGCGATGGCGTTCACGATCGGTAAGTTCGGTCTGGGGTCGCTGTTGAACCTGGCCGAGCTGGTCGCGACCTTCTACATCACCTCGCTGCTCTTTGTGCTGGTGATTCTGGGTGCTGTGGCCCGTGCTTGCGGTTTCTCGGTGCTCAAGCTGATCCGCTACCTCAAGGATGAGCTGCTGCTGGTGCTGGGTACCTCGTCGTCCGAATCGGCCCTGCCATCGCTGATGCACAAGATGGAAAAGGCCGGTTGCAGCAAGTCGGTGGTGGGCCTGGTGGTGCCTACCGGTTACTCGTTCAACCTCGATGGCACCAACATCTACATGACCCTGGCGGCGCTGTTCATCGCCCAGGCGACCGACACCCACCTGACCCTGGGACACCAGATTGCGCTGCTGCTGGTGGCGATGCTGAGCTCCAAGGGCGCTGCGGGCGTGACCGGCGCGGGCTTCATCACCCTGGCTGCCACCCTGGCCGTGGTGCCGGAAGTGCCGGTGGCCGGCATGGCGCTGATCCTGGGCGTGGACCGTTTCATGTCCGAATGCCGCTCGCTGACCAACTTTATCGGCAATGCCGTTGCCACCGTCGTGGTCTCGCGCTGGGAAAACGCGCTGGACTACACCAAGCTCAACGCGGTGCTGAACAACGAGCCGGTGCTGGAGAGCGCGCCCGTGCAGGTGCCCGTGGTGGATACCGCCAAGGGCTGATCAACACCCCGCTCCAAAAGGAATGGCCTGCAGATGCAGGCCATTTTTTGTCGGTGAAATGCCTTAAAGCAGATTCTCAGGGCAGCGGGCGCAGCAGGCCATACATCGCCCGCAGGCGCAGGGTATCGCGCCCCAGCTTGCGCTGGTTGGGCAGCTTGCCGACCCAGCGCATCTGCTGCACGGTGCGCTCCAGCGCGGCGCGCACCGCAGGCTCGGTCTGCGCCAGCCAGGCATGCCAATCGGCACGCGCGGCCTCCAGGGTGCCGGCATTGTCCAGGAACAGCGCGGTGGAATGCGCATAGCACAGGGCATCCTTGACGATGCACAGCGCAGGCGGCAAGGTCGCCAGCGGGTCGTCCTCAAAGTCGATATAGCCGATGACGCCATCGGGGCAGCGCACCATGTTGCGGGCAAAGGCCTGGCTCAGGCAGGTGCCGCTGGCATGCACGCGCTGCAGCGCGGCAAAGCCCTGCTGCCACAGCGCCAAGGTGCTGGCGGGGGCTTGGCGTGCGGCGGCCTCGATCTCGTCGCTGAGCGACGGCGTATCGCCGCCGGGCAGGCCCAGGTGGCGCATCAGAAAGCCCTCGGGCGCATCGGCCAGCACGAGCGGCACGCGCAGGCCGCGCGCATGCAGGTCGCGCAGGCGCCGCACCTCGGTCGCAATGGCGGCTTGCCCGCCCGGGTTGACCACGGGTTGCAGCACCGGTACATCCAGCAGGCGCGAGAGCAGGCCCAAGGTCCGGTAGCGCCAGGCCGCTATCGCCGGGCCGGCTTTTTTGAGCCAGACCGATTCGCCCGGCAGCTCATAGCGCACCACATTGAAGGCCTGGCTGGCCAGGTGCTGCTGCAAAAACGCGGCATAGTCCGGGCGCTCGGCGGGCAAGGTGCCGGGCGGGGCGCCAGCGGGGGCAGGGGGCTGTAAGGGGGAAGCGGTATCGGTCATGCGCAAGCGGGGCGCACGCCGCAGCGGCCACTCCAGCAACAGTGAAAACCTTGCATTATCGCTGCCCGCTCAAGAGGCCTCGGCCGCCTGGGGCACCATGTCCTGGTGGTCGGCCGGTGCCGAGGGTTTGACATGGGGCTGCGCCAGTGGCTGGAAGCTCTCGGCGCTGGCCAGCGGCCAGTAGGTGCGAAAGACGTCGTGCTGGTGCGCCAGGTCGTCGAGCAGCGCGCCAGGCCGCACCTGCAGCAGCAGGTTGGACAGCAGGCGCACCTCGGTGTCGCTGATGCGGCGCACGATATGGTGGGCATTGAGCTCGCAAGGGTGCTGGAGGCCGGCGGCCTGCACCAGCTCCTGCAGCGCATGCAAGGTGCTTTTGTGAAACTGGGCCACACGCGTGGCCTTGTCGGGCACGACCAGTGCCTGCTGGCGCACGCCATCTTGCGTGGTGACGCCAGTGGGGCAGTTGCCGGTGTGGCAGGTCTGCGCCTGGATGCAGCCCAGCGCCATCATGAAGCCCCGGCCGGCATTGCACCAGTCGGCGCCCAGCGCCATCATGCGGGTGATGTCAAAGGCGGTGATGACCTTGCCGGCGGCGCCCAGCTTGATGCGGTCGCGCAGGTTCACGCCGATCAAGGTGTTGTGCACCAAGAGCAGGCCTTCTTGCAGCGGCACGCCGACATGGTCGGTGAACTCGACCGGCGCTGCGCCAGTGCCGCCTTCGGCACCGTCGACGACGATGAAGTCCGGCGTGATGCCGGTCTTGAGCATGGCCTTGACGATGGCAAACCATTCCCAGGGGTGGCCCAGGCAGAACTTGAAGCCGGTGGGCTTGCCGCCCGAGAGCGTGCGCAGCCGGGCGATGAAATGCATCATCTCCTCGGGCGTGGAGAAGGCGCTGTGGCGGGCCGGCGAGATGCAGTCGATGCCCACCGGAATGCCGCGCGCCGCGGCAATCTCGGGGGTGACCTTGGCGCCGGGCAGCACACCGCCATGGCCGGGCTTGGCGCCCTGGCTGAGCTTGAGCTCGATCATCTTGACCTGGGGCTGGGTGGCGTTGGCGATATAGCGCTCTTCGCTGAAGCTGCCGTCGTCATTGCGGCAGCCGAAATAGCCCGAGGCCACCTCCCAGATCAGGTCGCCGCCGTGCACGCGGTGGTGCTGGCTGATCGAGCCTTCGCCGGTGTCATGGGCAAAGCCGCCAATCTGCGCGCCCTTGTTCAGCGCCAGGATGGCATTGGCCGACAGCGCGCCAAAGCTCATCGCCGAGATGTTGAAGACGCTGGCATGGTAGGGCTGGGTGCAGGGCGCGACCGATTGCGACGGCGCATCGGGCGAGCCGCCGATCCAGACGCGGAAGTTATGGCCGTCCAGCCGCGTGGGCGCCATCGAGTGGTTGACCCATTCATAGCCGCGTGCGCCCACATCCATCAAGGTGCCAAAAGGGCGGTTGTCCGGATCGCCCTTGGCGCGCTGGTAGACCAGCGAGCGCTGGGCACGCGAGAAGGGCAGGGCCTCGGTGTCGCTTTCGATGAAGTACTGGCGCATTTCCGGGCGGATGAACTCCAGAAAAAAGCGCATATGGCCGATGACCGGGTAGTTGCGCAGGATGGCGTGGCGCGTCTGGCGCCGGTCGCGCAGGCCCAGCAGCGTGAGTGCGGCGCCGGCCAGCACGGCCAGCCACCACCAGGCGCTGGCCTGCAGCACGAGCGCGATGATGCCGACGACCAGCAAGAGCATGCACAGCGCCATCACGGTGTAGCGGACGGGGAAAATCTTGTTGAGCTGGTTCATGGGGTGTGGGGTGCAGGTCAGACCGCCCACAAGCGCGCGCAAATCCCGGGCTGCAGCACAGGCGCCTGGCTGGCGCTACACTGCAGGCCCTGCCAGGCGCAGCGGCCGTCTGCCATTGCAATGTTGTTACAAAACCAGACCCATCATAGGGGGCGCTGGTGGCATTGCAAGCGTGCAGGGGTTTGTGCTGTGCGGCCCCCTATTGAGAGAGCTCCGATGACCCAGCCCCAGATCCCCGATGGATTGAATGACGACCAGTTGACCGAGATCGACCAGATCCTGGAAGACATGCGCACGCGCGCCGAAGAGATTCCGCAGTGGGAATTTGCCGACGGCGCGCTCACCGCACTGGTCTGCACGCGCCGCGCGGTGCCGGTCGAAGAGTTTCTGCCGATGCTGGTGGGCGATGGCGAGCTGCTGGAGCGCGATGCGGATGGCAAGCTGCCACAGCTGCCGGCCTTCCAGGACCGGGCCCAGCAGGACCGTTTTCTGGAGCTCTGGCAGATCCGCTGGAACGAGGTGACTGCCCAGCTCGATGCCGATGTCAAGAGCCTCGAAGACGACGACACCTTCCAGCCCGATGCCATGGACATGCGCGGCGCCATTGCCAGCCTGCCCGAGGAAGAGCGCCAGGAGCTGGACGGCCAGGAGATCCCCTCGTTTGGACAGGTCTGGGCGCTGGGCTTCATGTTCGTCGTGGAAAACTGGGCCGATGAGTGGACCGCACCGCGCGACAAGGAAGCGGCCCGCTGGCTGAACGATGCGCTGGAATCTGTGGTGGCCCTGACCGAGGACGACACCGGCACCCCCACGGTCTGCATGTACGACGAAAATGGCCCCGCCAGCACCAGCCAGGAGCGCGTGGAGACCTTTGGCGAAGCGATCTGGGCGGTGTACGACCTGCGCCAGATCTGGAAGAGCATGGGCCCGCGCCAGGCCACCATCGTCAAGGGCGAGGTACCCGGCCGCAACGACCCCTGCTCCTGCGGCAGCGGCAAGAAGTTCAAGAAATGTTGCGGCGCCTGATAGCAGGCGTTCACCATCCGCTCTGAGAACAGCCGCTTTTGCGGCTGTTTTGCTGTGCGGGCCCAGATTGACATGGCCGCGAGCGGGCAGTGGCTCTAGAATGGCCTGGTTTTCATCCTCTTTTGGCCAAGGATCACCGATGAACCTCATGAACATCATCACCAAGCAACTGATCGAGATCATCGAGTGGACCGATGACTCGCGCGATACCTTGTCGTACCGCTGGCCCGATGAGGACAAGGAAATCAAGAACGGCGCCCAGCTGATCGTGCGCGAATCGCAGCAGGTGCAGTTTGTCTCCGAAGGCCAGTTTGCCGACCTGTTCGGCCCCGGCCGCCACCAGCTGACGACGCAGAACATCCCGATTCTGTCGACCCTGCGCGGCTGGAAGTATGGCTTCAATTCGCCCTTCAAGTGCGATGTCTACTACATCAACACGCGCCTCTTTACCGGCAACAAATGGGGCACCTCCAACCCGGTGATGATGCGCGACAAGGACTTCGGTGTCGTGCGCCTGCGCGCCTTCGGCACCTATGACTTCCGCATCGTGCAGCCGGCCAAGTTCCTCAAGGAAGTGGCGGGAACGGACCAGAATTTCCGCCTTGACGAGTTTGCCGACACGATGCGCTCGCGCATTGTCAGCATCTTCAGCGAAGCGCTGGCCAAGGCCCAGGTGCCCGTGCTCGATGTGGCCCAGCGCTACACCGAGATGGGCGATGCGCTGCTGCAGTTGATCAACCCGGCCGTCACCGAAAAATACGGCCTGGAGATCACCAGCTTCCTGCTGGAAAACGTCTCGGTGCCGCCCGAGGTGGAACAGGCGATCGACAAGCGCTCGTCGATGAGCGCGATCGGCAACCTCAACGACTATGTGAAGTACCAGATGGGCCAGGCGATGGCCAATGGCGGCGAAGGCGCGGCAGCGGCCACCATCCCCGCGACGATGGCGATGGGCTTTGGCATGGCGCAGGAGATGATGAAGGGCATGCAGCAGCCGTCCGGTGGCGCTGCCAGCGACCCCTTCTCGCCCGCTGCCGCACAGGCTGCGCAAGCGGCACCCGCTGCGGCTGCCGGCGCCGGCCTGCAGGTGCTGACGCCCGAGCAGGCGGCCCAGGCGCTGGGCGTGACGGTGCAGGATGTCGTGACCGAGCTGGAATCGGGCGCGCTCAAGGGCCGCAAGATTGGCAGCGCCTGGCGCATCTCGCAGGAATCGCTGAACGAGTTCCTGCGCGGATAAATCTGCGCTGATCGCGCCATGCACCGCTGCCTTGGCCGGTGCATGCGCGTTGGTGTGACCCCGTTTTGAGAGCCTGTGGCGCAGACCTGCTGTGCGCCAACGCTGAGTTTGACCGTGAATTCACCCACTCCCGCCACTGACCCCTTTGCGCCGCCACCGACCTCGATGGTGGCCAAGCATGTCTGCCCCGAATGCGGTGGCAATCTGGAATGGAATGCCAAGGCGCAGTCGCTCAAGTGCCCCTACTGCGGCACGGTGGTGCCCTGGACCGAGGAGCAGCAGCAACAGCTGGGGGGCGAGATCGTCGAGCAGGACCTGGCCGCCGCGCTGGCCAACCCCGCCAGCGGACGCGGCTGGGGCGAGGCACGGCGCGAGTACCAGTGCCAGAACTGCCGCGCGATTTCGGTGTTTGTCGATGGGCGGGTGGCGTCGCGCTGCGATTTCTGCGGCTCACCCGCGATCCAAGCACATGAAGAACGCAACGACGCGATCACGCCGCAAAGCCTGCTGCCGTTCAAGGTGAGCGACGGCCAGGTGCGCGACCTGATCCGCAAATGGTATGGCAGCCGCTGGTTTGCGCCCAACAAGTTCAAGAACGCGGCGCTGACCGATACGCTCAAAGGCATCTACCTGCCGTACTGGACCTTTGATGCCCATGTGCAGGCCCAGTGGCGCGCCGATGCCGGTTTTTACTACTACACGACCGAGCAGTACCGCGATGCCAATGGCAACATCAGCACGCGCCAGGTACGCCATGTGCGCTGGGAGCCGGCCTCGGGCAGCCTGCAGCATTTCTTTGACGATGAACTGGTTGCAGGCACGGTTGGGGTGCACCAGGGGCTGCTGCAGAAGGTGGAGCCTTTCCCGACCCGGACCGATCTGAAACCCTATTCGCCCGAGTTTGTGCGCGGCTGGACCGTGGAGCGCTACCAGGTCGACCTGAACCGGGCCGCCACGATCAACGAAGGGGATATGGACCAGCAGGTGCAGGCGCTGTGTGCGCGCCAGATTCCGGGCGACACCTACCGCAACCTGCAGGTGCAGCGCCAGTACCAGGGCCGCAGCTTCAAGCATGTGCTGGTGCCCGTGTGGCTGGTCGGTTATACCTATGGCAGCAAGAGCTACCAGATTCTTGCCAACGGCTACACCGGCCAGTTGGCCGGTGAGCAACCCTATAGCTGGGTAAAAATTCTGTTCACCGCACTGGCGGTGCTCTTGGTACTGGTGTTACTGATGGCAGCCAGCCGTTAAGAGGGCAGGATGCAGGGGGTGGAACACCCCCTTGGTGTTCAGCGCTTAGCGACGGCGGCGGTTGCCATCCATGTTGTCGCCGACCTGGTTGCCAAAATAGGCACCGGCTGCTGCACCACCAATGGTGCCCAGGGTCGAGCCGAACACGGCATCACCCAGCACACCACCGGCCACGGCGCCCACGCCGGTACCGATCTGGGCATTGGTGGGGTTGCTGGAGCAAGCGGTCAGGCCGCTCAGCGCCAGCACGATGGAAGCGGTGGTGATTGCAAGTCGTTTCATTAGGGTTCTCCTCTTGGTCGCATCGGCTGTCAGTCGGAAGAGTGCTGCAAACCGGATTGCCATGGTTGAAGTGTGGCGCAGCGCACGCGCTTGCCGCATCGGCCAAGGCTAAGTTTGGGTGTGGGACAGCGCTTACTGCGCCGGGGCAGCCTGCACCAGCGCCAGCAGGCGGCGCAGCGCATGCTGCACGGTGGCTTGGCGCACTGCGTGGCGGTCGCCGTCAAACCGCTGCACTTCACTGTGCAGCTGCCCGGCCACCTGCCAGCCAAACCAGACGGTGCCAACGGGCTTGCTGGCGCTGCCGCCATCTGGCCCGGCCACGCCGGTCACCGCCACGCTGACCTGGGCCTGGGACTGCGCAATGGCGCCCAGGGCCATCGCGCGGGCGACCGGCTCGCTGACAGCGCCATGGGCGGCGATCAGCGCAGCGGGCACATCGAGCATCGCGGATTTGGCGCGGTTGGAGTAGGTGATAAAGCCGCAATCGAGCCACTGGCTGGAGCCGGGCCGCTCGGTGCAGGCGCCGGCAATCAGGCCGCCGGTGCAGCTCTCGGCCGTGGCCATCATCCAGCCCCGGTGGCTCAAGTGCTGGGCCAGCTGGGCCACGGTTTCCGGGATGGGCAGCCCATCTTTGGTCAGCAAGGCAGCGGTGGCGTTCATAGCAGATGTCTCCCGATGGCGATGACAAGCAAGGTGCAGAAAGCGGCGACCAGATCGTCCCAGATGATGCCCCAACCGCCGCCCCAGCCAAAGCCTTTGAAGCAGCGATCGGCCCAGCGCACCGGCTGGGGTTTGACGGCGTCGAAAAAGCGGAACAGCACAAAAGCGGTCAACTGGCCCCAGAAGCCCGTGGGCATGACCAGCCACAAGATGAGCCAGAAGGCGATGATCTCATCCCAGACAATGGCGCCGGGATCAGCCACGCCGAGGTGGCGTGCGGTGGCCGTGCAGGCCCACCAGCCGAGCACCAGCGATGCGCCAATCACCCAGCCAATCGCCGCTGGCGTCAGCCACAGCTGCAGCACCAGGTAGGCCACCCAGGCCCACAAGGTGCCTACCGTTCCCGGTGCCACCGGGCTCAGGCCCGAGCCAAAGCCCAGCGCCATCCAGTGCAGGGGGTTGCGCAGCATGAAGGACCAGTTGGCGCGGCGGGGCGCCGCAATGGGGTCTGCTGCGCCGGGCGCGGAAGGGGAAAAGGGCGAGTCGCTCATGCCCGCCATCATAAGCCTGCGGCAAGGCGCTGTGCAGCACCAGCCAGCGCCGGGCCACCAGACCCGTCAGGCCTTGAAATGGTCAAACGAGGCCCAGTGCTGCGCTAGTGGCTGGCCTTGCGCATCGTGCACACGCAGGCCTGCTGCGGCGGTGATGCGGCCAACGCACTGCACGGGGGTTTGCGCGGCCAGGCTGGCCTGCTGCACGGCATCGCGCCGGTCTGCGGCGGCCGTAAAGCACAGCTCGTAGTCATCGCCGCCCGCCAGGCAGCATTGCAGTTGCAGGTCGATGGGCAGGTTGAGTGCCGCGCCCGGTGCGCCTGCGGTCGCTGCCATGCACGCCAGCACCCGGTCCGCCTGCAGCTCGGCACCCACCTCGCTGGCTTGCAGGATATGGCCCAGGTCGCCGACCAGGCCATCGCTCAAGTCCAGCGCGCTGCTGGCAATGCCGCGCAGCGCAGTGCCCAGGGCGACGCGCGGGCTGGGGCTTTCGAGCCGCTGGCGGGCTGCGGCCAGCGCAGCGGCGGGCAGCTGCACCTGGCCAAGCAAGGCCTCCAGCGCCAAGCGGGCATCGCCCAGCTGGCCGCTGACGTAGATGTCATCGCCGGGCTGGGCGCCGCTTCGCAGCAGCGCCTGGCCGGCTGGCACCTCGCCAAACACGGTGATGCAGATGTTCAGCGGGCCCTGGGTGGTATCACCGCCCACCAGCTCGCAACCATGGGCATCGGCCAAGGCGAACATGCCCTCCGAGAAGCCTTGCAGCCAAGGCCCATCGACAGCGGGCAGGGCCAGCGCCAGCGTGAAGGCCAGCGGCTGGGCGCCCGTGGCAGCCAGGTCGCTGAGGTTGACGGCCAGCGCCTTGTGGCCCAGCGTGCGCGGGTCCACATCGGCAAAGAAGTGGCGGCCCTGCACCAGCATATCGCTGGAGATGGCCAGCTGCATGCCGGGCCGGGGCGCGAGCAAGGCGCAGTCGTCACCGACGCCAAGCACGGCCCGCTGCACCGGCCGTTGGAAGTACTGCGCAATCAGTTCGAACTCGCCCTGGGCCATCTCAGCGCCCTCCCGGGCTGGCGTTGCGGCTCAAACGCAGCGGCAGCAAAAAGCTCAGCGGCCGGGTCAGCACCCGCTTGAGCAGCGCCTTGTATATGTGCGAGCGCTCGACATTGCTGACGTTTTGCGCGCGCAGGGCCAGGCGGAACGCCAGGTAGAAGCTCACCAGAATGTTGAAGCCGCCCAGCAAGGGCAGGGCCGCCACGCAGAGCCAGAAGCCGTGGAAGTGCAGCACTTCAAAGCCCATGCTGGTGGCGGCTGCGGCGATCTGACCGGCAGCGAGGGTCACGTGGCGGATATCGATGGGCAGGCCAAAGAACTGTGCCACCACCGGAATCAGCCCCAGCATGAAGCCCAGCGAGATATTGGACGCAAAGCCGGAGATATGGCGGCGCATGAAGCCCGCCCAGCGCGCAGCGCGCGCCTTGCCCAAAAAGCCGGTGATGCGCGGGTTGTAGCGGATGGCCGAATCCATGTGGTGCAGCACGAACCAGTTCTCGGTCCAGCCGGCGATGATGCTGGAGGAGAACAGCAGCACGCCGGTAAACGCGGCATAGAACACCGAGGGGCCCAGCAGGGTCAATGACTTCAGCGTCTGCTCGGCCTCGTGCTGGTCGATAAAGGGCGAGCCGGTGGCACGCGCCCAGCCCCAGGTGAGCAGCAGCACCATCGGGAAGACGGTGAACACATTGCCCAGCACGGCAGCCACCTGGGAGCGCACCAGGTAGCTGACCTCGTCGACAAAGGACGCAATGCCGGCCTCGGTATCGCCCGACTCCTTGAGCTTGGCGGCCATCGCCGGTGCCGTCATCGCCGGTTGCTTGGTGGCGACGGTGAAGTGCAGCAGCTGGATCAGCACAAAGCTGATCGCGTAGTTGAAGCCGGCGATGAAGCCGCCCCAGAACGCGGAGATGGCCACCGCATGCAGTGCGAACTTGATCAAGGTGGTGAAGGCCATCACCAGGCCGCCGCCCGCGGCCTTGCGCGCCATCTGCGCGTACTCGCGCTTGTCGCGGGTGATGTAGTGCTCACCGGTCTCGGCGCTGCGCTCGGCCACCTTGGAGGCCAGCAGCGACGAGTTGGACGAGATCAGCGCGCGGATGCTCTGGCGCTCCAGGCCCACGGCCACCAGGTGGGCCAGCAGCTTGGCGGTGATGACCTTGGGGTTGGCCGACAGCAGGCAGTCGAGCAGCTCGCGCACGCGCAAGATGCGCATGCGCAGCTGGCGCAGCCGGAACACGACGCCGACCGAGACGCCATTGTCTTCAAAGTGTTCGTAGATCGAGGCCACGGCGGTGCGGCATTCGTCCAGGCTGCGGCGTACATTCTCTTCGGCCTCCAGCACATCGGCGGCCTTGGGGCTGGGGTGCAGCATCGCGCGGCGCAGCTCTTCGACGCCGCTGATCAGGCTGTAGAAGGGCTGGGTGTTCTTGGCGCTGCCGCTCATGCGCAGGCGCAGCTCCGGCGCAAAGCCGGCCGCCAGAATCTGGCCGGCGCAATAGGTGAGGGCATTGAGCACCAGGTGCTGCCAGGGCGAGAGGCGGTTGCCGTAGTGCTCCAGCCCGGCAATGCTGCCGGCATCGACATCGCTTTGCGCAATCTGCGTGGGGACGACCATCACCTCCAGCGACACAAAGCCGGGCGACAGCAGCTGGGCGATGCGCTCGAGCAAGGGCTTGTCCATGGCCTTGAGCCACTGGGCATCGAAAGGCGTGTGCAGGACCATCGAGAACAGCACGGTGGCGTCGATCGTCTCGGGCGTGGAGGGCAGCAGCTTCCAGCGCAGGCGCTCGGCCAGCTCATTGAAGAAGGCGGTGCGGGGCGCAAAGCCAAAATCGGCCAGCAGCGCCGTCAGGTCCACCGTCTGCAGTTGCACGGCCCACCAGCGCTGCACTTTGTCCCGCAGCGCGGCATCGCCATCGATGGCGTCCAGCAACTGGCTCACGCGGGCCACGGCCGCGTCGACCGAGTTTTGCTGGCCGCGAATCCAGGCGGCGATCTCGATGATCCAGAGGTTGCGCTCGGCCAGCGGGGCATCAGGGTCGAGCGCTGCGAGCAGCTGCGCCAGCGGATCTGGTTTCTTCTTGCTGAACATCAATGCAGCACTCGTCCTTGCGCCAGGTCGTCGTCTTGGGCGGGGTACTGTGTGGCGTCGAGCGTGAAGCGGGGGATCGGGCAGTCAAAGGTCTGGGCCTCATCGCTGATGCACAGGTAGCTGCCTTCCATGCTGCCTTGCGGGGTGGCCAGGCGGCACTGGCTCTGGTACTCAAAGGATTCGCCGGGAGCGAGCAGCGGTTGGTGGCCCACCACCCCCAGGCCTTTGACCTCCTGGACCAAGCCGGTGGCGTCCTTGATGATCCAGTGCCGCGCGATCAGCTGCGCGGGAACCTCACCACTGTTACGAATGATGATGCTATAGACAAAGTGGAATACGCCGGCCTCGGGCAGGGACTGCTCAGGCAGGTACTGTGGTGTCACCGACACCTCAAACTGGAACTTTGGCATGTGAAACTGGATTGAAGTCAGGTAGAAATACTAACTGCGACAATAGAGGGATGAGCTCCACCTACCGAATTGCCCCCTCAATCCTGTCTGCAGACTTTGCCCGCCTGGGCGAGGAAGTGCGCAACGTACTGGCCGCTGGCGCGGACTGGATACATTTTGACGTGATGGACAACCATTACGTGCCCAATCTGACCTTCGGGCCGATGATTTGCGCGGCCCTGAAGCCCCATGCGATCAAGCCTGACGGTACGCCGGCACCTATCGATGTGCACCTGATGGTGCAGCCGGTGGACGAGCTGGCCGCCGCCTTTGCCCAGGCAGGCGCCGACTATATCAGCTTCCACCCCGATGCTTCGGCCCATGTACACCGCAGCATCCAGGCCATCAAGGCGCAGGGCTGCAAGGCTGGCCTGGTGTTCAACCCGGCGATGCCACTGGACGTGCTGGACTGGGTGATCGAGGACATCGACCTGGTCTTGCTGATGAGCGTCAACCCCGGCTTTGGCGGCCAGAGCTTCATCGACTCGACCCTGCGCAAGATCGAAGCAACGCGCAAGCGCATCGACGCCAGCGGCAAGGACATCCGCCTGGAAGTCGACGGCGGCATCAAGGAAACCAATATCCGCCGCGTGGCGGATGCGGGGGCCGACACCTTTGTGGCGGGCAGTGCGATTTTTGGCAAGCCTGATTACAAGGGGGTGATTGAGCAGATGCGGGGGGCGCTGGGGTGATGGTTTTGCCCTGAGGATGGGCGATAAAAAAGGCTCCGGCAATGGATTGCTGGAGCCTTTTTTACTGGTGCTGCTCGGCGGCTTATTTTGTCCAGCAGCTGCTGTCGTAACCGGAAGCGCCTTCGGTTTTGCCATTGGCGCCTTGCAGACCTGTATTGGTCAGCGTGTAGTTGCCACACTTGTCATGTTCCTGGGCGTTTTGGGCCGTGGCTGTCAGCGTGAAGGTGGCGCCGTCTGAGTCCAGGCTGATCGCATAGCGCCCAGAGGCCATGGAGGTCATGCTACTAGGAAGACTCGTTGGGTAGGTGCCATTGGCTGTAGCCGCACGCTCCATCCACTGAGCGGTTTGCAGCAAGGTCGTACGCCCGTCTGCGCGGTGACCGCGAAGGATGTATTCGTTGTAGCTGGGCAGCGCGATCGCAGTCAGGATGCCGACGACAGCCACCACAATCATCAATTCAATCAGCGTGAAGCCGCGCTGCATCCTCAGGTTTTTCGGTGTCATTGCTGGTCCTTCTTACTGCAGCTGGCGCCAGCTGGGGCGCAAAGTTTGTTCAGGCATGCGCAGCAGTGCCTCCATATTGTTGATGCAGCGGTCGCCAGTACAGGTGCTGATATCGAGCATCTGCGTTTCCGACGATGCAACCTGGGAGTGCGAGCCTTTGTCAACCTGTGCACGCGAAGCATTGCCGTTTTCCGTCGCGCCGAAGGAGGTATTGCTGCCCAGGTTGATCAGTTGGATGCTGGGCTTTTTGCCGTCCATGATATTGAGCATGGTGCGGTACTGGCGCTCGGTATCGACCGACGTGGAGTCGCAGCTTTCGCGGGTGACATCCACATCCAGGCCCTTGGCCGGCACCTGGGTGTAGGCAACCAGGATATTGGTGTTGTCATACAGCTCCAGGTTCTTGAGCGCGCGCTCGCCCACCGCTGGAAGGTCCATGTACCAACCGTTGTAGGTCGTGCCCCAGGTGGTCTTGTCGAGCGTGTCCACTTCGTCCACCCGGCCGCCTACGCCACCGGCAATCGTCAGCTCGGCGATCTCACGCTTGGCCAAACCGGCAGTCGCTACACCCGTGCCCAAGGCTGCGGGCGCTGGAACTACCAGGCATTCAGCCGGTGCTGAAGAGTCGCATGCTTTACCAGGATGTACTTCCAACCATTGGCTGGAACCTTCGGTTTTTCGGACACGGTAGCGTGTATTGTCCAGCACGGAATAAATGCTTTGCACCAGCACATCACTGGGGTCGGTTCGGCTCACATTGCGGCCGGTACCAAAGGCCACCATCATGCCGCCCACGGGTACAGATTTCTTGGTGCCGTCTGTTTGCGTCACTTCCTTGACCCGATCGTTTGCGCGAGCGGTCGGTGCAACAGTGATCGGCTGCACATTGCTGCGTGATGAGGAGCTGAGGGCCGAAGGACCGCGCGCGGTGAACAGCGGCGTACTGCTAAAGGCCACATTCCACTCGCTGGCGACGTCACTGGTGAGGTCGAATTTCCAGAGGTTGCCCTGGTTGTCGCCGGCGTAGGCGATGTCCACCCGTCCATCGCCATTCAGGTCTATCAGGCGCGGAGCGGACAGGCCATTGTCAATGGCATAGCCGGTGCCAGCGGCCTGGCTGGTGACTGGCAGGCGTACCAGTTCCTGGCCCTTGTCCAGGTACTGAATCAGCAGAACGGGGCGTTGGTTGGTGCTGTTGTAGCCATTGCCCATCACCACGGCCCAGCGGCCGTTGTTCATCCGCGTGATCTGTGTGGTGCGCAGAAAGTCGGTTTCGTCCATCACCGGCTTGGCGGTTATGTGACCGATGTCGTTGTTCTCGCTAGCGGTTGCAATGCAGGCGGTGCGCTGGGTGCCCGTCAGCGCCGTGCAATCCAAGGCGTCTGCTACGCCGCGAGTCCGGTCCAGGCGCACCAGCGTGTTGGCATTGGCTGCCGCAAAGCTGGGTGCGCTAGAGGTGCTGCCAGCTGCCGGGTTGGTGACATCCAGCACAAAGTAGCCCTTGCCGCCAGCACCCATGGTGCCTACCAACAAGGTGCGCCAGTCGGCAATATAGGCTTCGGTGCCAGGAGTGGTTTCCTTGACGCCGCCAAGCTCCACATCGCCCGTCATGGGGGAGCCATCGACATAGTACTGGTGGGTATAGCCAGAGCCGGCCAGGTTCTTGATCGTTGACAAGGCGCCATTGGGGACGTAGGCCATTTTTTCAGAGCCATCGGTGGCAGAGAAACCATGCAACATGCCGTCATTGCCGCCGACATAGACCATGGGAACGCGATTCTTCTGGGCTTGCACAAAGCTGCTGTAGCCTTGGAGCGCGTAGGTACCGGACGGCGCGCCGGTATACCAGACGCCGGAGTTGATGATGTCGCCCTGGCGGCTCTTGCGTTCGCGGAAGGGCTTGGCGGTGGTGTAGCCGGTGGTGTCGGAGCCTTCCAGCGTGCGATCGCCTCGGATGAAGTTCACAATGCTCTCGCCACTGGTGGAAATAGGGGTGGCACTGGCCAGGCCAATCTTGGCCTTTTGCGCGGTGCTCAGGTAAGTCTGGTCGCTGGCCCACTTGAACTGCACACCACCTTTGTCGCCTGAGGTCGTGCCGGTTTTGGTCACCCACTGGTCACTCCAGCCAAGGACCAGTCGATCAGTCACACCGGTGCGGGCATCCAGCAAGTCGGCGGTGGTTTTGTTCTCCCATGCTGGCGTGCTGGTGCCGCTCTTGTTCACGGTTCTGGCTGCGACATAGCCCTTCCAGTTGGAGTCGGGTTGGTAGCCCGCAGTGAAGGTGGCCACATCGTAGCGCGCCGCATTCGAGCCACTGCTGACCGAGGAGGTCAGGTCGGCATCCGTCTGGGTGTTGATCTGGCCAAAAATCTCGCGGAAGGCCTTCTCCAGATCCTCGCCTTTTTCTACTGCATAGAAGCGGCCCCGCCCATTGATGGCCGAGTGCCACAGGTCCAATGCACGAACATCTTCGCCGCCGCCGTTCATGTCGGGCCAGGTCTTGGTGCCATTGACCAGCGCGGGAAAGCTGCCGTCATAGCCAAAAGGCACCATGCTGGATGAAGCGCTGATGTTGTATTTTGCGTCGCTGTAGTTCTGCTTCCATGTGTAGGACAGCGCACTGAAACCGATGGTGTAGGTCACCATATGCGGCCAGGTGGCCGGGTTGTATCGGGGGTTCCAGTAACGGTCCAGCGTCCCGGTGGTGGAACCACTGGTGAACGTTTCAGTTGCTGGTGCCTTGCGGTAGTCAGCCGTGGGCTGCATCGTGCCAGTCCAGCCGGTGGTGTGCGGCGGCACGGCCCAGCTGTAGAAGGCCCAGTCCGCCAGCGTATTGTCAAATGCATCGCGGTACAGTGCACTCTTGGCTCGGGCGGCGGCCGTGGTGCCACCGTAGACGGTACCATCGGGCAAGGTCAGGTTCGTGGCATTGTCCGTTTGGCTGGGTTTGGAGGCTCCACTGTTCCAGCGGCCATCCGTCATGATGATGTGGTAGCTGCGGCGGCAGCCCAGATAAGGCGATCCTGTCGTTCCAGGGACCGACGCCCAGGGGCTGTTCGTCGACAGCGGACGTCGCATATAAGCATCAGCCTGCGAGAACATCTTGTGTGAGGGTGTGCCGTTCACCGCGCTGAGGCCGTTGACAAAACTGATCAAGTTGTTGCGGTGGCTGGTATTGAGGACCCGCATCGAGTTGGTGTTCATCGAGGTGCTGTCGACGCTGCCTGCACCCGAGGCATTGCCGTTGTTCCACATGGCCTGCCAAGACATGCGCACCTTGCCGTCTGGCAGCAGTGAGGTATCGCGCAATACGCCGCCGCTGCCACCATTTCCGATAAGGGCGTACTTAAGCACATTGATACGCCGGGCTGACACTGGCCAAGAACCATCGGTATTTGGCACCTGGGTATTGCTCGCGCCACTTTGGTTTTCGCGGTCCAGGCGGTACTGCATACTCCCCGAGTCATCGATCGAGATGATGATGTTGGGGGCCACATAGGGCTCTTTGGTACCTGGCGGTCCGCTGGCCAGGTCCAGTGCCCAGCTGCCCTGCGGTAGCAAAGCAGCGCAAGCCGCCAAGGCCAGCAGGTGTTTGCGGAAATGGGGGGTGTTGTTATGAGCCACAGCGCCTCCTGTCGATACTGCGAATAATGGGTTTTAGCCAGTCTCGGCACTAGGCCTGCATGTGGCTGGTAAAGCGTGAAGGATCCAGCGCCAGAGACTCAGTCCTTGAGTCGCTGCCGGGCATAGGTCTGCTGTAAAACGACCTGGGTATTGGGCTTGCGGCCATGTGCAAGGCTGGTGATGCGATAAACCACATTCGGAATCATATTCAGCGCCAAAAAGTTATTGGCCACCATGCTGTTACCGGCACTGTCTTCGGCCACGATCAGGTTCGAGTTCTTGCTGCTTTCGTCATAGGGCAGCACCTCAATCCAGTACCAGCCGCCGCGGTTGGCAGCACTGCGGTCTGCAAGAATAGGGTTGGCCGGGTTGCTGGCATTGCCCAGCTTCGCTCCGGTGTACTGGCCATAACGCGCACCGACGGGCGCACCGCCGGTGGGGGTGCTGGTCATCTGCGCCAAGGTAACGCCGCGATCGGCATCGCTGTTGTTCCAGAAATCCTGGTTGCCCTGGCGCTTGGTGCACAGGCCGTTGCGGCACTTGTAGGTTTGGCTGTCCAGCGTTGCCAGCAGCTTGCCGACGGAGGGCGCTTCCAGCGGAATCTGGTCTGCGGTGCTCTGACGGCAGACATCGCCAGTGCCGCTGCACACCGATCCGTCAGCATTCTCGTTGCGGATGTCCAGCTCCGCATCCTGCAGCAGCGCTTGTCCTGCCTCAAAGGCACGCTGGTAATCTGCATCATTGCTGACCAACATCTCCCCAAACAAAGAGGTACGTGCCGACCACAGGGCCAGCAGCATCGACAGCATGACAAAGATGATGACGACGAACAGCGCTACGCCGCGCTGCTGGCGGAGCGGTGGGCGTTGGTCGCGAATGAAGAATCTGCCTTGCATGGTTAGGGCTCTTGGTTCGGGTTACAGCACATTGCCAATCAGCCCCTGGCTGCGCAATTGGTAGACGCTGCGAAACACCATGTGCAGGCGTTGGGCGCGATTTGCGCCGATGGCGCTTCCGCTCATATCGGTGGCGTCGGCGCTGGCGTAGTCAACCTCGGTGGTGCCATCGCAGTCGGTGTAGCTGGCAGTGGTCAGGTTCATGCGCTCGGTGCCATAAAGCACGAGGCAGACTTCCACGCCGGTAACTTGTCCCCAGTTGGTACCGACTCCAGCTGCATTGACGTACTGGATTTTGGGCGCGCCGCTGGCGATGTCGGTCATACGAAGATAGCGGATTCTGAAATTGGCGACGTTGCCAATCACCGGCTGGGTTGCTCCCGAGGTTCCCGTGCAGACCAGGTTGTTGGCGTTGAGTGCGAATGCGCTGGAAATACGCATAAAGCTGTTGTTGTCCGCCGTGTCCAGGTCCTGGGGGCCACCTTGGCAATCCCGGGACAGCGACTGCGTCGCCAGGGATGTGTCGCTGAGGGGGTACACCGGTTCCTTGTAGCGTCGGTAACCCAGGGTGAGCGTGGTGTCTGTGCCGTTGATGGTGTCAGTGGCGGGGGAAAAATTCCGGTCCGGTTGTGATGAGGTGGCCTTGGCCTCGAAAGCCACCGGCAGCGCATACCGGTCAATGTCTGTGTTGGCATTCTTGGTGGCATTGAGGTTGAGGTAGAGCGAGCCCGACTGCCTCAGTTGTTGTCCAATGACGCGAAAGGCATATCCAGCCTGTTGCTGCAACTGGCTTGCATCGCTGACGGTCCCTGAAGTGCTGCGCGAGACCATCAGCGCGCCGCCTGCGACCGCAACAACCATCAAACCGATGGCGACGCCGACCATCAGCTCAACCAGCGTGATGCCGCTTTGGTGTCTTGGTTTGAAGGCGTGGCCCAGAGTCGCTGCAGGCACGCTGTTCAAGCCCTTTGTGTTTTTTGTATGCATATCAAATCCCTGGGCAGAAAAAACGGGCAGTGCTGGTGCCCTTGTAGGGTGCGCAGCGGGCACTGACGGGGATGTACTGCAGGTGGCAGGTGTAGCCTTCGCCGCAGCTCACGGCGGCGCCGCTGTCCGAAGCGGCATTGATGGCGGAGCGGTAATCGCTGTCGGCCCCTTTCCTCTCGTTTTCTCGCCACCGGATCATCACGCCTAACTGACGGCGGTTGGCAGCGACGTCTTCGCCTGCGGACGTGAAGAGATTGGCATCGCCCAATGGCAATGCTCTGCTGACAAATGCTTTCCACTGAGAAACATCGTAGACGGCGAGTTCCGCACCCGTGCAAACAACGGTGCTGCAAGTTTTGCTGGGGCTGGGTGTATCGTCCCAATCGCTGAGATAGCTGCTCATATTGGCCATCGCATTGGGATTGACCTTCATGCGTTCACTCAGGTCTTCGATGAGCCTGATCGCCTGCTCTCGGCGAACGCTGGTTTGCGTGTCACTGAGGGTTCGCAGCTGCACGCCCACGATGCCCAAGATGCCGAGAGCGGCGACCACCAGGGCGATGAGTGACTCCAGCAAGCTGATGCCTCGCTGGCCGCGCTGCGTTGCAGAGATTCTCGTCAATCTGCGCATAGGACTTCTTTCTGTATTTGGGCTTGTCATGGGCGACCGTGGACCGCGTATCGATGGGCATTGCATGGTCAAGGACAATCCGCAGCGCCTGAGCTCAGGCGTTTGATCAAACCACCGGGCTGGATGCAAAGCGCGGAGGCTGCGGAATCGCTGCTGCTCGATCCTTGCGGCCAAGCCCGAAAGACGAAGGTCTGTGCAGTGTTATTGCTGAAATGTCCCCAGCGGTCGACACTGATCATGGCGTTCATGGTGGTACCCGCACTGCTGATCTCCACTTCGGTGCGTGTCGGCGCACTGGTTTGCTGCAGTGTGATTTCTGAAGTGCCGCTCTGAGCGCCATCGCGGTTGGTATCGACAAACACCAACCAGCCGCAGCCCCATTGCGCGTCACTTCCAGCATTGGTGCAGCCGTCGCCATCGGCCTTTTTGACAATGACCACATTGCCCGCGCGCCGGATGGCCTCTGAACGGGCGTAGTACAGGGTGGACTGCAGGTCTTCTACGGCGCTGCGGACACGCCAGCGTTCGGTCAAGCCCTTGAAGCTGGGCAGAGCCAGCGAAGCGAGAATCGCCACAATGGCGATCACCACCAAAAGTTCGATCGCAGTAAAGCCGGATGTCCGGCGCAGCAGTGACCATTGCCCATGTTTCATAAAATGAATCATAGGTAATACTTTGCTAATAAGCGGACACGGGCGACGAGCGGAAGGGCAGAGGCGATGAGCGGCATTGGCCGCAGATGCATGGCCACCGGGAACTGAGGCGCTGGATGATCTGCGGCACAATCACCGGCTGGGCCCGAAAGAATCTCTAATGACTGATGTGAACAAAACCCTGCAGCTGGAGCAACTGAATAGAGTTGAAGAAAAAGCTCTTCTGTCTCAGAGGCAACGTGAGTGTGCTGCCACTCGCACTTCGTTGGCGATAGTTGGAAAATTTGGCGACCCACGTCATGTCTTGTGAAGAATGACTGGAATAGAGTTCGAAAACCCTATGGCCGGGGCTGGTGCCACCTTAAAAAGCGGCACGTATCTTTACACTGCGCTTGTTCACAGACTTCGCTCTTCAAGCCACCTGTCGAAGAGGCAGACAGTCGCAAATTTTCTAAACTTACCGCACAACATAAAACTTCCGCTATGTATGGGATGGAATGCAGGTTACGTTAGCCGAACATACTTTGCAGGAATTCTCACACCTCAGGAACTGCTCCGCCAGCACACGCTATATGGATATCTGAATCTCTCGCAGAACATGGCTGAAGCCGATGCTCTCGAAAAATTGTTGATTCTCGGTAATCCTTACAATTCCATTGTCAGATCTGCGAGTGTTCAAAATCTTCGTTGGTGTGAATGCTGTGCGAGTATAGAGTCTGAGGCGTACGGTTTCGCAAGCTGGAAAGTTATTCATCAGATTCCCCAGGTTGCTATCTGTCACATTCATGGCAATCCTTTGCTTTCAATGTGTAAAGGCTGTGGTACAGCCATTGGAGCAGTACAGAATTTCCGTCTACCAGGTGAACCGTGCCCGAAGTGCAATAGTACTAATTTTGAAGGTGAAATTATTCACGTGCGGGATGCACATTGGTCGCTGATTAAGAATATTGCCAATGCTTTTGAGACGCAGGTGAACACATTTCGCCATAACGTATGGAATGATGAAGTTTCGCTGTTTATCTCCAACTTTCCATCTTGGGTCGATGCGCAAAAGGTAGTGGTGGATTATATCTGTCGTGAGTGGGAGGTCTCTTCGATCAAGCAGGTGTGGGAGTTAATAAATATACCTTTGTTGATTGCGGAGAATGTTTTCGAAAACGGTGACAAATATCTCTCCGTCAGAATTCTTCTGCGCCGCGTGATGCAGTTGATCTGTCCAAAAGTATCTGGAGTTCTAGGTTCTGGTGACGCGCTGCCAAGCGTTCATTCCTATCAATTATGCTTCTCAAACGTTGTTAGGCAGTATGCATCTCGTTTAGGTATCAGTAGTCGAACTACGTATGCATTGATAATGCCTTTGAGTCTTCATTCAGCTGCAGTTGCTTCAGGTCTTTCGTATACTACAATTCAACTTGCATGGAGCAAAGTCCGTAAATCGATGGTGTTGGATCTTGGGGCGGAAACAGTGAGAAATATTCTTCCTGGAAATCGTATGTAATCATGTTTGGAAACGCCAGTGCTAATTTTGGATTTGTTAGCTGTATTTCTCTATAAATTTATCAGTTTGTTTTAATATGGGTGGTGATTTCCTGATATATTTTCTGTGCCAAATTCTAGATAATTAGAAGCTCATATAAGGCACGGTTCAGATGCATTCATGCCTGTTTGGGAGTTTGGCTTTGCAGCGTCCACTGCAGAAATTAAAGGTTGTGCAAGTCACGTAGTGAATTCATATTTTCTCTATGGAAAAGCTGATCGTAGGTTTTAAAAAGTCCACCCAAATGGTTTTTGTTTAGTATTCAAACCTAAATTGCGACGAGCTTCGATTGCCCAGCGATTTCATCAAAGCAGCCAGCTGGTTGGGCGCATGTTCACGCATCCAGCGGTAGTCGGCACTGCAGTGATTTTCAATGTCAGCTCGCCGGCTTTGTGGTGCGCTTTGTACGAAGCATCGGATGCGTTCAATGCATTCAGCTTGGTGAGTGTTACGGAGACGCGATTTCCACTCGTTACGTAGTGTGGGGTCGACTTCCAACCATCTAACAACATCACGGCGGCTAACGCGTAACCGCTCCATGACGTCCGCATAGCTGTCGCAGCATTGAAACGCGTCACGGACGTATTCTGGCGCCACTAATGAATCTGTTGGAAATTCATTAAATAACGGGAGTTGGCCTTTTATGGACGGACTGCGACCCGAAGCCGCATCTGCAAAAGAGTGAATGAGCTCATGATGGGACTTCCACTCCAGAGCGTTCCATAAGACCACCCAGGCAATCGCCGTCGACTTTTTTTTTCGCCAAAGCAGTCCCGGGATTAGGCTGCCATCAATGAGTTCGTTTAGCTCGGGTTGTGCAATCCGCACTAGAGAGGAAGATCCGGTGGAAGAGAACCATCTAGCGATTCGTTCGTGCCGCATACCATTGGCTGAATGTATGACACCAATTTCCTGTAACCGGCAGATAGCGGAGCGGCGCAAAGAGAGCATGTCTATGCATGGAGTCCTTTGAAGATGGCTGCCTAATGCAGCAGCATTGCTCGCAAGTTGACTCAAGGCGTCTGGGACCACAATTGCGATCCCGTCCTCTTTACTAGGCAAACGCCATTGCTTGCGTCTTCGATAGCTCGAACGCAATGGCTCGTTATGTTGGGTACAGATTACAGCTGTCGGGTATTGGTGGACTGTATGCCATAAGGGGCGGCCGATGTTCTCTATGTCATGCTGCATGCAACGACAGCACCATTTCAGTGGATGCGTTACCTGTTGGGTGCGTGATGATCCCAACACTGCTCTCATCCAGTGCGTTGATTGTGGGTGTAGTGCTTGATAGGCGAGCTCTTTTTGCGCTTGTGCACTTAGGAACGGTAGGTAGAAGCCAGCTACCGAATGATCGCGGAGAAGCCCAAGGCAGGAAGCTGGCTCTGCTTTTGAGATAGCAGTGAACCTTTCAAGCGAATGCGGGAACTCATGTTGTCGAACAGCATGAGCGGCACCAAGAAGCTCTGAAGCTGTTGCCGCAGAGTTGCGGCAACAGCTCATGGCATGGTTTGCAGCACACCAGCTATACAGCGTCTCATCTGGATGGATTGAAAAGAGGCTGTGGGTTGCAGTGAAGCGACCTGATTTTGAAGCATCGTGCTGCATCATGACTCCTCTAGTTGGCTCGTCCCGGCTTCTTTTTTTCAACAGATTTGAGAGCTTCCAGTTGTTTAGTCATACTATCAATTAAATCTTCGCTTACTCCTAAGCGTCTAACGTCCTCGGGTGGCAATTTGCTCAGCGCTTTGAGGCGCTGAGAGATCTGATTGGTTTGCCTGGTTTGCCTAGCTTTGAAGCTACGGACGAGCTTCTCTGCCGCGGTAATTGTTACTTTTGGGGCCGCTGTATTCATGGCGTCAGTTGGACTGCGCATGACTGTATTCTTGGGTGTTTTTATCGGCCTAGTTACTGGCGGAATGTCGATGAATTGACTCGAAAGACGAGCCTCTTCTGAGGCCGCTGCTAGTGCGATTCGGCGCAAATGCTTGAAACGTGGGGAGGTTTGAGCTGCGAGATAGTCTTGTTCTCCGACCGCTGCGAAAAGGCCGCCGCGGCGGAGGGCTGACCTTTGAACCTCTTGGTGATAAGCCATAAAGAGGCCCGGCAAGCCAGCTGAGTTCTCGTTTTCGAACAGAGACCTTCTTTGCTCATCAATAGTCCATTCTTCGATAATCGAAAATTCCCTCGCGTGACGAACAAAATCACGTGCCCACCAAGGGTCTCTGCGGGGGTCTGCAGGAAAAAGCGAATGAACTCCTCCAGTACTGAAGCGGCGCATGAGCTGGCTGTAGCTGCCGAGGTGTTCAAAGGCCAAAGGGTTACCCGCGAGAACAACAGATATCCCCAAATTCATCAACTGAAGATAAAAAAGAGCGAATTCCATTCGCCAGGGGCTGTCCTCGAATGTCGATTCCTGCTTTTCGTCGACACATAGCAGTGCAACACGATGGCGAGTGAGTAGCTTGGACACTGTCACCAATAGCGAGTCTAGGTTGGTGACCCTCCGATGTTCCTCGTAGTAGGTTGTCTGGACTTTGCTGTCGAGGCACTGCAAGATGCGCTTGAGTAATGCGCCGCGTGAGCCGTTGCTCGGATGGTCGACAAGCAGATACACGCATTGCCGTAGCCGATAGTACCCACCTGTTTCAGAATTTCCATGATCGAGTACTTGTTGTGGGGCAAAGATCTCGAGCGCGCGTGTAAGTAACGCCGACTTGCCGGCAGCTGTCATGCCCGATAGGAGCATCCCGCCACCTTGGGCAGGAGTAAGCATTTTTAAAGCATCTACTGACTCAAGCACACCGATCTGATTGCACAGCTTGCGATTTGACGGGCTTAGCGGATTAGCGAGGGTCAGTGTGCGCCTAAGCAAGGACTGGATTCCGGCGGCAGGCTCAATAACAGCTGTGGTAGGCGCGAACTGGCGGTCTGCAAGATCTAGCAGAGGCTCTCTGTGACTGGGCGTGTCCGATATTTTGTGTAAACGGGACGGGCTTCAGTTGATGGAGATGCGGTCTCCGAACTGAATGGTAA